>NZ_DASVTO010000131.1:0-14948 GCF_036387535.1 Sphingomonas sp.
CGACCAGCCGGGCGAAGGCGCGCTCCTACCGCGGTGCGGCACGCTTGACAAGCGGCGCGGCCTGCCCCACCCGCCGCCGCGACGCAAGGTGCCGTCCACGGATGCGACAGTCCGGGGGGACGGGTGAAAGGGAAGCCGGTCGAAATCCGGCGCTGTGCCCGCAACTGTGATCGTGCCCGCCCCGGCGGACGCGTCAGTCAGGAACCTGCCCTGTGTCGTCGTCCGCGCCCGGCCGGGTCCAGCCGTCAGCGCGTGGAACGGCGCGCCCAATTCCGGGCGTCCGCGCCTCCGAGACGACGTCATCGTCTCTGAGGGGTTTTCATGATCAATCTACTTTTGCTGGCGGTCGCCACCACGGCGGCGCCGTCCGACATCATCGTCACGGGTTCGCTGGAACCGATCACCGCGCGCGACAGCGCCGTGTCGGTAAGCGTCATCGATCAGGCAGCGATCGACGCACAGGGGCTGCCGCTGGTCACCGATCTGTTGCGGCTGACGCCCGGAGTGGCGGTCGCCACCTCCGGCGGGCGCGGCGCGCAGGCACAGGTCCGCATCCGCGGCGCGGAGGCAAACCATACGCTGCTGACCATCGACGGGATCGCGTTCAACGATCCCGCATCCGGCAACGAGGCCCGGTTCGAGACGCTGGTCAGCGACGGGCTCGGCCGGATCGAAATCGTGCGCGGTCCGCAATCCGCGCTGTTCGGGTCGGAGGCGCTGGGCGGCGTCATCGCGCTGGAGACGCCGGACCCGTTGCAGGGTACGCGGATCGTGGCGACCGGCGAATATGGCAGCCATGATTTCGCGCGCGGGTCGTTTGCGGCGGCCAGCGGCACCGAACGCGGCGGCGTATCCGCCACGGCCAGCTATCTGCGCGACGGCGGCATCGACATTCTGGGCGGCGGTCGCGGCGATCGCGACGGCTACGAAAACCTGACCGCCAGCCTGAAGGCAGTGGCGCGGCCGGGCGAGCATGGCGAGATCGGCATCGTCGGCCGTTATATCCGGGCCGATACCGAATTCGATGGCAGTGACCCGGTGACGTTCCAGCGTGCCGACACCGCCGATTCCGCCCGCGTCGAAACGGGCGCGGTGCGGGCCTGGGCGCGCTATGGCATCGACCCGACCGATCCGGTGGCGGTACAGATCGACGGGCAGTATCTGCGATCGGAAAACCGCAACCGCCGTGCCGCGACCCGGCTGAACAGCACCAGCGGCGATCGTTTCCGCGCGGGCGGGCAAGTGGTCGGACGCTTCGCCACCGGCCCGGTCGCCCACGAACTGATCGGCCGGATCGAGCGCGAGGACGAAAGCTTCGTGTCGGACGATGCGCAATATGGCGGCGCCGCGAGCCAGGATCAGACCCGCGGCCGCACTGCCTTCGTCGGCGAATGGCGCGGGCGCTGGGCGGATCGTCTCACCACCGATGTCGCGGTGCGTCGCGACACCTTCAGCCGCTTCGCCGATGCGACCACGGTGCGCGGCAACGCCGTCCTCCAACTCACCAAGACGCTGTCGGTCTTCGGCGGGTATGGCGAGGGGATCGCGCAGCCGACCTTCTTCGATCTCTACGGCTTCTTCCCCGGATCGTTCGTCGGCAATCCGACGCTCCGGCCCGAACGCTCGCGCGGCTACGAAGCCGGCGTTCGGCTGGACCGCACGGACTTCTTCCTGTCCGCCGCGGCGTTCGACAACCGGCTGCGTGACGAGATCGTCGGGACATTCGACTCCGTCACCTTCCTGTCGTCCACCGCCAATGCCACGGGGCGCAGCCGGCGTCGCGGCATCGAACTGACCGGGCAGGTCCGGCCGCTCGACGGTCTGCGCATCGACGCCAGCTATACCTATCTGGATGCCCGGGATCAGCAGGTCGCGGCCGGCACCACCCTGCGCGAAGTCCGTCGGCCGAAGCATAGCGCAACGCTCAGCGCCGACTATGCCACCGGGCCAGTCAGCCTTGGGGCGGCGGCGAGCTATGTCGGGGTCCGCTACGACACCGACTTCGACCAGTTCCCCTCCCCGCGCGTGCGGTTGAACGATTATGTGCTGGCCTCCGCGCGGATCGGCTATCGGATCACGCCGGCGATCGAGGCGTTCGGCCGCGTGGAGAATCTGGGCGATGCGCGCTATCGGGACGTTGTGGGCTATGCGACGCTGGGCCGGACAGTGTTCGGTGGCGTGCGCGTCCGGTTCGATTGAACGATGACGCGGCTCGGCGCCATCTTCGCCGGCGGCGCCGCGCGGCGGTTCGGCAGTGACAAGGCACGGGCGCTGCTGGATGGCCGCGCCCTGCTGGACCATGTCGTCGATCGGCTGCGGCCACAATGCGATGCGCTGGTGGTCATCGGCCGGTCATGGCCGGGGCTGCCGACCGTGGCGGATCAGCCGGAGCCGGGGCTCGGGCCGCTCGGCGCGCTGGCCGGTGCACTGGTTCATGCGCGGGCGACAGGCTTCACGGATGTCCTCACCAGTGGGTGCGATCTTCCTGATCTTCCGCGGGAACTTGGCGCGCTGCTCGGCCAGGGGCCGGCCGTGATCGCGGGGCAGCCGCTGCTCGGTCTCTGGCCGGTCACGCTCACGGATCTCCTGCTCCGCCATCTGCAGGAGGATCCGGACCGGGCCATGCGTGGCTGGATCGGCGCCAGCGGCGCGGCAACCGTGCGGATCGACCGCCCGGTTGCCAATATCAACCGCCCTGCCGACCTTGACGATCTGATCCGCCGCCGGTGACGGGTCGTACCCCGGACGCACCGGGGTATCCGGGGATCGATCAGGCCGGCGGGTCGGCGATCATCGCGGTGAAGTTCGCCTGCGCGGCGACCTTCCCGTTCACCAGCGCCCGACCCGCGAATTTGCTCGCGGTCTTGCGCATCTGCGTGAACTCGACCTCCAGCGTCATCAGCACGCCGGGCTCGACCGGTGCGCGGAACTTCGCATCGTCGATTGCCATGAAATAGACGAGCTTGCCGCTGCCCTCCAGGCCCAGCGACTTGACCGCCAGCACGCCGGCGGCCTGCGCCAGCGCCTCGACGATCAGCACGCCCGGCATGATCGGCCGTCCGGGGAAGTGTCCCTGGAAAAACGGCTCGTTCATGGTCACGGCCTTGATCGCGCGGATCGATCGGTTCGGAATCAGCGATTCCACCCGATCGACCAGCAGCATCGGATAGCGGTGCGGCAATGCCGCCATCACCTGCCGGATATCCAGCGGGCCGATGGCGGACACGTCCTCCGCGCCGGTGTCGGTCACCGACGCGTCGCTCACCGACCCTGCGGGCGGGCGGCGGGCGTCGCGGGTGCGGCCGGTGCCGCGCCCTGCTGCTGGCCCTGGCCCGGCTGCCAGCCGGCGGGCGGCGTGATCGCCACCGTCTTGACCAGCGCGTTCAGCTGGGTCGTCACATCGGCAGTCAGATCGGCGGCCGGCTGGATCGCGACCACGGCCTGCGGGTTGACGATGATGCCGACCCTCTTCGCGACCATGGCGGCACGCAGCGCGGCGTCCAGCTTCGACGCGACCTGTTCCTGCGCATAGGAAAGCGGGCGCTGGAATGGTGCGGCCAGCGGCTGCAACTCCCGCTGGGCGGCGGCTTCGCGCGTGCGATAGGTCGTGACCTTTGCCTGCAACGTCGCAGGTGCCGTGGCAGGATTGTTCTGCAACGTCTGGATTTCATTGGCCATTGGCGTCAACTCGGCGGTGATCGCCGTGCGACGTGCGTTGAATGCGTCGATCTGCGCCTTGTACTGGGTCTGGATCTGCGTTTCCGCAGTCTTCAGCGCGGCGGCATTGCCCAGCGCCGCTTCCAGATTGGCGGAGGCGACGCCCAGCGCCTGTGCAGAGGCGGGTGCGGCCGACAGCAGCGGAGCCGCCGCCATGGCAACGCCCAGCGAAAGGGTCTTCATACGGTTAATCATCAGAACTGCGTCCCTACGTTGAATGTGAAGAACTTGGTGTCGTCCCCTGGTTCTTTCAGCAGTGCCTTAGCCACGTCGATCCGGAAAGGCCCGAAAGGTGAATTCCAGTTCACCCCGACACCGACCGAAAGTCGCGGGCTCGGGCTGTCGCCAAGAAAGACTTCGCGGAACGCACCGGACTGGTTGGCCGACACGCTGGCGCCGGTGGGGCATCCGCTGGCCTTCGACACGATCCGGGTCGTGGCGGCGGTGGTGCCGCTCGCGGGGATATCGCACACCTGCGTATCGACCAGAACCGGTCGCGTGACGTTGAAGACCGCACCGGCATCCATGAAGATCGACGGCCGCAATCCCAGGTCCCGCGCGCCCGATCCCAGCGGGATTTCCAGTTCGGCGCGACCCAGATAATAGGCCCGTCCACCGATCGCATCATCCTGGATCTGGTTGCGCGCGATCGCGGTGTTGAGCGTGCCGTCGCTGTTGTACGGAACCCGCTGGATCCGCGGACCGACGCCACGAATGTCGAACCCGCGCAGCTGCGGCTGCCCCAGGAACCAGCGATCGACCAGCCGGACCTTGTCGATCCCCTCGCCACGGCTCTTGTCGTAGGAGTAGATGAAACCCCCCTCAAGCCCGACCGAGAAGACGAACCCGGAGCCGAGGCCCCAATATTTGTCGGCATCGATCTTCGACTTGATATATTTCACGCTACCGCCAAGCCCGGCAAAATCCTGCGAGAAGATGATGCGCTGGCCCGCCGTCGGGCGGATCGAGTTGTTCAGGTTGCTGTAGACCAGCGAGTAACCGACCGACGAGGTGATCCGCTTCCCGATCGCGTCGCACAGATACCGCCCGGCCAGCAGCGGATCGCACTCGATCGTGCCGTTCCCGTCGGTGTCCGAAAAGAAGGTCGACCGATCGAGCGTGACATTGTCCTGGCTGAGGCCGTAGCGGAGCGCCAGTTGCACGAATTCGGTCAGCGGCACGCCGGCCCGGATCTGGAACCCGGTCGTCGTTTGCTGATAGGTCGTGTTGCGGCTGTTGTCCGCCCGGAAGTTGAACGAATTGAGATCCCGTCGGAACAGATCGACGCCGACCGCGATGTTCTGATCGAACAGATAGGGTTCGGTGAACCCCAATTCGACCGACTTGGAATAGGTCGAATAGCTGCCGCTGGCGCGCAGCACCTGGCCCTTGCCACGGAAGTTGCGCTGCGTCACCGACAGGTCGACGATGAACTTTTCCAGGCTGGAATAGCCGGCGGACAGCTGCAGCTCGCCGGTCGACTTCTCCTCGACATTCGCCTCCAGGATGACGCGATCGGGCGCCGACCCCTGCTTGCGTTCGATTTCGAACTTGTCCTGGAAAAAGCCCAGCGACTGGATCCGGTCCCGCGACCGCTTGACCCGGAAGCTGTTGAACGCGTCGCCTTCCGCCAGCCGGAATTCGCGGCGTACGACCTTGTCCTGCGTCAGCGTGTTGCCGTTCACGTCGATCCGCTCGACATAGACGCGCGGCGCATC
Source organism: Sphingomonas sp. (assembly GCF_036387535.1). Classification (GTDB taxonomy): domain Bacteria; phylum Pseudomonadota; class Alphaproteobacteria; order Sphingomonadales; family Sphingomonadaceae; genus Sphingomonas_R. The sequence goes on from NZ_DASVTO010000131.1 coordinate 5,436, forward strand.
GTTGATCTTGAAGGTGACGTTCATGGTGAGCGTCTCCTTCTCCGGCCGGAAATCGGGACGCACATCGGGCGTGAAGCCCAGCAGGCCCGTCGTCTCGGTGATGGAGTCGACGGTGTCTTCGATCTGCTTGGCGTTGTACCAATCGCCCTTCTTCATCGGCAGCAGATATTTGAACGTATCCGCCTTCACATCGCGAATGTCGCTTTCCAGGTCGACATCGCCGAACTTGTAGCGATCGCCTTCCTCGACGACGTAGGTGACGATGAAGTCGCGCTTGTCGGGCGTCAGTTCCGCCACCGCCGAAACCACACGGAAATCCGCATAGCCGTTGGTCAGGTAAAATTGGCGCATCTTCTGCTGATCATAGGACAGCTTGTCCGGATCATAGCTGTCGCCCGACGAGAAGAACCGGTAGAAGCGCGACTGCTTCGTCGCCATTTCGCTGCGCAGCTCACCGTCCGAGAATTTCTCGTTGCCGATGATGTTGATCTGCCGGACCTTGGACTTCGCGCCTTCGGTGATTTCGAACACGATATCGACGCGGTTCTGGTCCAGCCGCACCATCTTCGGTTCGACGGTCGCGGCAAAGCGCCCCTGGCGGCGATACAGCTCGATGATCCGGGCGACGTCCGCCCGGGCGGCTTCGCGCGTGAAGATCTGGCGCGGCGCCAGCTTCACTTCAGGGCGGATCTTGTCTTCCTTCAGCCGCTTGTTGCCTTCGAAGACGATGCGGTTGATGACCGGGTTCTCGCGGACCTGCAACATGATGTCGCCGGTTTCCGCACCCGTGATCTGCACGTCCGCGAACAGTTGCGTCGCATAAAGGTCCTTGATCGCCTGATCGAGCTGCTCGGTCGTATAGGTGTCGCCCACGCGCAGCTTGACATAAGACCGCACGGTTTCGGGTTCCAGCCGCTGCGCACCGGTAACGCCGAGCGACCGGATCATCCGGGTGGGCGCCAGGCTGGCGGCAGGCGCCGTGTTGGCCTGTACCTGCACCGACGGCGGCACCCGCGGCCCTGCGGGAGCGGCACCCTGGGCGCTGGCGAGGGAAGCGGTGCCCCCCAGGATCGTACCCAGCAGCAGCCCGGGCGCAAACCGCCGCCCGATATTGGTTTCAATCACCGTCACGCAAACCAGCCCTCGATAAGGATGTGCCGCCCCCTGCCCCCGCGGAGTGACGCCATATTCTGCACTGCCCTATCAACGTCAGCCGATCAACCCGGCAAGCTTGTGCCACAAACCGAAAGAACCGAGATCGTTGAACGTCACAAAGACCATGAAAATCATCAGCAGCGCAAGCCCCGACCGAAACGCCCATTCCTGCGCCGATGCATCCAGCGGTTTCCGCCGCACGCCTTCGATCGCGTAGAAGAACAGATGGCCACCATCCAGCATCGGGATCGGCAGCAGGTTCATGAAGCCCAGATTGACCGAAATCGCCGCCATGAAATAGATGAAGTCGAGCCAGCCGAGCGTCGCGACCTGCCCCGACAGCTTCGCGATCTGCAACGGCCCGCCCAGTTCGCGGACCGATCGCCGGCCGGAAATGATCTGCCACAGCGTATCGATCATCGTCCGTGTCATCAGCACGGTTTGGCGGACCGCCGCACCGGGCAGCTCCGCGGCGCTGAGCGGCACCGTCACCTGCGCGCCGGCGGCAATGCCGAGGATGCCGATACGATATTCGTTGCCGAACCGATCGCGTTGCAGGTCGAGTTCGGGCGTGACCCGCATATGGATCTGCTGCTGCCCGCGATATACGTCGAGCTTCAACGTCTCGCCCGCACGGTGGCGCACGATATCGCCGATGTCCTCGAACCGGTACACGCCCTGTGCCGCCACCATCGTGATGCGGTCTCCGGGGCGGATGCCGGCACGGGCGGCGGCCGAATTGGGCACCACGGCCGCGACGGTGGATGGGGTCCGCCCCTCTCCCACCGCCGCGAAGATCGCCATGAAGATGAGGATCGCCACCACGAAATTGATCGCCGGCCCCGCCAGCACGATCAGGAAGCGTTGCCACACCGGCTTGGCCTGGAAGGTCGCATTACGCTCCGCTTCCGGCAGCGCCAGCCATTCGGTGGTCGGCTGGCTGGCGGGGTTCATGTCGCCCGCGAACTTCACATAACCGCCCAGCGGCAGCCAGGCGATCTTCCACCGCGTGCCGCGCCGGTCGGTCCAGCCGACCAGTTCGCGCCCGAACCCGATCGAAAACGCGTCCGCCTTCACCCCGAACGCGCGGCCCGCGAGATAATGACCCAGTTCATGGATGAAGATCAGCGGCCCGATCACCAGCATGAAACTGAGGATCGTCATGACGATACCGGGGGTTTGGGTCATGCCGCGAGGTTCCTCATCACCAGACCCGCGATCCTGCGGGCCTCGTCGTCCACCGCCAGCACATCGTCGATGCAGCCAGGCGCCGGCGGGTCATAGCCGTCCAGAACTTTGCCGACGATGAACGCGATGTCGAGAAAACCGATCTTGCCGCCCAGAAAAGCGGCGACCGCGACTTCGTTCGCGGCGTTCAGGATGGCGGGACGGGCCCCGCCCGCAATCACCGCATCGCGCGCCAGCCGGAGCGCGGGAAAGCGGACGTCGTCCGGCGCTTCGAAATCCAGCCGACCCAGCGTTGCGAAATCCAGCGGCGCCGATGGGCCCTCCATCCGATCCGGCCACGCCAGCGCATGTGCGATCGGGGTGCGCATATCCGGCGTGCCCAACTGCGCCAGCGTCGATCCGTCGACATATTCGACCATCGAATGGATCACGGATTGCGGGTGCACGACGATCTCGATCCGGTCCGCCCCGACCGGAAACAGGTGATGCGCCTCGATCAATTCGAGGCCCTTGTTCATCATCGTCGCCGAATCGATCGAGATCTTGGCGCCCATCGACCAGTTGGGATGGCGTACCGCCTGCGCCGGCGTCACCGCGCGCATCTGATCCAGGCTGGCCGTCCGGAACGGGCCGCCGCTGGCGGTCAGTAGAATACGGCGCACACGCTCGATCCGGCTGCCGGCCAGGCACTGGAAAATCGCATTATGCTCCGAATCGACCGGCAGCAGCGTCGCACCGGACCGGGCGGTCGCGCGAATCATCAGGTCGCCGGCGGAAACCAGCGCCTCCTTGTTCGCCAGCGCCACGGTGCCGCCGGCCGCGATGGCCGCCATCACCGGCGGCAGGCCGGCACAGCCGACGATCGCCGCCATCGTCCACTCCGCGCCCGATGCCGCGGCATCGCGCACGGCATCCGGTCCGGCTGCCGTCGCGATCCCGGTTCCGGACAGTGCGTCCGCAAGCGCCGGTCCACAATCGGCATCGCCCACCACCGCCAGCTTTGCGGCCGTGCGGACCGCCGCCGCCGCCAGCTTCGCGACATCGCGGTGGGCGGTCAGCGCGATCACCTCGAACCCGTCACCGGCGCGTTCGATCAGGTCCAGCGTCGATGAGCCGACCGACCCGGTCGCGCCGAGGATCGAAACCGTGCGCCGCGTCACAATATGCCACCCGCGACCAGCCCCGCGATCAGCACCGCCACGGGCACCACGCCGTCCAGCCGATCCAGTGCACCGCCATGGCCGGGCAGCAGCCGCCCGCTATCCTTCACCTTGGCCCGGCGTTTCAGCCAACTTTCGAACAGGTCGCCGGCCTGCGCCAGGACCGCCATGATCGGCCCCAACCAGAGATAGGTTGACGGCAATCCTCCGATCCATCCAATGACCGCGCCCACCACCAGCGCACCGGCCATGCCGCCCAGCAATCCCGCCCAGGTCTTGTTGGGGCTGAGCCGTGGCGCCAGTTTCGGCCCGCCGATCGCGCGCCCGGAAAAATACGCACCGATATCGGTCGCCCATACGATCGCCAGCGTCCACAAGGTCAGCGCGAGTCCCAGCGGCTGTTCGCGCAGGAACATCAACCCCGCTGCCGGCAGCCCGGCATAGAGCAGCCCCGCCCCCAGCCGTGCGGAATTGCCGACCACCATCGTGAACAAAGCCGCGGCGACCAGCAACGCCACCGTGTCGCGATCCGGCCCGGCGATCGCCGGCAGCAGGAACAACAACGGCACCGCGAACAGGACAAGCGCCAAGGTGATCCGGGGGGTGGAACAGCGCATCAGCCCCGCCCATTCCGCCAGCATGAGCACCGCCGCCAGTGTGGCGAGCAACCAGAATGCGGATCCGCCCAGCCACAGTGCGAGCACCGCCACCACGATCATCGCACCGCCCGCAAAGGCGCGGGTGGCAAGGTCGGATCTACGGCGTGCCGGCGTCTGGCCTGGAACGACTTTCACAGGCCTCCATATCGCCGTTCGCGTCCGGCAAAATCCGCCACCGCCGCATTCAGCGCCGCCGCATCGAAATCCGGCCACAGCGTATCGACGAAGAGCAATTCGGCATAGGCCGCCTGCCACAACAGGAAATTGGACAGACGCCGTTCGCCCGATGTGCGGATCAGCAGATCGAGCGGCGGCAGGTCCGCGGTATCGAGCCGGGCGGCGATCGTCGACGGATCGATCGTCGCGGGGGCGATCCCCTCGGCCACGATCGCCTGAACCGCGCGCACGATTTCGTCCTGCGCGCCGTAATTCAGGGCGATCACCAGCGTCGCCCGCCGATTCGCCGCGGTTCGGGCCATGGCTTCGTCGACCAGCGCCACGACGTCGGGTTCGAACCGGCGATAATCCCCGATGATGCGCAACCGGATCCCGGCCTCCGCCAGCTCATCGATTTCCGCGCGGATGTAATGGCGCAGCAATCCCATGAGATCGGCAATTTCGGCCGCGGGACGGCGCCAGTTTTCCGAGGAAAAGGCATAGAGCGTCAGCACTTCGATGCCCGCGGTCACCGCCGCCCGCAACGTCCGGCGCAATGCGTCGGCTCCGGCACGGTGCCCGGCAACCCGTGGCAGGAACCGCTTCTTCGCCCAGCGGCCATTGCCGTCCATGATGATGGCGACGTGCCGTGGCACGCCCGGCTGGCCGGCCGCCTGCGCGGGAACGGCGTCCGATGCAGCCGGCGCGCCGCTCACTTCCCCAGGATTTCCTTTTCCTTCGAGGATGCCAGCGCGTCGATTTCCCCGATCGTCTTGTCGGTCAGCTTCTGGACGTCGCCTTCGTGCCGCTTGCGTTCGTCCTCGCTGATCTCGCCCTTCTTCTCATCGGCTTTCAGCGTGTCCATGCCATCGCGGCGCACGTTGCGCGCGGCGATGCGGGCGCCTTCGGCATATTTGCTGGCCAGCTTGGCCAGTTCCTTGCGCCGTTCCTCGGTCAGCTCGGGGATCGGCAGGCGCAGGGTCTGGCCGTCGACGATCGGGTTGAGCCCGAGCCCCGCCGCCCGGATCGCCTTGTCGACCGGGCCGACGTTCGACTTGTCCCACACCTGCACCGAGATCATGCGCGGTTCCGGCACGGATACGGTCGCGATCTGGTTGATCGGCATGCGCGCGCCATAAACCTCGATGTGGACGGGATCGAGCAGCGACGTCGATGCACGCCCGGTCCGCAAACCCTGCAGGTCGTGATGCAGCGCATCGACGCTACCCGCCATCCGGCGTTCCAGATCGGCCTTGTTATAGGCTGCCATCGGTCTTCTCCTCGTTGCGGACGATCGTCGCGATGCCCTCGCCACCCAGCACGCGGGCCAGATTGCCACGCTCACGGATGTTGAAGACGACGATCGGAATATTGTTGTCGCGGCACAGCGCGACGGCACTGGCGTCCATCACGCGCAGGTCGTCGCTCAGCACGCGGTTGAAACTGACGCTGTCATAGCGGGTGGCGCCTTCCACCTTCTTCGGGTCGGCATCATAGACGCCGTCGACCGACGTGCCCTTGAACAGCGCGTCACACCCCATTTCGGCCGCGCGAAGGGCGGCGGCACTGTCGGTGGTGAAATAGGGATTGCCGGTGCCCCCGGCGAAGATCACGATCCGGCCCTTTTCCATGTGTCGCTCGGCCCGGCGGCGGATGAACGGCTCGCACACCGTCGGCATCGGGATCGCGGACTGGACGCGCGTGTCGACCCCGATCTGCTCCAGCGCGCTCTGCACCGCCAGGGCGTTCATCACGGTCGCCAGCATGCCCATATAATCGGCGCTGGTGCGCTCCATCCCCTTGGCCGATCCGGCAAGCCCGCGGAATATGTTGCCACCGCCCACGACGATACACAGTTCATGTTCGCGCGCGACGCCCGAAATCTCCTCCGCCACGCGCGCCACGGTATCGGGTTCGATCCCGAACTGGCGGCCGCCCATCAGGACTTCACCCGACAGTTTCAGGAGGATGCGGTTGAAACGCGGGCGGGTCATCGTGGGGAAAGGATCCGATTCACAGGGGCTGGATTGGCGCGCACCTTACGGACCCGCATGCGCGGTGCCAAGCACCGCATATCAAGGGCGATCATGCCGCCGGCGGTGGGACGGATGGAGGATCCACCCGTCCCACCGCCAGACGGCGACGCGGCGATCAGGCCTTCGGGCCGACGCCGGATGCGGCCGCGACTTCGGCGGCGAAGTCGCTGGTCTCGCGCTCGATGCCTTCGCCCAGCTGGAACCGGACATAGTCGACCAGCGCGATCGTCCCGCCGGCTTCCTTGGCTGCCGCGGCAACGACGTCGGCGATCTTGGTCTTGTTGTCCATCACGAACAACTGGTTCAACAGGCTGTTTTCCTTGCGGAACTTGGCGACAGCGCCTTCCACCATCTTCTCGATGATGTTGGCGGGCTTGCCACTCTCGGCAGCCTTCTCGGTCGCGATCGCGCGCTCGCGCTCGACCAGCGCGGCGTCCAGGCCTTCCTCGGTCAGCGCCTGCGGGCTGGCGGCGGCGATGTGCATCGCCAACTGCTTGCCCAGCGCCTCGATCTTGGCGACGTCGGCACTGCCTTCCAGCGCGACGAGCACGCCGATCTTGCCGAGCCCGGTTGCCGCGGCATTGTGCACATAGGCGACGACTGCGCCTTCGTTCACCGACAGCGTGCGCGCGCGGCGCAGCGCCTGGTTCTCGCCGATCGTCGCGATGTTCGCGGTCAGCTTTTCCTCGACGGTGCCGCCGGTGGGATAGGCGGTCGCCTTCAGCGCGGCGATGTCATCCCCGGTGCCCAGCGCCAGCGTGGTGACAGTGCGGACGAAATCCTGGAACTGTTCGTTCTTCGACACGAAATCGGTTTCGGAATTGACCTCGACCGCCGCGCCCTTCTTGCCTTCGACGGTCACGCCGATCAGACCCTCGGCCGCGGTGCGGCCCGATTTCTTGGCGGCGGTGGCCAGACCCTTGGTCCGCAGCCAGTCGACTGCGGCTTCCATGTCGCCGCCGGTTTCGGTCAGCGCCTTCTTGCAATCCATCATGCCCGCGCCGGAGCGCTCCCGCAGATCCTTCACGGCCGCAGCGGTAATGTCCGCCATGTCATCTTCCCTTCAAACGATGTCCGCGCGCCGCGATGGCAGCGCGATGTTGCAGAAATAGGTACCCCCGCAAAGGCGGGGGTCCAGTACGACAGATCGGAACTGGACCCCGCCGGCTGCGGGGGCACGAACGGGTCAGGCGGTCGCCAGCGCGGCTTCGGCCGGTGGTTCCATCATCGCGCCCAGGTCTTCGCCGCGCGCTGCGCGACCGCCCTGGTTGCCCTGCGTCGCAGCCGTCGCGACCGCATCGCAATACAGACGCAGCGCGCGCGCGGCGTCGTCATTCGCCGGGATCGGGAAGGCGATTCCGTCGGGACTGACGTTCGAATCGAGGATCGCGACGACCGGGATGCCCAGCGTGTTGGCTTCCTTGATCGCCAGCTCTTCCTTGTTCGCGTCGATCACGAACATGACGTCCGGGATGCCGCCCATGTCGCGGATGCCGCCCAGCGACAGCTCGAACTTGTCGCGTTCGCGGGTGAGCTGCAGCACTTCCTTCTTGGTCAGGCCGTGCGTGTCGCCCGAAAGCTGCTCTTCCAGCGACTTGTAGCGCTTGATCGAACCGGAAATCGTCTTCCAGTTGGTGAGCATGCCGCCCAGCCAGCGATGGTTGACATAATGCTGCCCGGAACGGCGGGCGGCCTCCGCAATCGGTTCCTGCGCCTGGCGCTTGGTGCCGACGAACAACACCTTGCCGCCATGCGACACGGTCTGGCCGATGAAATCGAGCGCGCGCGCCATCAGCGGCACGGTCTGCGACAGGTCCAGGATGTGGATGCCGTTACGGTCGCCGAAGATATACGGCTTCATCTTGGGGTTCCAGCGGTGGGTCTGGTGGCCAAAATGGGCGCCTGCGTCGAGCAGGTCATGCATCGAGACGGTGGGAACCGCCATGGGATAGTCTCCTTCCGGTTATACCTCTGCAGGGCAGTGACCGAAGCTCGGATCGAGCGGACGGCACCGGTTTATGAGGCCCTGCATGGGGAATGCTGGCGCGGTTAGTCGCATTTCCTACACAAATCAAGGCTTGACGACGGAACAGATAGAGAACATATGGAACTTGCATCAGCCAGCCTTGTTCTACTCACGGCTCGTCGATGATGATGATCCGGCCATCAGGCCAGTTGCGAGGCTGCCATGCTCCATATGTTCGCATTTGCCATTGTATCGCTTTTGTTCCTGGGTGTCGCATCGGGATTGTCCGTGATGCTGTACATGGCGCAGGACAAAATTGCCGCGGCGTTGCGGACCGGAACGATCACGCCCGCGTCAGGACCTGTGCCGACGTCGCGGGTCCGGCTGGTGTCGACCACCCGGACGTCGCGGATCACGCCGTCGCTTCGCGCAGCTGCCTGACCTTTCGATACGCCGCGATCCCGAATGGAATGGCGGCGATATAGGCCAGGCTGGCGACCGTGAGGGTCGCCCAGGGTGCGCTGATCAGCGCACCGGCCAGGATCGCGACACCGGCCAGCGCACCGAACCGGACACCGTGGCGCAGTTTCAGCGCGCTCCAGCTGAACGTGGCGATGTCCGACACCATCAGGAAGGCGATCACCGCGGCCCAGGGGGCGACGATCCACCATTCGCGGAAGATGCCGAGACCGGTCCACAGCCACAGATAGATTGGCAGGAACGTCAACCCCGCTCCCGCCGGCGCCGGGATGCCGGTCAGGAATCCGGCGGATTTGTGCGGCTGTTCCTTGATGTCGATCGCCGCATTGAACCGGGCGAGCCGCAGGGCGCAGCAGACCGCATGCGCGAGAGAAAAGGTCCAGCCGAATTGTGGCATATATTGCAGGGACCAGAGGTAGATCACGATTGCGGGCGAGACCCCGAACGCGATGACATCCGACAGCGAGTCAAGTTCCGCCCCGAATCGGCTTTCTCCGTTCAGCATGCGGGCAATCCGCCCGTCCAGGCCGTCCAGGACGCCGGCGAACAGGATCGACGCCAGCGCCTTTTCCCAATCCCCGCTGGCGCCACCGGCCGCGGAAATGGCGAACCGGACGCCCGATAGCCCGAAGCAGAGCGCCAGCGCGGTGACCGCGTTCGGCGCGACGGCGCGGAGCGGGATGCCGCGTCGGGGTCGATCGCGCGGCCCCATC
>NZ_DASVTO010000132.1:0-3123 GCF_036387535.1 Sphingomonas sp.
CACGGGCGCAGCAAGGCCGCAGTGGCGGCGGAAAAAGCAGAGCAGGCGCGGATGGACGCGGTGGTGGACGGCGCGCGGCGGGTGTCGTTGCCGCCGACGCCGGGTGAAGGCGGCGACGGGGCGTAGATGCGGCGGCCGGCGGGGTTCGGGGCGGTCGTGCCCTATATCTTCGCCGATGATTGCGACGGCTATGTCACGTTCCTGACCGAGGCGTTCGGTGCGGTGGAAATCGGGCAATCGTTGCGGCCGGACGGTGCGATCGCGAACGTCCAGCTGCGATTCGACGACACGATGATCATGCTGAGCGAGACCGCGGCGGGATTTCCGGCCAGTCGGCTGTCGCTGTATCTGTATGTCGACAGCGCCGATCGCGCGATGGCGCGGGCGATCGCGGCCGGTGCGGAGCCGATCATGGTGGTGGACGACATGCCCTATGGCGACCGGCAAGGCGGCGTGCGCGACCCGCGCGGCACGCTGTGGTGGATTTCCGAGCGGCTGGTCGACGCGCCCTATTTCTGAATGGTGGCGGTCGTGCGCCGGATCGGGCAGACCGGCCGGATGTCGATCGAAACGCTGGTGGCGAAATACGGCCTGATCGCGCTGTGCGTGGGGGCAGGGATGGAGGGCGAGACCGTCGTCCTGACCGGTGGCGTGCTGGCGCATCGGCATCTGGTGCCGGTGTGGGGCGCGGTCGCGGCGACGGCGCTGGGGTCGTTCGTGGCGGACCAGAGCTTCTTCGCGCTGGGGCGGCGATATCGCGATCATCCGCGGGTCCAGCGGATCATGGCGCGACCGGCCTTTGCCCGGGTGCTCGCGACGCTGGAACGGCATCCGGTGGGTTTCATCCTGGCGTTCCGGTTCCTGTACGGGCTGCGCACGATCAGCCCGGTCGCGATCGGCACGTCGCAGGTGCCGATCCGGCGGTTCGTGCTGTTGAACGCGGTTGCGGCGGTGGCCTGGGCCGCGATGTTCACCGCGCTGGGATATGCGTTCGGGGAGGGAATCGAGGAACTGACCGGCCGGTTCCGGCCGCATCTGCCGACCCTGCTGGGCACTGCGTCCGGGATTGCGGCGCTGGTCCTGATCGTGCGGCTATGGCTGGTCCGTCGCGCGGCCCGGGCGCAAAATGCCCGGAAATACCCATAGTTGATCCAGATTGTAGGTCGGTCGGGCACAGCGCCCTAAGAAGCCGGCTGCGTGGCAGGACCAATCAGGACACCGACATGACCGCCTACCGACTTTACCTGATGAGCAATCGTACAGGGCATATCGAGCGGTTCGAGGTCATCGACGCGCGTGACGATGTCGATGCGGTCGCGAAGGCGAGCCGCATGGCGGGACCGCAGGCGATGGAACTGTGGCAGGAGGCCCGCCGGATCCACCATTTCCAGCGCAGGATGCAGCCGGACGAGGCGCCGGCCGGGTGGCTCGACAAGCAAGACTGAAACGGCGCATGGTCGGGCGTGGAACATCGCTGGACATGATCGAGCCATTCGACCCCGCCACCCTGCCGCCGCCGCCGCGGCGCCCGGCGGGCGTACGATTCCTGGTGGCGGCAATCGCGCTGATGCTGTTCCTGGGTGGCAGTGCCGCGTGGATTTCCGCGGAGTATCAACGCGGCCTGGCCGCAAGCGACCTGTTGAGCGCCTGCTATGAACGGCGGATCGTGATCGCCGACCTGATGTCGCGGATGCGCGACGCGGAGATGGAGGCGCGGGATTATCGGTTGACCCGGGATGGGGCGCATCGCGATCGCTATCGATCCGCGACCGGGGCGGTCGGCGTGCAGCGGGCGCGGTTGAAGACGCTGCTGCCCGGCCTGCCGAAGCAGGCGGCGCGATTCCGGCAGCTGGAGCAGGCGGTCGACGCCAGGCTGCGCGACCTGGACGCGGTGGTGACGTCCGCCGGGACGTTGCGCGAGGCCAGCGTCCCGCGCAGCCATGTCGACGGCGACGTGCGATCGCCGCTGCGCCGCGTCCGGGCGATCGTCGGCGCGATGACGGCCGAAGAGGACCGCATGATCGTGACGCGGTACGCGAACTGGATCGATCATGCGGCCGTGACGCAGCGGAACGTCTGGACGCTGGTCGCAACGCTGGCGGTCCTGATCTGCGGCGGGCTGACGCTGGCCTGGCGGGCGCAGCGGCTGCGGTACCGGCTGGGGGTGCAGGCGCAAGTGGCGGCCGCCCGCCTGCGCGGCGTGTTCTCAGGGAGCAGCGACGTGATCGCATTGCTGGACCCGCGTGGCAGGATCGAGGCGGTCAATCCGGCCGTGACACGACTGCTCGGCCATGAACCGGCGGCGCTGATCGGGCGTGACATCGCCGTTCTGGTCGATGCGCTGCCGCCCGGAGGGACGCTGGCCGAGCGGATCGGAATGGACCGGCAGGGAATATCCGAGCCGTTACGGATGGACCGTGTCGCGCACCACGCCGACGGACATGCCATGCCGGTCGACGTGGCGCTGGGCCTGATGCCGATGTCCAGCGGCCTGCACGTCGTCGCGATGATCCGCGACATATCGGAGCGCAAGGCGGTCGACCGGCTGAAGGACGAATTCATCGCGACGGTGAGCCATGAACTGCGCACGCCGCTGACGTCGATCGTTGGTGCGCTGGGCCTGTTGCGGGCGACGTCCGGCGATACCCTGCCGGAAGCGGCGCGGCGGCTGGTGACGGTGGCCGAGGAGAATTCGCGACGGCTGATCGACCTGGTCAACGACCTGCTGGACGTCGAGAAGATGGATGCGGGCGCATTCCGGTTCCGGAACCAGCCGCTCGACCTGGCAATCGTGTTGCGGCGCGCGGCGCAGGGCAGCGAAGGACTGGCGAACCTGAAGCAGGTCGTGCTGGAACTGGCGATCGTGCCGGGCACGTTGCAGGTGCGGGGCGACGACGGCCGGCTATTGCAGGTGGTGACCAACCTGTTGGCCAATGCGGTGCGGTTCAGCCCGCCCGCCGGCACGGTCACGCTGTCCGCGGAACGCAGCGAAGGGCGCGCGATCGTGACCGTGGAGGACCGCGGGCCGGGCGTACCGGAGGCGTTCCGCAGCCATCTGTTCACCCGGTTCGCGCAGTCGGATGAAGCCGGATCCGCGGGCGGCACCGGGCTGGGGCTGGCGAT
>NZ_DASVTO010000133.1:0-67896 GCF_036387535.1 Sphingomonas sp.
GGAACCGATGTTGAAGAGATCGCTCATGCCGGGCGCTCCGTGATGGTGGCCGGCGTGGGCGCCGGGGCGGTGGTGGTGGCGGTCGTCGCCGTGCCGGTTGCCGCAGCGGCCGCGGCAGGATTGGTCTCGAACTGCTTCAACAGCATCTGGGCGATGCCGAACCCGCCGGAGTCCGCCATGTTGTCGGCCAGCCTGCCGTCCTGCATATCGCGAAACTGTTCGGACGCGCTGGACCCGAACACGTCGTCGGCAAGGGTCGCCTGGCGCATCGATCCGATCATCTGGCGCAGGAAGACCGCTTCGAACTGCTTGGCAGCCTTGGCCAAACCGTCCTTCTGCGCGGTGAGGGCGACGCCGTTGGTCGCGGTGGAGACCGAGCCGATCATAGCACTATCAACTCCGCTTTCATGGCGCCGGCCTGTTTCAGGGCTTCGAGGATGGCGACGAGATCGGCCGGCGATGCCCCGATCGCGTTCACCGCCTTGACGATATCGGCTAACGACGCGCCGGGGCGGAAGTTTACCATTGGGTTACGTTTTTCCTCGACGCCGATGGTGCTCGACTGTTCGACCGCGGTGACGCCGTTGGAGAAGGGCGCCGGCTGGACGATGCGAGGATCCTCGTCGACCTTGACCGTCAGCTTGCCATGCGCGACTGCGGCCGGCGCGATGTGGACCGCGCCGTTGATGACGACGGTGCCGGTGCGGGCATTGACGATCACGCGCGCCGGCGCATCGGCCGGGTTGACCGCCAGATTTTCGATCTGCCCCATCAGCATGGTTCGGTTTTCGGCGCCGGCGGGCGCATCGACCGCGATCGATACGGCATCGACGGCGTGGGCGCGGCCAGGACCGAAGGCGGCGTTGATCGCCGTCGCAACGCGGCCGGCGGTGGTGAGATCGGCTTCGGCCAGGTTGAACACCAGCGCGTTCGACGCGAAGCCGGTATCGACCGCGCGTTCGACCGAGGCCCCGCCGGGAATGCGGCCGGCGGTGGGCACGTTGACGGTCAGCTTCGATCCGTCCGCGGCATCGATGCCGAGACCGCCGACCGCGAGATTGCCCTGCGCCATCGCGTAGATCTGATTATCGGCACCGAACAGCGGCGCGACGATGAGGGCGCCGCCGCGCAGCGACTTCGCCTTGCCCAGCGCGGAGACGGTGATGTCCAGTTTCTGGCCGGGCTTGGCGAAGGCGGGCAGTTCGGCGGTGATGAGCACGGCCGCCGCATTCTTGAGCGAGGGATTGATGCCGGGTGGCAGCGTGAGCCCGAAGCGCTGGACCGCGCCCTTCATCCCCTGCACCGTATATTCCAGGCCGTCGTCGCCGGTGCCGCTGAGGCCGACGACGATGCCGTAGCCGGTCAGCTGGTTGGAGCGGACACCCTGGAAGGTGCCGAGATCCTTGATCCGGTCGGCATGCGCCGGGCCGGCGACCAGCAGCAGGCCGGCAAGCGCCGCGATCAGGGTGCGAAGGGAGATCATGGTCATGGCCCTAGAAAGGACTGAATCTGGTAAAGAAGCGGTTAAGCCAGCCGGCGCGGCTGGCGCGCGCGATCTCGCCCGATCCGGAATAGGTGATCTTCGCATCGGCGACGCGGGTCGACAGCACCTGGTTGTCGTTCAGGATGTCGGCCGGGCGGACGATGCCGGAAATGCGGATGAATTCGTCACCGCGGTTCAGCGTTACCTGTTTTTCGCCGCGGACCAGCATGTTGCCGTTGGGCAGCACCTGCGCCACCGTGACGGTGACCTCGCCCGTCAGTGCGTTGGACTGCGCGGCGGAGCCGGTGCCCTTGAAGGTACTGCCGCCGCCGACGGCGACGTCCGACGGCTGGAAGAAGGACAGCGGCCCGGTGGTGGGGGGGCTGAGCCCGATATTGCCGTTGCGGTCGGTCTGGGCCGAATTGCTTTTCAGCGCCTGCGTCCGTTCGACCAGCACGATGGTGAGCGTGTCCCCAACCGCCGAGGCGCGCGCGCCGGAGGTGAGCGAGGCATAGCCGTGCGAAACCTGGAAGATGGAGCCGTTGCCGGCTGGCGCGGGCAGCGCCACGGGCGCGACCGGCGTATAGTCGATCGGCGGCACTTTCGGCTTGCGTGCCTCGACGGGGTTGGCGTGGACGGCGAACAGGACGCCGGTCACCATCGTCATCGCCCACATCGCGGCGCCGTGGCGCGCGATCCGCAGCGATGCGGCATCGTGGGCGCGGCGGGCGTCGTCCGACGGCGGCGCCGCGGCGACGGTGTGGAAATGGGCGGGGGCGGTCATGCCACCGGCCTCAGAGCTGCTGGTTGACATATTGCAGCATCTCGTCGGTCGCCTTGATCATCTTGGAATTGACCTCATAGGCGCGCTGGCACTCGATCATGTCGACCAACTCCTCGGTGATGTTGACGTTCGACGCCTCCAGGCTGCCCTGGCGGATTGCGCCGCGGCCCTCGACGCCGGCATCGCCGATCTGCGCGGTGCCCGACGCGGCGGTTTCGGTCAGCAGGTTGTTGCCGACCGATTCCAAGCCCGCGGGATTGGTGAAGCGCGCCAGCTGGATCTTGCCCAGCTCGCTGGCTTCGCTCTGCCCCGCCAGCGTCGCGGAGACGGTGCCGTCGGCACCGATCGTGATCTTCGACGCGCCTTCGGGAATGGTGACTTCGGGGATCAGCGGCATGCCGTCGGTCGTGACCAGCTTGCCCTCCGCGGACTGGCTGAAATCGCCGGCGCGGGTGTAGCCGGTCTTGCCGTCCGGCATCTGGATCTGGAAATAGCCGCTGCCTTCGATCGCCATGTCGAGCGCATTGCCGGTCTGCTGGTTCGATCCCTGCGTATCGATGCGCGCGGTGCCGTTGATCTGCACACCGGAGCCGAGATTGGTGCCGACCGCATATTTGTTGTCCGCGGACGATGTCGCGCCGGCCGAGGTGATCGCCTGATAGGCGAGCGTTTCGAACGAGGCGCGGTCGCGCTTGAACCCCGTGGTGTTCACGTTGGCAAGGTTGTTGGCGATCACGCGCATCCGGTTGGATTGCGCATCAAGACCGGTGCGGGCGACGTGGAGTGCGGCGTTGGACATGGGGATTACCTCCTAGAACGGGTCAGTCGACGGCCATCAGCTTCGAGGCGTCGGTGTCGATTTCCTTCGCCGATGCCAGCATCTTGACCTGGTTGTCCCAGGATCGGCTGGCTTCGATCATCTCCACCAGCGCGAGCGAGGCGTTGACGTTGGAGCCTTCGAGCGTTTCGGATTCCAGCTTGGCTTCCGGATCGGTGGGCAGCGCGCCGCCGTTCCGCACCCGGAACAGACCGTCGAGCCCCTTCACGACCTGCGACCCGGCGGGGGAGACCAGTTTCAGCCGATCGACCACCACCATCGTCGTCGGCGGGGCGCCGGCGGGGACGATGCGGATCGTGCCGTCATGATCGATCGCGACCTTGTCATTGGGCGGCAGCGTGATCGGGCCACCTTCGCCCAGCACGGGCTTGCCTTCACCATTGGTGAGCAGGCCGCTGTCGTTGATCTGGAGATCGCCGCGACGGGTATAGGCTTCCTGCCCGTCATCGGCCTGGACCGTCAGCAGCGCGTCGCCCTGCATCGCGATGTCGAGCGGGTTGCCGGTATGGTTAAACGCGCCTTCCGCCATGTTGGCGGACACGACCTCTTCGGAGGCCATCGCGCGCGAGGTGACACCGGGGACGCCGACGCCCTTCGCCTGGATATAGAGCGCGCGCGAGTTGGAGAGATCGCCGCGAAAGCCGATGGTGTTGGCGTTGGCGAGATTGTTGGAGACGACGGTCTGGCGCGCCATGGCGGCCCGCATGCCCGACGCGGCGGCGTATCCGAGACGATCCATGGCATGCGTCCTTTCCTATGGCGGTTTCGCGCATCCTGTTGGGAAGGAGGCGCCGCCCGTTTCCGTGTTCGTCACCCCGGCGGATGCCGGGGTCCAGATGCGCGACGCCATGGTCCTTCATGACATCGGCGGGCGTGGATCCCGGCTTTCGCCGGGATGACGATCCTTGTGGGATTGCTGATGGCCACCCTGCGCCATCATGGTTAATTAAACCTTAGCTGGTGCGCAGATTGACCGCGATCTGGGTCATCTGGCTGGCGGTATCGATCGCCTTGGCATTTGCCTGGAAGTTGCGTTGCGCGGTGATGAGCGCGACCAGTTCGTCGGTGATGTCGACATTCGACTGTTCCAGCGCGCCCGACTGGATCGCGCCGAGACCGCCGCTGGCGGCCTGGCCCAGCGTGGCCTTGCCCGAATTCTCGCTTTCGACCCAGGCGGCACCGCCGGTCTGACGCAGTTCTTCGGGGCTGTTGAAGTTGGCGATCGCCAGCTTGCCGAGGATCTTGGTCGTGCCATTGGAATAGCTGGCGGAGATCATGCCGTCCTTGCCGACCGCGACGCCGCTGAGCTGGCCGGAGGCGAAGCCGTCCTGCTTGAAGGTGCGCAGCGCGAAATTGGCGTTGCTGGCCTTAGAATTGGCATAGTCGACCGTCATCGTGATGCTGGTCGGCAGGCCGTCCGCACCGGTCAAGGTGGTCTTGCCCGGCGTCGTAGGGCCAGTGGGCGCGATCATCGCACCCGTTGCATCGAACTTCAGCAGGATGGGACCGGAGGGCGGCGTCGCCGCGGCGTTGCCGATTTCGCTGTCGCCGACGTAGGTGCGGGCTTCCCAAGTGGCCGTGAGATTGCCGGCGGTCGCGGATGCGGCGGTGGTGCGGGTGTAGTAGGTGGTCGCCTGGAACGGCGCGCCGGTGTCGTCCATCACCGTGGTTGAGGTGGAGAAATTATAGGTGTTGGGGTTGGCGCGGTCGAAGGTCGCGCTGATGTCCGACGCCGTGCTCGGCATGTTCAGCTGCAGCGACAGCGCGCCAGTCGGCTTGGCTGTGCCTTCGGCCTCCGATGGGATCTGCAGATTGGTGGTGGTTTCGGCCGATGTCGAGACGACGTTGCCCTGATCATCGACCGGAAGCACCTGCACATAGGCGCCCCGACTGTCGGTGACATAGCGGCTGCTGTCGATGCCGAAAGATCCGGCGCGTGTGTAGCTGACCTGGCCGTTGCCGGTCAGGCCTTCCTTGGTGATGAAGAAGCCCTGGCCGTTGATCTGCACGTCGAGCGCGCGATCGGAGGTCTGGGTGCCGCCCTGCGTGAACTGCTGCGTGATGCTCTTCAGCTGCGTGCCCTGACCCGCGGTGGCGCCCGACGAATAAGGCGAGGTCGACATGACGTCACCGAACTCCGTGCGGCTCTTCTTGAAGCCGAGCGCGCCGACATTGGCGACGTTGTTGGAGATGACCGACAGATCGGTCTGGGCAGCCTTGAGGCCGGACAGGGAGGTGTAAAAGGACATGGGGGGTCTCCTTGGTCTTCAGGCAAATGGGGAAAAAGAGGGATCAGCCGAGCTTCAGCGCGGCTTCCGGCGAGATGACGCCGAGCGATGTGACGAGTTTGGTGGCGAGACCGCCGGCGGGCGATTGCACGCCACCGATCATGGCCCAGCTGGCGGTGGTGGTGGCCATCGCACCCTTGCTGTCCATGGCCGACACGCTGATCTTCAGCGGGCCGCCGGCATAGAGATTGCCGTCGGCATCCTTGCCGTCCCACGCGAAAGGCACACTGCCCTTGGGCTGGGCGCCGAAGGTTTCGCTATGCAAAATCTGGCCGCTGCCGTCGATCAGGTTCATCATGACGTCGCCCGCCGCGGAGGGCAGGGCGATTTCGCCGGCATAGCTGCCGTCGGGGAGCGGGGCGGCGACATCGGACTGGACCAGCGCGGAACGGCCGATCCAGCTGGCGGCGTCGCCGACGCGCGAGGCGGCGAGATCGTCGCGGATCGTCTTCAGGCTGGCGTTCATTTCCGCCGTGCCGGTGGTGTTCGAGAATTGCGCGAGCTGCGCCACCATCTGGGTATTGTCCATCGGAGACAGCGGATCCTGCGTCTTCAGCTGGGTCGTGAGCAGCGCCAGAAAGTCGGTCTGGTCGAGATCGCCGGTCTGCTTCTTCTTGTTCGCAGTGGATGTTTCCAGCGCCAGCGTGCTGGTGTTGGTGGCCGATACGGTGCTCATTTGCCGATCCTCAGCGTGTCTAGGGTAAGGGATTTCGCGGTCTGCATGACCTGGACGTTGTTCTGATACTGGCGCGCGGTCTCCATCATCTCGACCATCTCCGCCGCGCTATCGACGGCGGCATCCCAGACATCGCCGTTCTTGTCGGCGAGGGGATGATCCGGTGCGTGGCGGCGGATGGGATCGGCCGATGCGGTGACGATGCGCTCGACCTTCACGGTCGCAATGCCGGGGCTTTCGTTGACGGCGGTGAAGATCGGCTTGATCGAACGGAACGCGGCTTCCTTCGACCCCGCGACCGTTCCGGCATTGGCCAGGTTGGAGGCGGTGGTGTTGAGGCGCAGCATCTGCGCGGACATGGCGCGCCCGGCGATGTCGTAGACGGACAGTGGACCGGCCATGGTTTATTCCCCCCGCAGCGCGGACATGATGGTGGAGATGCGGCCTTCCAGGAAGGACAGCGTCGTCTTGTACTTCACGGCATTTTCGGCGAACGCCGTCTGCTCCGTGGTGAGTTCGACGGTGTTGCCGTCCAGCGAGGTTTCGAGCGGGATCCGGTATTTGACCGAGGCGTCCATCGCGGCGGTCGGGGTGGACCCGTCCTGCGCCGCGCTGAGCGCCTTGCCGAAATCGATATCGCGCGCCTTGTAGCCCGGGGTCGCGGCGTTCGCGATATTGGACGCCAGCATCTCCAGACGCTTGCTGCGCAGTTCGAGGGCATTGCCGTGAACGCCGAAGAGCGGATCGTTGCCGGCCATGTCGTTCCCTTTCTTCCTAAAGTTTGGTGCGGTGGGGTCGTAACCGGGTCTGAGCATTCCCGATCAGACTGGATGCGGACGGATATGCATGGGTCATGCCAAATCCGTTCGGATCGGTTCGAATCGCGGGCGGACAAAGGTCTGCCGCTTGACCGGCACGGTTTTGCCGGGGTGCGGCAAGACATTGCCGGTCCTTGCCGGGCGGCAATGGTGACGCAGCGTGGTGCAGTGTGACGAGGGGTGGGCGATGGAGTTCATGGAAACGGCCGGCCGCTTCGTCGATCCGGTGGCGATCGCCATCGTGTTCGGCGGCGCGTTCGGTGTCGCGGTGCTGCGTTCGACGCGCGCGGACATCGCGGCGGCGTTCGGAGCGCTGCGCCAGCTGCTGCGCGCCGATCCGGCCGCCGACGCGCTGGCCGCGCGGCTGGCGATCGGGCGGATCGAGGCCATTGCGGAACTGCGCACGATCGCCTGCGCAGACCGGGTGAAGACGACGGGCCTGTTCCTGCGCCGCGCGGCCGTGCACCTGGCCGATGCGAAGACCGCAACCGGCTTCGCGCTGTGGGCGGAGGACGAGATGGCCGGAATGCGGGCGCGGCATGAACGCGCGGCCGGCGTGTGGCGCGCGATCGCCGACGCCGCGCCGGCGATGGGCATGGTCGGGACCGTCGTGGCGCTGGTGCGGATGTTTTCGGTAATGGACGACGTCGCCAGCCTGGGGCCGGCGATGGCGATCGCGATGCTGACCACGCTGTACGGGCTGATCCTGGGCAATGCCATCGCCGGGCCGATCGCGGCGCGGCTGGAACGATTGTCCGAAGAGGAGGCCGCCTGGCGTGGCTGGGCGCTCAACCGCATGACGTTGCTGGCGCAGGCCGAACTGGATGGTGGGCCGGCGCGGGTGCCGTCGCTGCGCGTCGTCGCATGAAGGCGTTGACCAATTCACGCTGGGCGTTGAGCTTTGCCGATCTATGCCTGGTCTTGCTGGGTTTCTTCATCATCCTGCAGGCGCATTCCGCCGACCGCGGCCGGGTGGTGGACAGCGTACGCGGCGCGTTCCAGGCGAAGGGCGCTGCCCCCGCAAGCTATGCGTCCGCGGCGCTGTTCCAGCCGGGCGAAGCGGTGTTCCGTGGCGATGCCGCCGCGCCGCTGGTCGCCATCGGCCGGCGGGCGGCGGCGGACGGGCGGCGCGTGACCGTCACCAGCACCGGCGCCGACCGGCTGACCCGCCGCTATGACGGCTGGGAACTGGCCGCCGCGCGCACCGCCGCGGTGGCGCGGGCGGTGGGATCGGGGGGATTGCCGGCCGACCGCATCGATATGGCAATGGTGCCCGTTCCAGGCCCCGGTACGCGCGGGCAGCGGATCCAGATCCTGCCGCGGTGACGCCCCCCATCCCTAGCATGCCGGAATGGCACGGGATTTTACGCGCTGGCACCATTATTGCTTAGACGCGCCGGAACATGTCCGGAGTCCGACATCCATGAAACTGATCCTCGCTTTGTCCGTGCTGTCGCTGTCCACCGCGGCAGGGGCGGAGACGTTCCAGGACCTGGCGGCGGTCGAACGCGCGGTGGTGATCGCCGCAGGGGCGGACATCGGCGATCCTGGCGGACCGGTGGCACCGGTGGATCGACGGCTGAAGCTGGCGCAATGCCCGAAACTGGCGGTCGATCCGGTCTGGATGAACGCGCTGACGGTCCGCTGTCCAGCGATCGGCTGGCGGTTGCGCGTGCCCCTGTCCCCCGGCGGGCGCCCGACGGAGACGGCGGCCATGGCGGCGTCGACACCGACGGCGATGCAGGCCGTCAGCTATCGCCCCGCCCCGCGGGCAGAGCCGGTGATCCGGCGCGGCGATCCCGTCGACCTGATCGCGGGGTCGGACAGCTTTCAGGTCAGCACCGCCGCGGTGGCGCAGGAGGATGGCGCGCCGGGCGGCCGGATCCGGGTCAAGACCGATGGGAAAGCGGGCATCATCCTGGCGGAAGTCGTCGGTGAGGGGCGGGTCCGCATATCGGGATTTAACTGATCGGCAATGCAGCCGTTAAGAGCTATGAAGTCCTTGACCAGAATGGCCGGGACAGTGGGACGATCGACGATGATCAACAGTATCGGAACCCCGCCGAACGGGCGTCTGAACAGCACGCGGAGCGCCGTGGCGCCCGTCACTTCGGTCACGAACGCGCCCAGCGCGCTGCCTGACGCGGAGATCACCGGCCCCACGATCGCGGCCGACATGGTCGTGGCGCTGGGCCCGCCGGTCGACATGAAGAAGATCGAAGCGATCCGCACGGCGATTGCGGAGGGCCGGTACAACGTCGATCCGCAGGCGATTGCCGCGAAGATGGTCGATCAGGATATCCCGGAACAGTCGTGAGCGAGGCGGCTCTCCAAACCCTGGCGGATGCGCAACTGGCGTTGATCGCCGCGCTGGACGCCGGCGATGCGGACGAAGTCGGGATCGCCACGGCGGCGGTCGACGCGGCGCTGACCGGCGTGCGGGCCGTTGGCGGATGGCGCGATCGCCGTGACCTGATCGAGCAGCTGGAGCTGATCCTGAAGCGCAGCGAGGCGGGGCGGATCCGCGCGCTGTATCACCGCGAGCGTGCGCGCCGCGACCTGTCCGCCGTCGCGATGCTGCGGCGCCCCGTGGCGGTGGCGGGCTATGGCCCAACCGGCCGGTTCCGGCTGGATACATTCTAGCGACTGCGCGGTGGCGCCTGCGGGCGCCTGATCCTGGCATGATATTTGCTATGTACGTGCTCGACAGGAGAGCGCGACAGTGGCGACCAAAGCGATCAACAAGGCAGTGTGGTTAAGCGCGGGCAAGGGCGCGATCCTGCCCTTTGCGACATTGATGCTGGTGGGCCTGATGGTCGTGCCGGTTCCGGCAGGGCTGCTGGATGTCGGCTTCATCGCCAATATCATGATCTCGCTGGCGGTGCTGATGGTGTCGTTGAACGTCACCAAGCCGCTGGACTTCTCCTCCTTTCCCACCGTCCTGCTGTTCACCACGCTGCTGCGACTGGCCCTGAACGTCGCATCGACGCGCGTGGTGCTGGTCAACGGGCATGAGGGCGAGGCGGCTGCCGGGCATGTGATCGAGGCGTTCGGGTCGTTCCTGATCGGCGGTGACTATGCGGTCGGTCTGTTCGTGTTCATGATCCTGATGATCATCAACCTGGTCGTGATCACCAAGGGCGCGGGCCGCGTGTCCGAAGTGTCGGCGCGTTTCACGCTGGACGCGATGCCCGGCAAGCAGATGGCGATCGACGCCGACCTGAACGCCGGCCTGCTGACCCCGGAAGAAGCCAAGCTGCGCCGCCAGGAAGTGGCGACCGAAGCCGATTTCTACGGTTCGATGGACGGTGCATCCAAATTCGTGAAGGGCGATGCCGTCGCCGGCGTCATGATCCTGATCGTCAACATCCTGGGCGGGCTGGTGCTGGGCGTGGTGAGCCACGGACTCAGCGTCGGCGAAGCGGCGCAGACCTATATCCTGCTGGCGATCGGCGACGCGCTGGTCGCGCAGGTGCCGGCGCTGCTGCTGTCGATCGCGGCCGCCGCGATCGTGACGCGCGTGTCCTCGCCGCTCGACCTGTCGGGGCAGATCACCAGCCAGTTCGCGTCGATGAAGGCGTGGGTGCCGGTGTCGGGCATATTGGCGATCCTGGGCCTGACGCCCGGCATGCCGCATTTCATCATCCTGCCGGCGGCGGCGATCGCCGGCTACATCGCCTGGCAGTTGCGGACGCGGAAGGCCGCGATCGTCACCGCCGGGGCCGAGGATGTCGCCGCGAAGACCGCGGCCCCGGCCAGCATCGGCTGGGACGAGGTGTCGGACGGCGCCGCGCTGACCCTGGAACTGGGTTATGGCCTGGTGTCGATGGTCGACGAGCGCAAGGGCGCGCCGCTGATGGCGCGGATCACCGGCATTCGTCGCCAGCTGAGCCGCGACCTGGGCTTCGTGGTGCCGCTGGTACGGGTGCGCGACAATCTGACGCTGTCGCCCAATGCCTATCGGATCACGGTGGCGGGTGTCATCGTGGGCGAGGACGAGGTGTGGCCCGACGAGCTGCTGGCGCTGGACAGCGGCGCGCTGGAAGGCACGATTCCGGGTCGCGACGTGCGCGATCCGAGTTTCGGGCTGGAAGCGGTGTGGATCACCGCCGACCGCCGCAACGAGGCGGTGATCGCCGGCTATACCGTCGTCGATCCGGCCACCGTCATCGCGACGCACCTGAACCAGATGATCATCGGCGGGGCCGCGGACCTGTTCGGCATGGACGAGGCGCAATCGCTGCTGGACGCGCTGAAGGAGAATTCGCCGCAGCTGGTCGCGAACCTGACGCCAAACCCGTTGCCGCTGGCGTCGATCACGATGCTGTGCCGCGCGTTGCTGGCCGAGGGCGTGCCGTTGAAGGATTTCCGCCGGATCGCGGAAGCGATGGCGGATGCCGCGCGGACCGAAACCGGCGCCGATGCGCTGGTGGAGGCGGTGCGGGCGCGGATCGGTGCGATCATCATCCAGGTGCTGGTGCCGGTGAAGATGCCGTTGCCGGTCATCACGCTGGATCCGGGACTGGAATCGCTGTTGACGCAGGCGGTGCGGGCGGGCCCCGGCGCGAGCCATCCGTTCGAGCCGGCACTGGCGGCACGCATCGTGCAGACGATCAGCGAAGCCGCGTTGCCGCTGGCCAACGAAGCGCGCCGGTTCGCGATCGTGACGTCACCGATTGCGCGGCGTGCGCTGGGCCGGTTGCTGCGCCCGCATCTGGCGGAAACGCCGGTGCTGAGTTTCCTGGAGATTCCCGACGGCAAGCCGGTCGAGGTCGTCGCGATCGTCGGCGGCACGGCGCCGCAGCCACAGGGGCGCGCTACCGCCAGTCAGGCGCAGCCGGAAATGGCATATTGATGCGCCGGCGAGCAGGATTGACCCGTTTTCCGAACCCCGAACAGGACGCAGTGTATGGCGCGCGATGATCCCGAACCCGGCATTTACGGCCGGAAACCCGCGCGATCCGATCCGTCGACGCTGGCGCGGACGCATATGCCGCTGGTGCGGCGGCTGGCCTGGCACGTCCATGGCCGGGTTTCCAACGCGATCGATGTCGAGGATCTGGTCCAGATCGGCATGGTCGCGCTGGTCGAGGCGGCGAACAGCTTCGAGGATCGCGGCTTCGCCTTTGCGACCTATGCGTCGATGCGGATCCGCGGGGCGATGATCGATCATCTGCGGCGGCATGCCACCATCTGCCGATCGGCGATGGCCAACAAGCGCCAGATGGACGGTGCCCGCCGCACGCTGGAGACGCAGCTGGGCCGCACCGCGACCGAGATCGAACTGGCCGAAGCGATGGGCATGACCCCGGCCGCGTTCCGCGAAATGGCCGACGCGACCGCGACGGTACGGCAGGAAAGCCTGGATGACGTCTATTCCGATCATTCGATGTGGTTCGCCGATGTCGACGACCAGGCCGATCGCGTGATGGAGCGCGACCAGCTGAAAGCCGCACTGGCCGCGCGGATCGCGGAACTGCCCACGCGGGAGGCGACCGTGCTGCAGCTGTATTTCGTCGAGGAGATGAACCTGGAGGAAATCGGCCTGACGCTGGGCGTCGGCGCGGCGCGGATCTGCCAGATCAAGAAATCGGCGCTCGACAAGCTGCGCGGCAGCCTGAGCGAGTGGCAGTGATCGCCGCGTGAATGCGCCCGTCGCCGGATCGAACCGGCGACGGGTGAACGCCAAGGGTGCGTCGCCGAGGCGAAGGGGTCAGGTGTCGGCCGAAGCGGGATCGTCCGAACGCTGGCCGGCGATCAGGCGATGCCGAGCCGGAGCAGATCGTGGAGCGTGACGAGGCCGACCGCCTGGCGGTCGTCGGGCGTGTCCGTCACGAACAGCGCGGTGATCTTGCGATCGTTCATGAGCGTCAGCGCATCTTCGGCGAAGGTGCTGGCTTCGATCGTGATCGGGTGCGGGGTCATGACCTGGTGTGCGATACCCGTCATCAGGTCGTCGACATGGCGGCGAAGATCGCCGTCGGTGACGACACCGGCCAGATGACCGGAGGCGTCGACGACACCGGCAATGCCGAAGGTCAGCCGCGTCATGGTGAGGATGACGTCGCGCATCGGCATGTCGAGCGGGACGATCGGCATCGCCGCGCCCTGATGCATGACCGCCGAGACGCGCATCAGGCGCAGGCCGATGGTGCCGCCGGGGTGCAGCGTGCCGAAATTGTCGCGCGATACGCCGCGTTCGCGCATCGTCGCCATCGCCAGCGCGTCACCCAGCGCCAGCATCATCGTGGTCGATGTCGTGGGTACGATGTTGGACGGGCACGCCTCCGCCGCGGCGGGCAGCTGGAGCCGGATCGATGCCGCCCGCATCAGCGTGGAGGTGCCCCCCGACGAGATCGCGATGATCGGCAACGCCAGCCGCGCGGCATGATCAAGCATGGGCCGCAATTCGCTGGTCCCGCCGGAGTTGGACAGCATGATGACCGCGTCGCCCGCCACCATCATGCCGAGATCGCCGTGCGCGGCCTCACCCGGATGGATGAACAGCGCCGGGGTGCCGGTGGAGGCGAGCGTCGCCGCGATCTTGCGCGCGACATGGCCCGACTTGCCCATGCCGGTGACGATGACGCGCCCGGTAACGCCCAGCAGCAGTTCGACCGCATCGCAGAAGGACCGATCCAGCGCGTCGCGCAGCCGAAGCAGCGCCGCCGCTTCGACCCCGACGACGGAACGGCCTTCGTGCAGGCGCGCTTCCTGAAGGTCGGTGAGCGGCCACGCCGCCTTGCCAGGCTGGAACATCATCATGCCTTTCGATCGGGGGCCAAGGGCGGTCAGGCCGCCTGACGCAGCCGGTCATTTTCCTTTTGCAGATCGCGTGCCCAGGAACTGAGCCCGAAGCGGCGGACGTCGACGGTGCGCCAGAATGCCCCCGGATCGCGTGGCCAGAGCGACAGGTTCGCGACGGCGTTGGCGCATTGCGATCCCATGTCCATGACCTCCGCCAGTTCCTGCAGATAGAAGGGGATCGGACATTCGGGATCGCCGATGCCGGCGGCGTGCGACGATTGCGCCGCGGCCAGCGTGGTGGCGACCCCGCGCTGGAAACAGATCCTGGCCGCCGGGACATCTCCGTCCGAAAGATGCAGCCGCGCCTCGTAAAAGGCCGACGCGATGGCCTTGGTGGCCAGCAGCGGCGAAAAACTGGCCCAATCGGATTCCGAAGCCAGGTGGTACCAGGCGATCGCGCCGGCACGATCCTCGACCAGTTCCGCCAGGCGCCCGGCCAGGAAGGCGAGCGACAGCCGCCAGCGGGCGACGTGGGGCTGATCCGCAGCCGCAGCGCTGTGTTCGTGATAGCGTCCGATCAGATCCAGAACCGGCGCAACATGGTGGAGCAGCCGCTGTTCGAAGATGCGATAGCCGAGCACGGCGATGGCAGCGCCGCGATCGGCGGAGTCGGGCCGGGCATCCTCGACCACGCATTCGGCCATCCGCGCCAGCTTGGCTTCGTCGTGCAGCCGTTCGCCGATCTGGACCATGGTGCGGTAGAGGTAGGGATTGTCGTAGCCCCCGCCGAAATCGATGACCGCCGGCGGGCCGCCTTCCACCCGTGGAACGGGGAAGCCGTGATGGACATAGAGATCGCGATGGGCTTCGCCATCCAGCGGGTTGACCGAGCCGACCAGCATCATCCAGTCGGATGCCGCGGGATTGTCGACGCCGACCGCCTGGACGATGCGTCGGTCCCCATGGGTGCGCTGGATATAGCGGAATTCCGGCAGGAACTGTTCACAGGCCTCGGCGTGCAATTCGTCCCAGCCGGCGGGGATACGGCCATTGCCGGCGCGATCATCCTGTTTCCAGCCGATGACGATCCTGCCGTCGAAGCGGAGGATGCGCGCATAATCCCGCAGGCGCTGTTGCCAGCCGTCGGGGGTGGCCGGTTCCAGCGCGATCACGATATCCATCGTATGATCCGGGATCCTGGCCAGATCCGGTTCGACCAGCGTGACGTCCAGCGGTGGCGCGTCGGGCACCGCCATCGGCCGCTGCGTGGTGCAGGTGACCGCGGAGGCGCGCGACAGCGCGGCCAGCAGGGTGATCGCGTCGCCGCACTGTTCCCCGTCGATCAGCACATGATCCCCGGACCGGACATGCTTCGCCGCGGTGGCATAGCGCGCGAGAAAGAGATCGGCGTCGGCATGGCTTTTCCGGAAGACCGTGCGGCGATGCGCGGCGTCGGGCGCAATGCGCTGATAATAGCTGGTGCCCGGTAGCGTGTGGTCCGTGAACTGTGCCTGTTCGCCCGACATCATTCCGGCGGCATGACGTGCCCAGCCATTGGCGAACAGGCATTGATCGATTTCGGGACGCTGATGGTCGCCGGACACCAGGACCAGGACGTCCATGCTGGCGTAGCGCCGAACCGCCGCCGCGCCGATGCGCGCGCCCGGCCATTGGAGAATGCCGACCCGCCGAACGTCGGCGCCGCCCCGCTCGGTATCCGCCGCCGCCAGATCGGACACCCGGCAACCCTGAAGCACCAGTTCCTGGACCAGAGCCGCGTTCGGTTCGCGATCGATGAAGATGTGGCTGGGCCCGACACGTTTGATCAACGACGCGGCATATTGGATCGACATCCGGATTTCCCGTTCCTGGCGCCATGCGCGCACGATTTCTGGCCGGAGAATGACGGGAGTTGGTTAACAAGCTGTTTAAGAATACGGCCAGGTGCGCCGTTGCTCGCACAGGAGCGACAAAATCGTCGTTAATACCATTTTAACGACATTTCTTCATTCCCGATACAGCGACCCGCCATTCTCCGAGGTGGGGGCGTGGTCATCCACTATCGGGATAATGCATCATGGGCGCCGAACGTCATCGTTTCGAAACCGGTTCTATCGGGCTGCTGCGCGCCGGGGACCACGATATCCGGTATCTTCGGGGCGCGGCCGGATGGCGGTACGAGACGCTGATGCAGAAGGAGCCGGAGACGATCGAGTGGATCGACGGGTTCGCACCGGGGGAAACCCTTTGGGATATCGGCGCCAATGTCGGCATCTACAGCATCTATGCCGGGATGAAGGGCATTCGGACCTTCGCGTTCGAGCCGCATTTCGCCAATTATCACCAGCTGTGCGTCCATGTCGCACTCAACGACCTGCAGGACCATGTCAGCCCGCTCTGCCTGGCGCTGGCGGATCGCAAGGCCGTCGGCGTCATCAACCTCGCCAGCATCGAATATGGCACATCGATGAGCAGTTTCGGGGAATCGGTGGATTTCCGAGGCGTCCCTTATGTACCGGCATTTCGGCAGGGCATGATCGGCTACGACATCGACAGTTTCGTGCGCGATTTCGGAATGGAGGTTCCGAACCACCTCAAGATCGACGTGGACGGCATCGAGCTGGCGATCGTGGCCGGTGCCGAAAAGACGCTGGCAGACCCGGCGCTGCGGTCTGTGTCGATCGAGCTGATCGAAACCGATCTGGGGCAGGTCTCGGCCGTGACCGCCATCATGGCACGCGCCGGCCTCGAACTGGTTCACAAAAAGCACAACATTGCCTTCGCAACCCCGAACACGCGCGACGTGCTGAACTATCTGTTCCGTAAGCCAGCGACCGTGTCCGCAGAGCCGGAGGACCCCGCAGTCGACGAGATCGTCGACTGCATCCGGAGCGGTATTGCCGCCGCGCAGACAGATCCGGAGCCCAGCGAAAACATCTTCATGGAGAACGTGTTCCCCGAAGATATCTATCAAGAAATGCTGGAGCGTTTGCCGGCAGACGACATGCTTGATGACATCGTTCATCCGGAAGCGGTCGCCCCTGATGGGCGTATAACCCGTCGTCTGCTTGACCTGACCGACGAGTCGCTCACGCGATTGGATCCGCAGGATCGTGCGTTCTGGCGCAAGATGATGGCGGTCTTCACGGCACCAGCCATCACCGACGCCATAGTCGAAAAGTTCGGATCGACCCTGCGCGCGCGGTTCGGCGACGCCCGGCCGGAGATGGTGGCCGTGCCCATCTTCTATCGTGACTATGCCGGTTACCGGATCGGGATCCATCCCGACATCGGCACCAAGGTGGCGACACTGCAATTTTATCTGCCCGCCGATGAGAGCCAATCGCACCTGGGAACGTCGTTTCACCGGCGTACCCCGAGCGGGTTCGAACGGTTGAAGACCAACTCTTTCCGTCCGAACACGGCCTATGCCTTCGTACGCACGGATCAAAGCTGGCACAGTGTCGACCAACTGGCGGATCATGAAAAGGCGCGGAATTCCATCGCGTTGACCATCTATCTCAAAGGAAAGCAGTACCGGTCAAAGCCGGCAGCGTCGGTATCGGCACCGGCCGCGCCTGCGCCTGCGCCCGCGACGGCGACGGCGACGGCGGAAGAGCAGGAACTAAGCCGCGCGCTGCGCATGCTGGCATCCACGTTCACCCGGCGGGAAGATGTCGCGCAATTGGTCCGCGAAGGCGGTGTCGGCATCGAACTCGGCGTGGCCGCCGGTGATTTCTCGGAGCGTGTGCTGACGACATCGAAGCTGGGTTATCTGTACAGCGTCGACATGTGGGCCGGAGATCGTGGCCACGGTGTCGACCAATATAAGGAAGCGATCGCCCGGCTCGCCCCCTATCGTGATCGCAACGCCATTTTGCGGATGCGGTTCGACGAAGCGTTGAGCCTGTTCGGCGATCACTCGCTCGATTTCATCTATGCCGACGGATACGCCCATAACGGCGAGGAGGGCGGCCAGACCTTCCAAGACTGGTATCCCAAGCTTCGCTCGGGCGGCATCATCGCTGGCGGTGACTATGATCCGCACTGGCCGCTGGTCGTGAAGGCGGTCAACGCCTTCACAGCGACTCATGGTCTTGAACTCCATGTCGTCAAATGCCGGGAAGATAACGGAAAATCCAGATTTCCGACCTGGTTTGCCCTGAAACCATGATGTCGAGCGCGGCGGCGGCGGTTCAGTGAACCGCCACCGTCCATGAACAATCGAAAAGAACAGCTGAGGCGGGAGCCGGATCATGATGAAAATATCGGTATGTGGGAGCGAACTGGCGACGTTGCTCGATAGGATGCCCGAGCAGACCCGGATCCTGTCTCTGGATTGCTTCGATACGTTGCTGTGGCGGAACACGCATCAGCCGGGTGACGTATTCGCCGACATCCCGTTCGCAGGCGGCGCGCGCGAGCCGCGGACGACCGCGGAGGCACTGGCGCGGCGGACGAAGGGGTTCGTCACCGGCAAGGCCGAGGTGTCGATCGAGCAGATCTACCAGAAGCTGTTGCCAGGAGCATCGCCGGAAACCGTCGCGGCCGCCGTGCAGCATGAACTGGACGCCGAGGCCCGGCATTGTTTCGGGTTCGAACCGGCCGTCGCCCTGATCCGCGCGGCCAAGGCGCGCGGACTGGACGTGATCATCATCAGCGATACCTATCTGAGCGCCGAACAGCTGCGCACGTTGATCGCGCGCGCCGCCGGGCAGGAGGTCGCGGATGCGATCGACCGGATCTTTGCCTCGTCCGAATATGGCATGAGCAAGGGCGCCGGGCTGTTCAAGCCGGTGCTGAAGGCGTTGGGCGTGGCTCCGGACACCATTTTGCACGTCGGCGACAATCATGGTGCCGATCAGCGGGCGCCGTCCCAGCTGGGCGTGTCGACGGTGCATCTGCGGCAGTTCGACTCGGCGGTGCAGCATCGCTTGCGGCTGGAAGCGTCGATGGCGACGATGCTGGACCATAGAGTCAGAACCGATGTGCCGGCCTTGCAGCCGCACCGTGTCGCACTGGCGCTGCGCACCGCGGGAACGCAGGAATGGACGACGGGTCATGACGTGATCGGACCGATCATGCATGGTTTCCTGGAATGGATCCGGGCCGAGGCCGCGCGCATGGAGGAAGCGGCCGGCAAGCCGGTCAAGATCCTGTTCCTGATGCGGGACGGCTATCTGCCCATGAGGGTGTTGCAGGCGATGGGCGGGGAGGGCGTCGCGGTCGAGGTCAGCCGGCTGACCTCGACCCGTTCCAGCTTCTTCGATCATGAGGCCGTCGATCGCTATATCATCCGCGCGCTGCATCGCCGCGAGGATACGGTCGGCCGTGCGCTGTTGTTGACCGACGCCGAAGTCGCCAAGCTGAAAGGCAAGGGCGATCATCTGGATTTCAAGCGTGCCGTGCTGGCTCCGCCGATCCGCGCGCGGATCGTGACCCGGTCGAAAGCCTATGCCGATCGGCTGGAAGCGCATTTCCGTTCGCGCGGTGTCGAGGATGGCGACGCGGTCATGCTGGTGGATCTGGGTTACAACGGATCGGTGCAGAACATGATCCAGCCGGTGCTGGAGGCGCGCATGGGCCTGACGGTAGCCGGGCGCTACCTGTTGCTGCGCGAACAGGAGACGACCGGCCACGACAAGCGCGGCTATTTCGATACGCGGCATTATGATTATCGCGCTCTGCATGCGCTGAGCCTAGCGATCGCGGTCGTGGAGCAGCTGGCGACGGTCGCGCAAGGATCGGTGATCGACTATACACCGGCCGGCGATCCGATCCGCGATGTGTTCTCGATCAAGGATTCACAGGCGGCGACACGGGACGCGGTTCAGGCGGGTTGCATCGATTATGTGAAGACCGCGCGTGCGGGCATGTATCGGCCGCCGGCCTCCGACGACGAGGATGGACGCCGCCAGATGGCGGTCGCGATCCTCGCGCGGCTGCTGTTCCTGCCGTCGAACGAGGAAGTCGAGTTGTTCCGGACCTTCGATCAGGACGTCAACCTGGGCGTGAAGGACATGATCAAGATGGTGGACACCGAACTGTCCGCCGATGGTCTGCGCCGCCGTGGCATGCAGTATCTGAAGGATGCCAACCGCATGTACCTTTCGGCGGAGCTGCAGCCGCAGGGCATCCCGCTGAACATGGCGTTCTTCAACATCAGCCGGTTCGGCCTCGACCTGCGCGGATCGGATTTCCAGACGGGCGAGATCCAGATTCCCACCATCCTGACCGATGGCGCGACCGACGCGGTGACCGGGTTCGGCGCACACCCGACCCATGACGGCTATTACATGATGTCGGTGCCGATCGGCGCCGCGCGTTTCTCCGCGGCGATCCAGTTCGGGACGCTGTTCGAAATGGTGCAGATCGACGAGGTGAGTGTGTTCGACCTGCAGTCGTTCGGCGCGAAAGGGGCAAGGCCGACGTCCCGGATCCCTGTCTACGATGCGATGACGCCCGTATCGGACAAGGTGTTCCGATGCGACGAGACGGGGTTGATGTTCGTCGAACCGCCCAAAGGGCAGCACTTGCGTCCGCAGCTGTTGGTGGTGGTGTTCCGCCCGATCGTGCATCGCAGCGGCGTGGCACTGCAGAAGGCGGCCTGACGCGCGGGCCGTTAAGCGGTCTGCCTACCGGGTCATCGAAGACCGTCCGCAGCGATGCGGACGGTCTTTTTCATGTGCGGTAGTCTGAAGCCGGCATCGCGGCCGGGCCAACAAGCGCGCGACCTGAACCGTCCATCGCCCGCGTCCGCCGACAGGACGTCGATCGATTGCACGCCGGTCCGTTTGGTCGGAGCCTGTCGGGAAGGTGCGGGCGGTTCTCGACAGGCTCGAACCGAACGGCGGCAGAGTGATCCGATCTCAGGGCGTCGGGCGTTCTTCCCGTCATGCGGATCGCGAGCAGGCGATCGGGATGGAGGGATCAGCTTTGGATTGGTTGTTTCAGGTCGCGGAATGGCATGTCCGCGGCGCACGAAAATCCCGGCGTCGAGGATTCGACGCCGGGATGATGGTCTTCGGAGAGGGTATCAGGATCAGCCGAGCAGTTTCAGGACACCCTGCTGCGACTGGTTCGCCTGCGCAAGCATCGCGGTCGAGGCCTGTGCCAGGATGCCGGCCTTGGCCAGCGCCGTGGTTTCGGTCGAATAGTCGGTGTCTTCGATCCGGCTGCGCGCGTCGGACAGGTTGGTGACGTTCGACGACTGGACGTTGACGATGGTTTCGAGGCGGCTCTGCGACGCACCGAGGCTGGAGCGCGCGGTGGCGAGCTGCGCCAGCGCATTGTCGACATTCGTGAACGTGTCCGCGGCAGCGGAGCCGCTGGTGACATCCATGCCCGAAGCATCGAAGTCGGCGACATCGACCTGCGGCTTGGAAATCGCGACCGTGTCGCCCGAATTGGCGCCGACCTGGATGGTGAACGCCTCGCTCGACGAGCTGGCCGTGCTGCCCGAGTTGAACAGCGCGACGCCGTTGAACTTGGCGTCGGTGATGATCGCCTTTGCCTGTGCTGCCAGTTCGGTGACTTCGGCCTGGATGTTGGCGCGGTCGTCGTCGGAGTATGTACCGCTCTTCGACTGCACGGCCAGTTCGCGGATGCGCTGGAGAACATTGGTGACTTCGCCGAGCGACCCGTCGGCGGTCTGCGCGAGCGAGATGCCGTCGTTGGCGTTACGGATGCCCTGGTTCATGCCGCGGATCTGCGACGTCATCGAATTGGTGATGGCGAGGCCGGCTGCGTCGTCCTTGGCGGAGTTGATGCGCTTGCCGGTCGACAGGCGTTCGGTGGCGATCGCGTTCATGGCAGTCGCCATGCGCGAGGCGTTCTGCGCTCGAAGCGCCGCGGAATTGGTATTGATGACAGACATGATGTTCGAGTCCTTCCTCTCTGAACTACACTGGTCTTCCTTGCACCCGCGGCTCCTATCAAATGGTTAACAACAACTGGCCGAATGCGCTTAATAACGGTTTTACCATCCGCTCTTCACGCGCGGGCCGAAGACGCACGAAGGCCCCGGCGTCGGAAGGGACGCCGGGGCCTTGCAGCCACCCTAGGGTGAAGTGTTTAGCGCAGGAGGCTCAGAACACCCTGCTGCGACTGGTTCGCCTGGGCCAGCATCGCGGTGGATGCCTGTGCCAGGATGCCCGCCTTCGCCAGGTTCGTCGATTCGGTGGAGTAATCCGTGTCCTCGATCCGGCTGCGGGCGTCGGACAGGTTGGTCACGTTCGACGACTGCACGTTGACGATCGATTCCAGGCGGCTCTGCGATGCACCGAGCCCGGCGCGGGCGGTGTTGATCTGCGCCATTGCGTCGTCGACTGCTTCGAGCGTCGCGGAAGCGCCGTCGACATCGGTGACGTCCATGCCCGAGGAGTCGAAGCTGGTCACGTCGACCTGAGCCTGCGAGATCGCAACCGTGTCACCCGAGTTGGCGCCGACCTGGATTGTGAAGGCGTCGCTGGAGGAGCTGGCCGCGCTGCCCGAGTTGAACAGGGCGACACCGTTGAACTTCGCGTCCTGCACGATCGACTTGGCCTGCGCCGCCAGCTCGGTCACTTCGGACTGGATGTTCTCGCGGTCGTCGTCGGAATAGGTGCCGCTCTTCGACTGAATGGCGAGTTCACGGATGCGCTGCATCACGTTGGTGACTTCGGCCAGCGCGCCGTCGGCGGTCTGGGCGAGCGAGATGCCGTCGTTGGCGTTGCGGATGCCCTGGTTCATGCCGCGGATCTGCGACGTCATCGAGTTGGCGATGGCGAGGCCGGCGGCGTCGTCCTTGGCGGAGTTGATGCGCTTGCCGGTCGACAGGCGCTCGGTCGCGGTCGCCTGCATTGCGGCACCGAGACGCGAGGCATTCTGTGCACGGAGAGCACCGGTGTTGGTGTTGATGACGGCCATGAAAGTCCCTTCCCATTTTGAAGCTACCGGCTGGTGAAGCACTCTTCGTCAGCCACAAACCGGGTAACGGCGCGGGCAGGCGGGTCTTTACCGCGTTTCAGCAGAATAGTTTCGGGGGGTGGCGCCTAAAGTTTTCCAGTCCCCCGCCGTTCGCGCGCCGCCGGGCGCAGGCCCGTACCAAAGGGTGAGGCGTGGGTTTTACCATGCATTAACCAAGACAGCGGTACTTGAGTCGGGATCAGAGGGGACCACGACCGTGACCACCATTTCCACCAAGGCCGCACAGGAAGCCCCGGCACTGGCCGCCTGGCTGGCCGGCGCCGGCATCGGGTGCCGCGTACAGGATGCCGCGGTGGCGCGCGATCGCGCCGACATCGCCGTGCTGCATACCAGCGAACAGGCATGGGCCACGCACCGTGACATCCTGATCGAGCTGGCCGACGGCGTGCCGGTACTGGACCGTGCGCGCGGCGGCATGCCGGCCCGGGTGCGGTTCGGTTTCGACGACATGGCATTCGGCCATGCGCTGATCGCCGAGCTGTTGCGCCCGGCCCTGCGCCCGGCCTGTGGCGAGCCCGACAGCGCCGCTTTCCTGACGCTGGCCGCGCGGATTGCCGCAAGCGATGCGACCGTGCTGGTGCTGGGCGAAACCGGAACCGGCAAGGAAGGACTGTCCCGTTACCTGCATGATCGTTCCGCACGGCGGGACGGCCCGTTCGTCGCCGTCAATTGCGCGGCGCTGCCGGAGACGATGCTGGAAGCGATGTTGTTCGGCCACCAGAAGGGCAGCTTCACCGGCGCCGGCGCGGCGGGCGAGGGCCTGTTCCGCGCGGCTGAGGGCGGCACGCTGATGCTGGACGAGATCGCGGAACTGCCGCTGGCGTTGCAGGCGAAGCTGCTGCGCGCGATCCAGGAGCGCGAGGTGTTGCCGGTCGGCGGCACGCGCCCGATCGCGATCGACGTGCGGATCGTGGCCGCGGCCAACCGCGACCTGGCCACCGAAGTGGCGGCGGGCCGGTTCCGGGCCGATCTATACTGGCGCCTGAACGTGATGCCGCTGACCCTGCGTCCGCTGGGACAGCGGCGGCTGGACATCCGCGCGATCGCGGCGGCGCTGATGCTGCGCCATGTGCGCACGGACGACCTGTTTCCGTGGCCGACGCAGGCCGCGCTCGACCGGATGATGGCCCATGACTGGCCCGGCAACGTCCGCGAGCTGGAAAATGTGATCCAGCGCGCGCTGCTGCTGCGTACCGGCGACCGGCTGGACGCGGGTGACCTGACGCTGGACACCGCGGTGGTCCCCGCGATCATGCCGGTCGCCACCGTTGCGGCAGATCCGGTGGTGCCGATCGGCGGGGCAGCGGTGACGCGCCTGTCCGACCTGACCCGTACGATCCGGGCGCAGGCGATCGAGGAGGCGCTGGTCCAGACCGGCGGACACCGGTTGCAGACCGCGCGCCTGCTGGGAATTTCCGAACGTACCCTCCGCTACCGCCTTGCTGACATGAGGAACGCCGCATGACCCGCATAGACGCTTCATCCCTTCTGCAGATGCGGGCCACCATCCTGCAGCAGAACAGCGCGCTCCAGAAAGCGTCCGCGGGCAGCAATGCCCTGGACGGGCTGGGCGTCGGCGTGGCCGGGTCGGATGCCGGTGCGGTTCCGCCGTCGGGCAAGGCAGATTTCGGTGCGGCGATCAAGGACGCGATCGGGCAGGTCAACGACCTGCAGGCGAAGTCCGCCACCGATGCGGAGGCGTTCGACCGCGGTGAAACCAACGACATCGCGGCGGTCATGTTGTCGCGCGAAAAGGCATCGGTCGGGTTCCAGGCCACGTTGCAGGTCCGGAACAAACTGCTCGCCGCGTACAAGGATATCATGAGCATGCCGGTCTGACATGAGCGAACTGGTCGCCACCCCCACCGACGTGCGGACCATGCCGATGCCCGCACGCATCCCATCCACCAGCGGATTCGGGTCCGTGCTGGAACGGATCCGCAGCTTTGCGGGCCAGCCCGCGGTCGCCAAGGCGATGCCCGCGGTCGGCCTGCTCGCGATGATCGGCCTGGCTTTCCTGATCTGGTCCAGCTTTTCTGCCGCGCCGCAACGCGACCTGTTCCGCGGGTTGCCCGACGGGGACAAGGCGGCGGTGGCCGATGCGCTGCAGACCGCAGGCATCCAGTACACGATCGATCGCAGCACCGGCGCACTGACCGTGCCGGACGACAAATATTATGAAGCGAAGATGCTGCTGGCGCAGGCCGGCCTGCCGAAGAGCGCGCCCGATGGGGAAAGCGCGATGGCGTCGCTTCCGCTGGGCGCGAGCCGCGCGGTCGAGGGCGAGCGGCTGCGCGCGGCGCATGAACTGGACCTGGCGCGCACGATCGAGGCGATCGATGCGGTGCAGACCGCGAAAGTGCATATCGCGGTGGAGCAGCCGAGCGTCTTCCTACGCGACCAGAGGCCGGGGCAGGCATCGGTGATGCTGAAGCTGAATGGTGGCCGGTCGCTGTCCGAGGCGCAGGTGCAGGCGATCGCCAATCTGGTCGCATCATCCGTTCCCGGGCTGACCCCCGACGCGGTGTCGATCGTCGACCAGTCGGGACGGTTGCTGTCGAAGGCAGGCCAGGACCCGGGTGCGCAGGTCGCCGACCGGCAGATCGCGATCCAGAACCAGGTCGAGCAGCGTTATGCCGATGCGCTTGACAAGTTGCTGACCCCGCTGGTGGGTGCCGGCAACTTCACCGCCGAAGTGCACGCCGACCTGGATTTCGCCGAAGTGCAGGCGACGCGGGAAAGCTATCCCAAGGAATTGCAGGCGGTGCGGGCGGAGCAAGGCGGCTGGACCAAGGAGGGTGGCCCGCAGGGGCTGGCTTCCGGCATTCCGGGGGCCTTGTCGAACACGCCGCCGTCCGCCGCGACCGTATCCACCGCACCGAACCAGACCGTTGCGGCGCCGCCGGCGGCCGGCACCACCGCGGCCGCGGGCGCGCTGACCGGCGAAGCGGCGCGGACGACCGAGAATTACAACCGGACGTTCGAGCTGGGCCGTGAAGTGTCCGTGACCAAGAACCCGGCCGGCACCGTTCGCCGCCTGTCGGTGGCGGTCGCACTGAAGGATGAGAAGGGCGCCAAGCGGTCGCCCGCCGAGATCGCGGCGCTGGAAAAGCTGGTGCAGGGGGCGGTCGGCTATGACCAGCGGCGGGGCGATGTGATCGCGCTGTCGTCCCGCAGCTTTGCATCGATCGATGCGGAGAAGCTGCCCTGGTACGAGGCGAGCTGGATCCCGATGGCGAGCCGCAACCTATCGGCCGTGCTGATCGCGCTGCTGGTGGTGTTCGGGGTGGCCCGCCCGCTGCTGAAGCGCCGCGCGACACCCGCCGCCGCACCCGCCGCCAAGGGCGATGCCGCAAAGAGCGGAGGCAAGGCCGGTGTTCCGGCGGTCACGTCCGGCGGCGGAAGCGGATCGATGGGCAACGAGATTGCCAGCGCACTGGCCGCCAATGGCGCTCTGTCGGCGCCGGTGACGCTGGAGATGATCGAAAGTGCGCCCAGCTATTCGGCGCGCGCCGATCTGATCCGGAACTTCGTCAAGCAGGATCCGGCGCGTGCCGCCCTGGTGGTGCGCGACCTGATCCGACAGGACGCCGCAGAAGAGGTCGGGGCCAATGGCTGACAAGAAAGCGGACCCGATGTCGTTGAAGGGTGGTAGCGAAGCCGCGGCGATCCTGCTGATGTTGCTGGCCGAGGACGAGGCAGCCGAGGTGTTGAGCCGGCTGGAACCCGACGAGGTCCAGCAGCTGGGCGGCGCGATGTTCTCGGTCGCGGACGTCAGCGAACGGCAGGTCGACGGGGTGCTCGACCTGTTCGTCGACCGCGCCAAGACCCGCACGACGCTGGGCTTTGCAGCGGACGTGCAGATCCGCGGGATGATGGAACGCGCGCTGGGCCAGGACCGCGCCGAAAACGTCATGGCACGGATCACGCCGCCGCAACGCGTCGTGTCGCTCGATTCGCTGAAGTGGATGGACGCCCGTACGATCGCGCAGCTGATCGAGCATGAGCATCCGCAGGTGGCGGCGGTCGTGCTGGCGCATCTGGAATCTGGCATTGCGGCCGATGTGCTGCAATTGCTGGACGAGGAGTTCCAGGCGGACATCGTGTACCGGATCGCCACGCTGGGCGAGGTATCGACCGAAGCGCTGGAAGAGCTGGAGCGCATCCTGGTCAAGCAGGTCGCCAAGTCGACCAGCGGCAGCAGTTCCAAGCGCGGCGGCGCGGCGGAGGCGGCCAAGATCGTCAACAGCACGCGCACGACCGCCGAGCAGCGGTTGATCAAGGCGCTGTCCAAGCTGGACAAGGCGTTGGCGCGCACGATCGAGGACGAGATGTTCATCTTCGACGATCTGATGGGCGTCGACGACAAATCGATGGGTGCGATCCTGCGCGGAGTCGAGAACGATACGCTGGTGGTCGCGCTGAAGGGTGCGGATTCCTCGCTGCGCCAGAAG
Source organism: Sphingomonas sp. (assembly GCF_036387535.1). Taxonomy (GTDB): domain Bacteria; phylum Pseudomonadota; class Alphaproteobacteria; order Sphingomonadales; family Sphingomonadaceae; genus Sphingomonas_R. Next base: position 27,056 of record NZ_DASVTO010000133.1, read on the forward strand.
ATCTTCGGTTGCATGTCGAGCCGCGCGGCACAGTCGATCCAGGACGAGATCGCGGAACGCGGTCCGATGCGCCTGGCCGATGTGACCGAGGCACAGAAGGTGATCCTGCGGACCGCGCGCCAGCTGGCCGCGGAAGGAACGATCATGCTGGGTGGAAAGGGCGACGACTTTGTCTGAGATCTGGCAGGACATCGGGGCGCAGGCCGCGCGGGTCGCATCGCTGGCGGCGCCGCCGGCGACGTTCACCGCATGGGGCCGAGTGCCCACGCCCGCGGGGCTGGTGCCCGCCGCGCAGGAGCTGGACTCTCTCGGTTCCGATCTGGACGAGGATGCGATCATCGATCCCGCCGCGATTCACGACCAGGCCTTTGCGGCCGGCCATGCCGAGGGACTGGCGATGCTGGAGCGCGCCATCCTGGACGAACGCGTGGCGGTGGCACGGCTGGCGCAGTCGCTGGACGGGTTGCGGCCCGAACCGGCGGGGCCGCTTGCCGCGCTGCTGGCGCGGACGGTCGAACGGCTGGTGCGGCAGGTGGTCGGCGAGGTGGCGATCGACGATGCCCGTCTGATCGCGCGGGCGACCGCAGCGGCCGAGCTGATCGCCGACGAGACCGCGCCGGCGCGGATGTGCGTGCATCCGGCCGATTATGAACGGCTGGCGGGCGCGGCCCTGCCGGTCGAACTGGTCGCCGATCCCACGATCGCGCCGGGTTCGGTGTCGGTCGAAGGCGTGGAGGGCTGGATCGAGGACGGTCCGGGCGCGGCGCTCGACCGGCTGGGACAGTTGCTCGACCGGATGGGAGTGGCGGGCTGATGCCCGATATCGGCAAACAGGGCTTCACGCCGGCCAGATCCGCGACGCCGGGGATGCTGGCGACGCGCGCCGGCGCGCTGCTGGACGCGATCGACCTGGCGGGCGACGGGCCGCGCCGGATCGGCAAGCTGGCCGCGTTCGACGGCATGATGCTGGAGGCGACCGGGTTCCGGCGGCCGATCGGCAGCGGCGCGCGCGTGATCGATGCCAATGGCCAGCGCACCCGCGCCGAAGTCGTCGGATTTCGGGGCAATCGCACGCTGATGGTCGCGCTGGACGGTGAGGCGCCGCATATGTGCGGCGCGCGTGTCGAACCGGACGGCGAAGGCGGAATGGCGGACGTCGGCGACGGGTTGCTCGGCCGGGTGGTCGATGCGCTCGGCAATCCGCTGGACGGGCTGGGGCCGGTCGCGACCGCACAGAAATGGCCGCTGGCCGGACGGCCAGGTAATCCGCTGGAACGCGGGCGCGTGACGGAGGCGTTCGACATGGGCGTGCGCGGCGTGAACGCGCTGCTGACCGCCGGTGTCGGACAGCGGATCGCGATCATGGCGGGATCGGGCGTCGGCAAATCGGTGCTGATGGGGCAGATGATCGCCGGCGCCGATGCCGATGTGATCGTCGTCGGGCTGGTCGGCGAGCGCAGTCGCGAAGTTTCCGACTTTCTGGCGACCAAGCTGAACGGCGATGTCCGCCGCAAGAGCGTGGTGGTGGCGGTGCCGGCCGATCATCCGCCGATCCTGCGGCTGCGCGCTGCGATGCGGGCCACTGCGATCGCCGAATATTTCCGCGAACGCGGGTTGAAGGTCCTGTTGCTGATCGACAGCCTGACGCGCGTCGCCCATGCGCAGCGCGAGATCGGGCTGTCGCTGGGCGAGCCGCCGACGATGAAGGGCTATCCGCCCTCCGCCCTGGGATTGGTGCCGCGATTGTGCGAGCGGGCGGGCGCGTGCGCACGGACCGGGGGATCGATCACCGCGCTGTATACCGTACTGGCCGATGGTGACGATGTCGACGATCCGATCGTGGATACGGCGCGCGCGATCGTCGACGGGCATATCGTGCTGTCGCGGTCGCTGGCCGAACAGGGCGTGTTCCCGGCGATCGACGTCGGCCGGTCGTTGAGCCGCGTGATGGCGGACATCGTGCCCGACGATCATGCGCAGGCGGCGATGCGGCTCCGCCGGCTGTGGTCGGTCTATGAGGAAAATCGCGACCTGATCCTGATGGGCGCGTATCGCGCCGGCAGCGATGCGATCGTCGACGAAGCGATCGCGCGGCATGAGGATATCCTGCTGTTCCTGAAGCAGGGACAGAAGGAGCGAGTGGATTATCCGACGTCGGTCATGACCCTGATCGCGGGATTTGATCGGTGAAGGCGGTGATTCGCCGCCGTGAGCGGATCGTGCGCGTGCGCCGGGTCCAGCATCTGCAGGTGGCAGCCGCCGCGGCGGCAGCGGAAGGGCGTGCGGCGCAGCTGGAGTCGACGTCCGAACGGCTGCGCGACCTGCGCCAGAGCCTGATGCCGACGCCGGGAACGACGTTCGGGTCGGCGTTGTCGAGCGTTTCCGAGCTGGGCGAGCGGCTGGAGCGCGTGCGCGACGGGTTGACCGATGCGATCGTGAGCGCGCGCGCCAATGCCGCGCAACAGGCCGCGCTGCGGCTGGCGGCCCGAATTCGCGAAGAGAGTGCACTCCGTCTTAAGGAGCGCTCGGAGATAGAGTGGAATGCGGACCGCGAGCGCCGCATGGCCGCCGCGCGCGGTGGCCGCCGAAGCGAAGGGCCCCTGTCATGATGACCGCAATACCCGTTGCCGGCGCCAAGACCGCGATTGCGGGCGGTGCGATGCCGTCCGCCGCACCCGGCGCGGGTGCCTTGGGACTGGATTTCGGGGCGATGCTGGCCGGCGCGACCCCGATCGATGCGGCGGCGCCAGTAGCGGTGATCATGCCAGGGCCAGAGGCGGAGCCGGAGCTGGCGGCGGTGGCGGTTCCGACCGCGTTGCGCGTGGCAAAACCGGGCGAGGAGATCGCGGCACCTGTTCCGGCACCGACTTTGCCGCTGCCCGCGGATCACGGCCCGCACGCCCGGCGTGCGGCTGCGCCGCCGGCGATCTTCGTCGTGAAGGACGTTGCGGCGACACCGCCTGCTGCTCCGGATCAGCCGCCCGTCGCTGCGGTGCCTGGCGTTCGGGCGAACAAGGCGCTGGTGCCGGAGCTGCCGGTCATCGCGCGCGATTCGGCGGAACCCGAAATCGCATTGGGCCCCGTCGAGCAGAGCCTGAAGGCGGGTGCGGTCGCGGCGCGGCCGACGCCACACACGGCACTGGCGGCCATTCCGACAATCATGACGGAGCCGCGGGACGCGGCGTCCGCCGCGGAGCCCAGCAAGGCGGAGGAGGACTCCGCGCCGGCACCGGACGCCGCGATGGCAGGTGATGCCACGATCGCGCCGATGTCGCCGATGCCGATGCCGATGCCGGCCGCGCCGCCAGTTGCCACGCGGGCGGCCGAGCCCGATCACGCACCTGCGGCCGATCCAATCCAGCGGCAGATGGCAATGGCGAACGGCGCCCTGCCCAAAGGTGGCGATGTAAAATCGCGGCTGTCGGCTGCGCCGCTCCGGAATGCGTCGGTGCCACCGCAGCAGGTGCAGCAGGTCACATCGCTGCCCGGCTTTGTTGCGGTTCCGGGCCCCGACATGCAGGCAGCGGTGGTTGCACCGCTGACGCAGCCCTCGAATGGCGGGATGCCGCCCGCGATGGCGATGATGCAGGATGTTTCGGCATTGCTGGCGCAGGTTCCGCCGGTCGCCACGGCCAACCCGGCCCAGGCGCTGGCATTGCCGCAGGCGGTAGGATCGACGTCAACGGCGGCGCCTGTGACCGCATCCGCCGCGGAGCTGACGCCGGGCGCGGTGCGGGAGCCGAAGCGGCGGGAGGCCGGGCGGTCCAACGAGGCCGTATCGCCGATCACGGGCGATGGTCCGACGATGCTGGTGGCGGATGTCGCGCCGCCGGTGTCGATGCGCGACGCCGCGCCGGTCACGCCAGCCGCCGTGCACGATGTCGTGCGGACGGGCGTGATCTCGCCCGATGCGGCAGTCGGGTTCCATGTCGATGCCGCGCGGCACGGGCAGGAACTGGATCAGGTCGCGCGGGATATCGTTTCGACCGCCGGGAATGACGGCAAGCTGAGCTTCAAGCTCGATTCGCATCGGCTGGGGTCGCTGGGCGTCGAGATGACGCGCGACGCGATCGGCCTGCATGTCCGGCTGGAGTCCGGCGATGCGGCAACCCGCAGCCTGATCGCCGATCAGCAACAGCAATTGGTGACCGATGCGCGCGCGGTGGGTGTCCGCATTGCGGAGACGACCGTCGAGGCGCCGCGCGTCGAGCCGCCGCGCCGCGAGGAACCGGCGCAGTCGCAGGGCGGGACCACGAACCGCAACGATTCGCCGTCCGGTCAGTCCACGCAGGGCCAGTCGACGGGCGGGCAACCCGGCCAGCGCGGCAGCGGCCAGCAGGCGCAGACGGCGCCTGGCTGGACCCAGCAGGGACGCGGCACCGGAACGGGTGCGGGAACGCGTACCGGCCGGCCGGCCGCGACACCACGCGATCTTTATGCATGAACGGGGATGAACGATGAGCGACGATGCACCAGCCGAGAAGCCGAAGAAGGCCGGCAAGAAGAAACTTATCCTGATCGGCGTCGGCGCGATCGTGCTGGGCGGCGGCGGGGTCGGCGCGGGCATCTGGGCGTCGGGCGGCGGCCATGAAAAGGCCAAGCATGAGGTCGATCATCCGAAACTGGTCCCCAAGGAGGGCGTGACCGCGGACGAGGACGCGGGCGGGCCGCAGGGTCTGGGCAGTTTCGACCATCACGACTACAAGCCGAGCTATGTCGATATCGAGAAGCCGTTCACGTCGAATTTGCGCGACAGTGCGTCGGTCGTGCAACTGGCGCTAGGCATCTCGACCTATTATGACGAGCGCGTCCTGGAAGCCGTCAAGAGCAACGACACCCCGATCCGATCTGCGGTGCTGATGAAGCTTGCCGATCAGGATCCTGATTTCATATCGACCCCGGAGGGCAAAAAAGCCTTGCAGAAAGCTTTGAAATCCGCCGTTAACGATGTGCTGATCAGCAAGGAAGGCTTTGGCGGGGTCGACGACGTGTACTTCACCAGCTTCATCATCCAGTGACGGGGCCCTGAGGTGACGGACTCGGGCACAGGGTCTCCGTTCCTGACGGACGAGGCGCAGCCGACCACCCGGTCGGCGGCCGCGGAGGCGCGTCCGTTCACCCTGGGCAGCAAGGCATTCCAACCGGCAGCCCGGCTGGCGGGACTGGAGCGGATGGCGGAGCGGATCGCGCGGGGGATCCGCACGATCGTCGAGCCGCTGGTGCGGGTGCGCACCGATGTCGTTCCGCAGCCGCTGGAAACAGTGATGTTCGGCGCGTGGAAGGAAACTTTGCCGTCGTTCACCAGCATCAGCCTGTTCCGGGTCCGGCCGATGAAGGCCGGGATCCTGGTGGCGTTGGAGCCCGAGTTCCTGGCGCGGCTGGTCGACACCTATTATGGCGGGACCGGCCGTGGCGGACGGCCGAACGCGCGCGAATTCACGCCGATCGAAGATCAGATGCTGGCGCGCGTGACCGGCGGGGTGATCGACCAGCTGGTCGAAACCTGGTCCGAGGTCATCACCTTGTCCCCATCGCTGGGCGGGCGGGAGACCAAGGCGGATTATGCAACGCTGGTCCGCCCGGACGAGCCGGTGGTGGTACAGGCGTTTCTGGTGAACCCGTCGGGGCACATGCCGACGGTGCTGTCGCTGGTCTATTCGCTGGCGGCGATCCGCCCCTATGAGGCGCAATTGTCGGCGAAGGTGCATGAGGATGCCGGCCCGGCGGACGCGGACTGGCGCGGGCGGATGGCGCATGCGCTCGAAAATGTTCGCCTGCCGGTCCGCTCGGTGCTAGCGCGTCCGGAGCTTTCGGTGTCGCAGTTGATGCAGCTGAAGGTCGGGGACGTCATTCCGATCACGCTGGCGCCGAAGGCGCCGCTGATTGTCGCCAATCGCCGGTTCGCCCATGGTACGATCGGCGAACGCGAAGGGCGGGCGGCCCTGATGATCGAAAAGGTCGGGAACTCTGGCGAGTGAGTGCGATGGACGAGGTCGGCGGCGGTCTTCAGGGCCGGAACTACAAGATGCTGTCCGACATCCCGTTGCGGTTGTCGGTCGAGGTCGGGTCGACGTCGCTGAAGCTGTCCGAGCTGCTGGATCTGGCCGAAGGCGCCGTGGTCGAACTGGACCGGCAGGCGAATGAGCTGCTGGACATTCTGGTGAACGGCACGCTGGTCGCCAAGGGCGAGGTGGTGACGGTGAACGGCCGGTTCGGCATCCGCGTGGTCGATGTGGTCGCCACCGACGCCCGGCTGGCGGGGCTCGAACGCCGGACATGATCGGCATCAGCTATCTCCTCAACCTGGTGCTGATGCTGGCGCTGGTGGCGGGCATGGCGGTGGGCGCGCTCTGGCTGTGGCGCAAGGCGCAGCCGGGGCTCGGCCTGCGCGGACGTGAGCGCTATGTGAAGCTGGTCGATGCGGTGCCGATGGGTGCGACGTCGCGGCTGGCGGTGGTGGAATTCGACGAGCGTCACCTGTTGATCGCCGTGTCGCGCAACGGTGTGACCTTGCTGGCGGACGGCCCGGCGCCGTTGCTGGTGCCAGCGGACGATGCGGATGCATGATCCGGTGCTCGCTCCCGATGGCGGTAGGGGAGCGGCGGGCGCGCGCATGACAGGCCCGCGAACCGGACGGGGAGCGGGCGCACCGACCCGCTCGTCCTCCCGACCGGCAGTTGGCAGGCCGGGGCTGCGCGCGACGCTTCGGGGCTATGGTCCCGCGTTCTGGGCCAAGGCGCTGCTGCTCTCCTTCGTGTTGACCATCGTCCTGGCCTATGCCGCGCCGTTGTTGGCGCAGACGGGCGCACCCGTGCCGCCGGGCACCGGCCTGACGGCGGGAGCGGCGCAGACCGGCGCGCTGGACCGCGCGATGGGCACGATCGCCGGCAATGGCCGGCCATTGTCGCTTTCGCTGCAGATCCTGGTCCTGATGAGCCTGTTGACGGTCCTGCCGTCGCTGGTGCTGATGATGACCAGTTTCACCCGGATCATCATCGTGCTGTCGATCCTGCGGCAGGCGCTGGGACTGTCGCAGACGCCGCCCAACCAGGTGCTGGTCGGGCTGGCGCTGTTCCTGTCGCTGTTCGTGATGCGGCCGGCGGTGGATGCGATCAATGCCAATGCGTTTCGCCCCTATGGCGCCGGACAGATCGGGATCGAGGAAGCGGTCAACCGATCCGCGACCGTGCTGCACGGATTCATGGAGAAGCAGGTCCGCCAGACCGACCTGAAGCTGTTCGCGGAACTCGCCAAGACGCCGCCATTCGCCAAGGCGAGCGACATCCCGTTTTCGATCCTGTTGCCCGCGTTCGTGACGTCGGAGCTGAAGACCGCATTCCAGATCGGATTCCTGATCTTCCTGCCGTTCCTGGTGATCGACCTGGTGGTGGCATCGACGCTGATGGCGCTGGGCATGATGATGCTGTCGCCCTCGATCATCTCGATGCCGTTCAAGCTGTTGCTGTTCGTGATGGTCGACGGCTGGGCGCTGACGATGGGATCGTTGGCCGCCTCGTTCGGAACAGGGTGAGGGGCGGGACATGGACTCCGACTATTTCGTCGGCGTAGCCCAACAGGCGCTATGGGTCGTCGCGCTGGCGACCGTGCCGGTGCTGATCCCCGCGTTGGTGGTCGGCATCATCCTGGGCATGGTGCAGGCGGCGACGTCGATCCAGGAACAGACGTTGACCTTCGTCCCCAAGCTGATCGTGATCGGGATCTGCCTGGCGCTGTTCGGTGGATCGATGCTGGTGCTGATCGCCGATTTCACGCGCGACATGTTCGCGCGTATCCCGGAATTGATGCAGTGATCCCAACTGGTTTCGCCGGTGTCGAAACCCAGCTCTGGATCTGGATGCTGGCGATGATCCGGCCGGGTGCGGCGTTTCTGGCGGCGCCGATCTTCGGCGCGGCGCATGTTCCGGTGCAGGTGCGGCTGATCATCAGCCTGGCCGTGGGGATCCCCGCGGTGTCGGTGGTGCCGTTCGCGCTGCCGCCGGAAGGGTTTGCCAGCATCGCCGGGTTCGCGCTGGTCGCGGGCGAGATCCTGGCCGGGCTCGCGCTGGGCTTTGCGGTCCAGATCGGGTTTTCGTCCGCCTTGCTGGCGGGAGAGACGATGGGCAATGCGATGGGGCTGGGCTTTGCCAGCATGCTCGACCCGATGTCGGGCCAGCAGAGCCAGGCGATCGGGCAGTTTCTGACGGTGCTCGGTACCTTCCTGTTCCTCGCGATGGGTGGGCACCTGCTGCTCGCGATGATCGTGTTCGACAGTTACAAGGCGTTGCCGCCGGGGCAGGCGTGGCTGACCGCCGACGCGTTGCGCGGGCTGGTGCGGTTCGGCGGCACGATCTTTGCCGCGGGCATGGTGATCGCGTTGCCGGTCGGGTTCGCGGTGGTGCTGGTGCAGCTGGTGATGGGCATGCTGGCGCGATCCGCGCCGGCGCTGAACCTGTTTTCGGTGGGTTTGCCCGCGGCGCTGCTGGCCGGGCTGATCCTGATGGCGTTTGCGGCGCCGTCCCTGGCGGAGGCGATCACGCGATCGATGACGGCGGGGCTGGAATATGCGCGGACATTGTCCGCGGGTGGCAGCTGAGCGATGGCCGACACGCCCGACCGCGACGAGAAGACAGAGGCCCCGACCGGCAAGCGCCTGCGCGATTCGATCGAGCAGGGCGATGTCCTGCAATCCAAGGAACTGGCCACCGCGATCAGCGTGCTGACCGGTGCGCTGTGGTTGATGGTTGCGGGTCCGTGGATGCTGTCGGCGTTGAGCGACATGCTGGTCGCGGGTCTCAGTTTCGGCCGGGATGACATTGTCGGGTTCGACCCGACGATCGTGATCCAGCATCAGATCGGCGGCGTCATCGTTCCGCTGTTCTCGTTGTTGTTCCTGATGATGGTGACCGCGGTCGCCACGCCGGCGGTGCTCGGATCGCTGGGTTTTCGCTGGAGCGCGCTGGGGTTCAAGGCGTCCAAATTGAACCCGCTGGCCGGGATCAAGCGGATCTTCGGGCCGCAGGGCCTGATGGAACTGGTCAAGTCGCTGGTCAAGGTGATCGTGCTGGGCGGAGTCGGCTGGTGGCTGTTGTCGGGCGAGATCGCGAACATCACCGCCTATGGCAATGCCGACATCGGCACCGCGATCCGCGCCGTCGGCAAGACGTTCGTCCATGCCTTCCTCATCATGGCGCTGGGCCTGCTGCTGATCGCCGGCGTCGACCTGCCGGCGCAGATCATGCAGCGCGCGGCGCGGCTGCGCATGACCAAGCAGGAAGTGAAGGACGAACACAAGCAGAGCGAGGGCAGCCCGGAGGTGAAGGGCCAGATCCGCCGGCGCCAGGCCGAGGTGCTGCGCGGATCGGTGCGGGTGGCGGTGACCGAGGCGACGGTGGTGCTGACCAACCCCACGCATTTCGCCGTTGCGCTGCGCTATCGTCCGGGGGTGGATTCGGTGCCGACCGTCATGGCGAAGGGCCGGGGCGCGACGGCAGCGGCGATCCGCGATTTCGCCAAGGAGATGAAGGTCCCGCTGCTCAGCTATCCCCAGCTGACGCGTTCGCTGTATTTCACCACGCGGCAGGGGCAGGAGATCCGCGAGGACCTGTTCCTGGCGGTCGCGTCCGTGCTGGCATTCGTGTTCCGGCTGGACCAGGCGATGGCGGACGGCGTGCCGCAGCCGGTGGTCGATGTGCCGGTCGAGCTGCGGTATGACGAGGAAGGCCGTCGCGGCGCCTGATCCCTGCCGCCGGGCCGGGCCGTGCAAAAAAATGCTTAAGCATTTCCGGTGTAAGCCGTTCTCCGATTAGCGAAGGGGAATGCAGCCGTGGCATCAATTTCAACGAGCCTGGGACTTGGGTCCGGCATCGACACCACCCAGCTGGTGACCGACCTGGCCGCCGCATCGCGGGCGCCGAAGGAGCAGCGGATCGCCGCCAAGGAAACCGCGAACAAGGCGCAGGTTTCCGCGCTGGCGGATGCCGCAAGCGGGCTTGCCAATTTCGATACGGCGCTGACCACGCTGATCAGCGGCGGGACGCTGGCGACCCAGCCGACCACCAGCAATGCCACGATGGTGACGGCAACGGCGCTGACGGGCGCGCGGCTGACCGGGCTTTCGGCGCAGATCGAGATCAAGGCACTGGCCATGGGCCAGAACCTGACGTCCAAGATCGCCGTGGGTCGCGACGTGGCGTTCGGTGCCGGAAGCTTCACCATCACCAAGGGTGGCGAGGCGAAGCCGATCACGATCAACGCCGACGATTCGTCGCTGGCCGGCATCGCGCGGGCGATCAACGCGGCCGGGGCCGGGGTGACCGCCAGCGTGGTGACGCAGGGCGCGAATGCGCGGCTGGTGCTGAAGGGCGCAACCGGGGCGGAGAACGGCTTCACGGTGCAGGCGAGCGGTGCGTTTGCCGACCTGGCCTATGACGGCACCGACGCGCTGGGCATGAAATCCACTCAGACAGCGCAGGATGCCGTTGTGGTGATCGACAGCATCGAAGCCACGCGTTCCACCAACAGCATTGCCGACCTGATCCCGGGCGTTCAGCTGGAACTGAAAAAGGTCACGGGGACGGACGGCGTCGCGATCGGCGCGGCGCCGCCGACCGATGCGATCCGCACCGCCATCCAGGATTTTGCCGGTGCCTTCAACGAGCTGAAGAAGTCATTGGACGAACTGACATCGAACGGGTTCGGCGGCACCACCAAGGGGCCGTTGTACGGCGACATCGGCGTTGCCGAGATGCGGCGCCAGCTTGCACGGCTGACGTCGACCACGCTGAGTTCCGGCGGCAGCCCGTCCACATTGACGGAACTGGGCGTGAAGACCGAGCGCGACGGATCGCTGAGCGTCGATACGAAGGTGTTGGACAAGATGCTGTCCGAACGGCTGGAGAATGTCGAAGGTCTGTTCAACCCGACCCAGCGCAGTTCGACCCCGCTGTTGCAGATCACCAGCGAAATGGGGAAGACGAAGCCCGGCACCTACAAGATCACCGACATCGAAGCCGGGCCACCGGCAAAGGCGATGATCAATGGCAAAAAGGCGGTTTCGATTGCCGGGACCTTGTCCGCATCTGGTGTGACCGAGGCAGCGGGACTGTCCTTCACCGTCAAGCCGGGGATCACCAGCGCCACGATCACCGTCGATTCGGGAATTGGCGGTGCCTTGTCCGAAATCCGGAAGATGCTGACGAAGGACGTCGAGAACGAAGATGAAGATGGTCCGCTGACCCGCGCCCGTGATTTCTACAAGAAGCGTTCGGAGCGGCTGACCGTCGACCGCAAGCGGATGGAGACGCAGGAAGACGCCTACAAGGCGAAGCTGACCAAGAGCTTCACCGGCATGGAGAAGCGCGTGACCGCGCTGAACGCCACCAAGGCGTATCTGACGCAGCAGATCGACCAGTGGAATAACAGCAACAATTGATCCCGGCCGCCGTGCCGCGGCCATACCCCAATAGGCAGGACAGAGCGACATGTACGCACCCGCACGCAAGCCTGGTAATATCGGCCAGCAGTATCGCAACATCGACCTGACGTCGAAGATCGAGGGCGCGTCGCCGCACCGGCTGATCGGCATCCTGTATGAAGAATTGATCCTGTCGATGGCGACGTTGAAGACGGCGCTGCGCCGCAACGAGTTGCTGCGCGTGAACGAATGCGCGGCGCGCGCGCAATCGATCGTGCAGGCGCTGGAAGTCAGCCTGGATTTCAAGGGCGGCGGGGAGATCGCGCGCGCACTGGCGCTGGTCTATCGCGAATCCGACCGGCTGATCGCGCAGTCATGCCGGCAGCGTGCGCTGGAACCGCTGGAAAGCGCTATCACGATGATCGACGAGATTGCCGAAGCCTGGAACCGGATCGGCAATACCAACAGCGAAGCGGCCTGACGCGGTTCAGACAGAGAGCCCCTGGCCGCTGCGTTCCGGTTCCAGCCCTTCGGGCCGGAGCCGCCCGCGGCGAAGCAGATGGGCGAACACACGGTTGAGGAGCGGATTGGACCAGCCATTGTTGGTGCTGAAATCCTGCCGCAGGGTCGCGTGATGATGGGCGTGATCGGCAGGCGTCATCAGCAGGCCGACACGGCGTAGCGCGCGGACGATCCAGGGCACGTCGGCCCGGTGCAGCGAGCCGTGGAAATATTGTGCGAAGGTGGTCCCGACCAGAAAGGTGACCGCCGTCGCAATCAGCCCGGCCGGCAGCGGCAGCAGCAGGCAGGCCAGATTGAGCAGCAGCGATACCGGCAATGTGCCGAACAGCACCGACGACCCGATCAGCCGCACGATATCCCGCCGGCCGAGCGCGTCGGGTCGCGGATGATGATTCTTGAAATCGAACACCAGCCGTTCGAATGGCCCAAGCTTCGCAAAGGTCGCGTCGCGGATTGCGATATACTCGGCGGATTCGCGTGAGCCTTCGTAGAAATAGAGCGTGTCGAGCCCGATGCCGGTGCGGCACGGCTTGTAATCCATATACATGTGGACCGCGCCCGACATCAGATCCGCCAGATACCAGCCGAGCAGTGCGCCGGGCACGATCCACCAGTCCGCCGCGGCCACCAGAAAGCCGAGGTTGACCACGGCGGAAAGGGCCAGCAGGATCAGGGCAAGGCGGATCGTCATGCGCGCGGGTACACTCCAGCGGTACGGTTGCCGACCTATATGCCCCATCTGGCGCGATTTTGCGAGGGGGCGGTGATCGGAGCGTCGCGTAATGACCCGAGGCATGCACGCAGGATCGCTGCTGATGGAACGCGATGGCACGGTTTCCGGCATGATCGCAGGCGATGTCGAAATCGCCGCCGGACGGCATGTCCGCGTATCGGGCATGGTCGCCGGTGATCTGATCGTGGGGGCCGGGGCGGTCGTGACGGTGACCGGGATGGTCGGCGGGCGGGTGATCGCACCCGACGCGCATGTCGACATACAGGGTATGGTGGCAGGGCGTGGTGGGATGAAGCGGAGCGACCGGTGATCCGGACGCCGTCCACCCTGTCCGATGTCGGCAACATCGTCATCCTGACCGGCGCCGGACTGTCCGCGGAGTCCGGTATTCCCACGTTCCGCACCAAGGGCGCGGTGAGTTATTGGGAGACGCGCGATGCGGATGGGGCGGCGCGGTTTCACCGGGTGGAGGATGTCTGCACGCCGGAGGCGCTCGCGCGGGATGAGGGGTTGGTGCAGGGATTTTACGATGCGCGGCGGGCGGGGCTGGCGGAGGTGGCGCCGAATGACGCACACCGCGCACTGGCGCGGCTGGCGGCGGAATGGGATGGCGGGCTGACAATCGTGACGCAGAATGTCGATGACCTGCTGGAACGCGGCGGCGTGCCGGCGGCGGAGGTGTGGCATATGCATGGGCGGCTGCGATCCGCTTTGTGCCGGGCGTGCGGCGGACGGTTTGCGTGGGAGGGGCCGTTGATCGACGGGCCGCTTTGTCCGGGGTGTGGGACGGCCGGGGCGTTGCGGCCGGACATCGTGTTCTTCGGCGAGATGCCATACGACATGGAGCGGATCGAGGCGGCGCTGGCGGCAGCGGACCTGTTCGTATCGATCGGGACATCGGGCGCGGTGTATCCGGCGGCGGGGTTCGTGCAGATGGCGCGGCATCATGGCGCACAGACGCTGGAGCTGAACCTGGAACCGTCGGCGGGCAGCGCGATGTTTCACGAGACGCGGCTGGGACGCGCGGGGGTGCTGGTGCCGGCGTGGGTGGACATGGTGCTGGCGGGAGGGGCTTTACGCTAACGGAAACATGGTGGACAAGGCTCGGCAAGGACGAACCGAGAGGATGACCATGAAAGCCCTGTTGTCGACCGCGCCCGGCGGCCCCGAAACGCTGGCGCTGGCGGAGATCGACGCGCCGATCGCGCGCGACGGCGAGTTGCTGGTCGAAGTGCGGGCGTGCGGGATCAATTATCCCGACGTGCTGATCATCGAGGATCGCTATCAGTTCAAGCCGCAGCGGCCGTTCGCGCCGGGATGCGAGGTGGCAGGCGTCGTCACGGGCATCGGCGCGGGCGTCACCGACTGGGCGATCGGCGATCGCGTGGTGGCGACGGTGGGGCATGGCGGGCTGGCCGAACAGGTGGCGGTGCCGGCGGCGATGGCGTTCCACCTGCCGCCAGACCGGGATTTCGCGCAGGGTGCGGCGTTGCTGCTGACCTATGCCACCACCATCCACGCGCTGCTGGATCGCGGGCGTCTGGCAGCGGGGGAGACGTTGCTGGTGCTGGGCGCGGCCGGCGGGGTCGGGCTGGCGGCGATCGAACTGGGCAAGGCGCAGGATGCGACCGTCGTCGCGGCGGTATCGAGCGAGGAAAAGGCAGCGGCCGCGCGGAAGGCGGGCGCGGACACGGTGATCGTCTATCCGCGCGCGCCGTTCGACAAGGCGCAGTCGAAGGCGGTGGCGGCGATGTTCAAGGCCGCGGTCGGCCCGAACGGCGCCGATGTGATCTATGATCCGGTCGGCGGCGATTATGCGGAACCGGCGCTGCGGTCGATCGCGTGGGCCGGACGCTATCTGGTGGTGGGATTCCCGGCGGGCATTCCCGCGCTGCCGCTCAACTTGACGCTGTTGAAGAGCTGCGACGTGTGCGGCGTGTTCTGGGGGGCGTTCGCCGCGCGGGAGCCGGCCGCGAACCGCGCGCATATCGAAAGGCTGTTCCACCTGTGGGAGACCAAGCGGATCGCGCCGGTGGTCACGGAACGGTTCCCGCTGGCCCGGGGCGGCGACGCGATTGCCAGGCTGGGCGCGCGCGGGGCGATCGGCAAGCTGGTGGTGGAGATCGGCGGGTCCTGACACGCTAACCGATTGCGTGGGGGCGCGGCTGTCCCTATCCGTGGGCAGAACGACCGAGCCACCGGGGACCCTGACGATGACCACCTTCGACGACCGCGAGCGCGCTTTCGAAACCGCGTTCGCCCGCGACGATGAGATGCAGTTCCGCGTGGTGGCACGGCGCAACCGGTTGCTGGGAGAATGGGCCGCGACGCTGATGCGGCTGACGCCGGAGGAAACCGACGCCTATGCCAAGGCGGTGATCCAGGCGGAGTTCGAGGAGTCGGGCGACGAGGATGTGATCCGCAAGCTGCTGGGCGACCTGACGTCCGCCGGGGTCGAGATGGACGAGGGGCGGGTCCGCGAGGCGATGAACGAACAGGCGATCGCCGCGCGGCGGCAGCTGATGGAAGCGCAGTAACCGCGATGGCGATGATGGCGAGCGAGATCGAGGCGATGATCGTGGCGGCGATCCCCGACGCGGTGGTGGAGATCACCGATCTGGCGGGGGACGGCGACCATTATGCCGCGACCGTCGTGGCGGAAAGTTTTCGCGGCGTATCCCGCGTGGTCCAGCAACGGCGGGTCTATGACGCGCTGGGCGGGCGGATGGGCGGCGTGCTGCATGCGTTGCAACTGAAGACGGGCGTTCCCACCTCCTGATCCATCGCATTGTCCTGTAGGAAGTTTCGCCATGACCGACGACGCCCAAGCCCGCATCGCCACCGCCGTGCAATCCGCCGACGTGCTGCTGTTCATGAAGGGCACGCCGCTGTTCCCGCAGTGCGGCTTTTCCAGCCGGGCAATCTCGATCCTCGATCATCTCGGTGTCGAATATGCGACGATCGACGTGTTGCAGGATCAGGGCATCCGCCAGGGGATCAAGGAATATTCCGACTGGCCGACGATTCCACAGCTCTATGTGAAGGGCGAATTCGTGGGCGGATCGGACATCATGATGGAAATGTACGAGGCGGGCGAACTGGCCGAGCTGCTCGACGAGAAGAAGGTCGTGCGACAGGGGTGATTTTCTGCGTCCGTTGGTCATCACGGCGCATATGGGATCCAGTTTTGACCAGGGGTGAATTTTCACCTGAAGGAGATCCCGGCGTGCGCCGGGATGACGGTCCGGGTGGGCATGTGTTGGATCGACTTCTTGCCGTGGAGCCGGACATGCCTGACGTCACCACCCTGCATCCGCTGATCCGGCGGATCACCGCGCCGAATGCGTCGGCCTATACCTATACGGGCACGCAGACCTATATCGTCGGGCGCGGTGCGGTGGCGGTGATCGATCCTGGGCCGGACAGTCCGGCGCATGTCGACGCCATCGTGGCCGCGACCGCGGGCGAGCGGATCACCGCGATCGTCTGCACCCATACCCACCGCGACCACAGCCCGGCGGCTGCGGCGTTGAAGGCAGCGACCGGGGCGGCCGTTGTCGGGTGCGCGGCGCTGGTGCCGGCCGATGCCGGCGACGGGATCGATGCGGCCTATGATCTGGCCTATGCGCCCGACCGGGTGCTGGGCGACGGCGAGACGGTGGCCGATGCAAGCTGGACACTGACCGCGATCGCGACGCCGGGGCATACCTCCAACCATCTCTGCTACGCACTGCCGGAGGCGGAGGCGCTGTTCAGCGGCGATCATGTGATGGGCTGGTCCACGTCGATCGTGTCGCCGCCGGATGGCGACATGGGCGCCTATATGGCGAGCCTGGAGCGGCTGATCGGGCGGACTGAGACCGTCTATTATCCAGGGCACGGCGATCCGATCGACCGGCCGCAGCGGATCGTGCGCGGCATGCTGGGCCACCGCAAGCAGCGCGAGGGGCAGATCCTGCGCCAACTGGCGCTGGGACCGACAACGATCGATGCGATGGTGGCGGCGATGTATGTCGGCTTGGACGACCGGTTGCGCGGCGCGGCGGCGCGGTCGGTGCTGGCGCATCTGATCGATCTGGAGCGGCGGGTCCGGGTGATGCCGAAGGAGGACGGGCGGTGGCGGCTGGTGGAGTGATGCGGCCGCTGGCGCGCTGGACGTTGGTGCTGGCCTGTTTCGCCGCGATCCTGTTCGCCGGGCTGTGGTGGTTCGCGGACCGGGCCGAGCGTATCGTCAATCCGGCGCCGGAGACGATCGTTTCGGCCAGCCTGCAGGGCCTGCGCGAACAGAATCGGCTCTCGGCATTCGTCGCCAGCTATGTCGCGGTTGTGACGTCGACCCAGTCGCGGTTCGGGCTGGAGGCGAAAAAGACGCTGATCCTGCCGGGGCTGGTGCGGTACGAAGTTGATCTGGCGCGGCTGCGCCCGCAGGACGTGAGCTGGGACGGCAATGCGAAGCAGCTGTCCGTGGTGTTGCCGCCGATCGAGGTGGTGGGACCGCAGATCGACCTGACCCGCATCCGCGAATATGATGGCGGCGGATTGCTGATGAAGCTGACCGATGCGCGGACCGTGCTGGACCAGTCCAATCGCCGCGCCGGACAGGCCGAATTGCTGCGGCAGGCGCGGGCGCCGGTGCCGGTCGGCCTGGCCAAGGATGCGACCCGGCGCGCGGTGGAACGCAGCTTCGCGCTGCCGCTGCGTGCCGCGGGACTGGACGCGACGGTGCGCGTGCGGTTCCCGGACGAGCCGGCATTTCCGGCGGTGGATACGCAGCCGATGGACCGGTCGCGGTCGCTGGACGCGGTGTATGGACGGTAGGGTGGCCCGCGGCGGCGCATCGATGGCGATATTGGGATTGGTGTGGCTGGCGGGCCTTGCAGGATCCGGCTTGATCGCGGTCGATCGTGCCACCTGGTGGATGGAAATTGCGCCGGTGCTGATTGTCTACCCGCTGCTTCTGCTGAAGCGGCGAAGGCGTCTCACCTCGTTGGCGCTGATCCTGATCGGATTGCACGGCTTGGTGTTGATGCTGGGCGGCGCCTATACCTACGCGCGGGTGCCGCTTGGTTTCTGGCTTCAGGATGTATTTCATCTGGCGCGTAATCCGTACGACCGGATTGGGCATTTCATGCAGGGGTTCGTGCCTGCGATTGTCCTACGGGAGATCCTGTTGTCCAGCACGGTGCGGCTCGGGTCGCTGCTCCCGTGGTCGGTGCTTGCCTACTGCCTGGCGTTCAGCGCGCTGTACGAACTGATCGAGTTCGGAACCGCGGTCACGCTGGGGCAGGGCGCCGATGCGTTCCTGGGGACGCAGGGCGATCCATGGGATACGCAATGGGACATGCTGCTGTGCCTGATCGGAGCGGCCGCCGCGCTGACGCTGCTGTCACGCGTGCAGGACCGTCTACTGGATCAATCTACCTGACAAGTTCGTCGTGACGCCCTATCTGCAACCCCGAGGAGAACGGGGATGAATGCACCGACGCCCAGCCTGGCCGGGCTTGACCTGCGTGTGGAGATCGATCGGTTGCGCAAGGAGCGCAATGCGGTCATCCTGGCGCATTATTATCAGGCGCCGGAGATTCAGGATCTGGCGGATTTCGTCGGTGACAGCCTGGACCTGTCATCCAAGGCGGCGTCGACCGATGCCGATGTGATCGCATTTTGCGGGGTGCGGTTCATGGCGGAGGTCGCCAAGATCCTGAGCCCGCAGAAGACCGTGATCCTGCCCGACATGGATGCGGGGTGCAGCCTGGAGGATAGTTGCCCGCCCGAGCAGTTCGCGGCGTTCCGGGCGGCGCATCCGGATCATATCGCGCTGACCTACATCAACTGTTCGGCGGCGGTGAAGGCGCATAGCGACATCATCGTCACCTCGTCGTCGGCGGAGAAGATCCTCGCGCAATTGCCGATGGACCAGAAGATCATTTTCGCGCCCGACAAGAATCTGGGCGCCTATTTCAACCGCAAGACCGGGCGCGACATGCTGTTGTGGCCGGGCGCGTGCATCGTGCATGAGGCGTTTTCGGAGACCGAGCTGTTGAAGCTGAAAGCGCTGCACCCGGATGCGCCGGTGGCGGCGCATCCGGAATGCCCCGCCTACATCCTGGACCATGCCGATCAGGTCGGGTCGACGCGCGCGATCCTGGAATTCGCGCTGTCCAGCCCGGCGGAGACGATCATCGTCGCGACGGAGCCGCATATCATCCACCAGATGCAGAAGGCGGCGCCGCACAAGACGTTCATCGGCGCGCCGGGCGCGGACGGGAACTGCAACTGCAACATGTGTCCGTACATGGCGCTGAACACGCTGGAGAAGCTGTATATCGCGCTGCGCGATCTGACCCCCAGGATCGAGATCGACGAGGCGACGCGGATCCGGGCGAAGGCGCCGCTGGACCGCATGCTGGCAATGGCCGCCGGCGCGGTCGGGCAGGGGGACCTGGGTGCAAAGCGGGTGACGGGGGACTGAGGGCGCTTGAGCCTCACCCGCCGGAGAGCAGATATGGATATGGCATGACGTTTTCGCTGGTCGGTTTCGATATGGACGGCTTTGTCCGCGCCACGCTGGCGGAGGACCTGGACGAGGGCGGGGACGTCACCTCGGCCGCGGTCATTCCGGCTGACGCGGTGTTCGCAGGGGTGATGGACAGCCGGGACCCGGTGACGGTGGCGGGGTTGCCGATTGCGGCCGCCTTCTTTCGCGCGCTCGATCCCGAGGTCGCGATCGACATCCTGGTGGAGGAGGGCGCGCAGGTGGCCGGCGGGACCGAGCTGATGCGGTTGCGCGGGCGTGCGCGCGCGATGCTGACGGCGGAGCGGGCGGCGCTGAATAGCGTGCAGCATCTTTCGGGCATCGCGACGCTGACGCGGGCTTATGTCGATGCCATGGCCGGCACGGGCGCCACCCTGCTGGATACGCGAAAGACGATTCCGGGCCTGCGCGTGCTGGAGAAATATGCGACGCGCACCGGCGGGGCGACCAATCATCGCATGGGCCTGTGGGATGCGGCGATGATCAAGGACAATCATGTTGCGGTGGCGGGCGATATCGCCACCGCCGTGCGCCGGGCGGTGGCGGCGGGGATCGCGCGGATCATCGTGGAGGTCGACCGGATCGACCAGATCGAACCCGCCCTGGCCGCGGGCGCGACGCATCTGCTGCTCGACAATATGGACCCGGCGATGTTGCGCGCGGCGGTGGCACGGGTGAATGGTCGAGTGCCGACCGAGGCATCCGGCGGGGTACGGATCGACACGATCCATGCCATCGCGTCCAGCGGGGTCGATTATGTTTCGGTCGGCCGGTTGACGCAGTCGGCACCGGCGGCGGATATCGGACTGGATTTCGCGCTGCTCTGAACAACGGACCGGGCGGATCGGGGAGGAACGCGATGCATTCGGGATCGATGTGGGCAGGCGTGATGCTGGCGGTGACGGCACCCGCCGTGGCGGATGCGCAGGCGCGGTCCTGTGCGGCACCGGCGCAGGTGGAGGCGCCGCGGCCGGACCTGGCGTCCGAAAGCCAGCCGCAACGGCTGGTGCCGATCGGCAGCTATACGCTGGCGATCACCTGGTCCCCCGAATATTGCCGGGAAAAGAAGCAGAGCGCGCGCGATGCGTTCCAGTGCGCGGGAACGCGGCCGAAATTCGGCTTCACACTGCACGGGCTGTGGCCGGACGGGGCGGGCAAGGAATGGCCGCAATATTGCCGGGCGGCCGCATTGCTGCCCGAACCGGTGATCCGCGCCAATCTGTGCGCGACGCCGTCGGCGCAGCTTCTGCAGCATGAATGGGCCAAGCACGGCACCTGCATGACCACGCGGCCGGCGGAATATTTCGCACAATCGACGCGGCTATATGGTGGTTTGCGCTATCCGGACATGGCGGCGCTGTCGCGGCGACCGCTGACCGCCGGTGGTTTCGCGCAGGCCTTTGCCGCGGCCAATCCCGGCATGCGGCCGAACATGATGCGCGTCACCGCCACCCGGCGCGGCTGGCTGGACGAGGTGTGGATCTGCCTGTCCAAGGCGTATCGGCCGGTGGCGTGCCCCGCGCATCAGGGCGGGCTGGCGATGACGGCGCCGCTCCGGATCTGGCGCGGCGGCGGGCGGTAAGGCCGGGGTCAGTCGGTCCGGACGCCTTCCATCGTCCCGGTCGCCGGATGATGCTTGTCGAGATGGCGGCGGATGATCGCGAGGTTGCGGCTGTTCGAGCGGAAGGCGAAATCGAACAGGTCGCCGACCAGCGGGACCGCGCCGATCGCGGTATCGAACCCGACATTGCCCATCATGCGGAGCAGTTTCAGCTTCGACATGCCCAGATTGCGGGCTTCCCACACGATCCATGCGCCCATCGCGGCGGTGGCGATGTCGCCGACGACCGGAACGAGCCCGAGCAGCGCGTCCAGCCCCACCTTGCGATTGATGCCGGGAATGGTGAACGCGCGTTCGAGCAGATGTTCCATGGTTTCGACCCGTTGCCGGATCGATGCGGGATCACGTCCGAGGGATGGAAGCCGCGCGGCCAGCTGGTCGAGATGATCGGGCGTAACGCGCATGGAACGATCCTGTCATTGCGGGGTGCGGAGCTGATCGAGCGCATGGATGGCGCGTGGATTGTCGCGGTAGCCCCCAAGATTGGGTGCGACCAGCGCCCAGCGCAAGGGCGTGGCGATCGCGATGAACGCCCCGGTTCCCATCAGGCGGCGATCGGCCTCCCCCAGCAGGGCAGCGCGGGCGGCAGGATCGCGCGCGACCCCCGCCGCCGCCAGCGCGGCATCGGCGGCCTCGCTGCACACGGCACTGCGCACGCAGGCGAAGCGGTGGAGATACCAGGCGGCGCCGGAGGCGGGGGCGACCAGATCGACGAGGCGGAGATCGGCGGGCGCATCGGCCGCGACCGCGACGGTATCGACGCCGATCCTGCGCCAATCCTGGGCCGCGAGCGCGAACAGCATCCGAGCGCCGGGACCGGGCGGCATCGCGACGCGCAGCGGTGATCGCGGCGCTATAGGGTTGCGGCGGCGCCAATCGGCGATCGCGGCGGTCGCCGCGGCGATGCGGGCGGCACGGGGTGCATCGGTCCAGTCGGGGATGGCGGGACTGGCCAGATCGTCCGTGCCCGGCGGTACGATGCCGGTGCGCGCGGGCCAGTTGTCCGCGAACAGCCGCACGATGCGGTCGCGGTCCAGCGCCAGCGCCAGCGCCCGGCGGTTTTCGGGTGCGGAGAGCAGGCCGCGATTGTCGGCGACGGCGAACCCGAACAGACCGGAGGCGGGATCGATATGGAGCGTGGTGCCCGCCCCGCCGTCGGCGCGAGCGATGGCGATATCGGTGAAGCGGCCGCCGAGGATGACGCCGGCGTCCCCTGCCTTGAACCGGGCGACCGCCCTTGCGGCGCGTTCGCCGTGCAGGATGATGTCGGCGGCCGGCCCCGGCGCGGGTAATGCCGGTTCATCGGCAGGGCGGAGCGGGGTCAGGCGGTAGCGACCGCCGGCGCGGCCAGCGATCCGGAACGGACCACCGCCGGTGTTGCGCGCCACCAGCGCGAGTTCGGGTTGGGCCAACAGCTGCAACAGATCGGGCCGCGGCGCCGAGAGACGGATTTCGACCACTTCATCGGTGACCGCGACGATTTCCGCAACCGCGGCCAATTCGGACGCCAGCGGATTACGCCCAGCGGAGGCGGCCGCGTCGCGTAGCAGCCGCGCGACCAACGGTGCGTCGAACGGCGCGTCCTGCGCCAGCCGGAAGGTGTAATACAGACCGTCGTCCGACACGTCCCAGCGAATGGCGAGCCCGGGTTCGATCTGGCCCGCGGCGTCGAAGCGGACCAGCCCCTGCGCCACGCTGGCGAGCAGCACCGCGTCGGCGGGGGTCGGCGGACGCCGCGACGGGCTGGCCAGTCGTGGCGACACCCCGATCACGCCGACGGTGATCGGCGCGTCGTCCGGAGCGCCGCCCGCGGTTCCGCAGCCGACCAGCAGCAACATCGCAAGAGGCAGCACGGCACGCATGACAGGACAGTAGGGAAAGGCGACGGCGACGGGAACCCGGTTCCGTGCCGCCGTCGCGATGCGATCAGCCGACGAAGGCGCGTTCGATCACATAATGGCCGGGGGCGGCGTTCGACCCCTCCTCGAACCCCTGGCTGTCGAGGTAGCCGGCGAAATCCTTGATCATCGCCATGCTGCCGCACAGCATCACCCGATCCTCCTCCGGATCGAACGCGCGACCGCCGGTCAGCGGCGGCACGAACAGCGCGCCCGATTCGACCAGCGTCGCGATGCGACCGGTGGTGTGGAAGGGCTCGCGGGTGACGGTGGCAACATAGCCGAGCTGGTCCTGCGCCTGTTCGCCGATCAGCGGATCGTCGGCGAACGCCGCCTCCAGTTCGGTGCGGTAGGCGAGATCGGCGACGCGCCGGACGCTGTGGACGATCACGATTTCCGCGAAGCGTTCGTAGATGTCGGGATCGCGCGCGACGGACAGGAATGGCGCAAGGCCGGTGCCGGTGGAGATGAGGAACAAGCGCCGGCCCGGCAGCAGCGCATCGGCCACCAGCGTGCCGGTGGGCTTGCGACCCAGATAGATCTGGTCACCCGCTTCGACCTTGCGGAGCTGCGAGGTGAGCGGACCGTCCGGCACGGCGATCGAGAGGAACTCCAGTTCCTCGCTATAGGCCGGGCTGGCGATCGAATAGGCGCGCAGCAGTGGTTTGCCCTTGGGACCGGGCAGGCCGATCATCACGAATTCGCCGGAGCGGAACCGGAAGCTGGCCGGACGGGTCACCGCAAAGCTGAACAGATGTTCGTTCCAGTGGCGAACCCAGAGCACGGTTTCGACGGACAGCGCCGCGGTGGATTCCAGGCCAGTGGCGGAAGGGGCGGCCACGGTGGCCACGGGGTCGGTCATGTCGGTCCTTTCGCCGCCACGGCGGCGTCGGTTTGGGGGATCGGCCACCCCATAGCGAACCGTTCACGGCTTTGCACCCGAGTTAGGGATGCAGGCGGGAAAGCTGAGCCTGTGCCCCGATGGTGCGGACGGCGGGACTCGAACCCGCACTCCCTGAGGAAACGGATTTTAAGTCCGTCGCGGCTACCGGTTTCGCCACGTCCGCTGGGTCGATGCCCGAGCGGCTTGGCCGCAACCAGGGTGCGCGGTCAAGCCCGATCAGACGTTCAGGCGGGCACGCATGTCCTTGCCGGGCTTGAAATAGGGCACCCGCTTCGCATCGACATCGACGGTGTCGCCGGTACGCGGATTGCGGCCCTGGCGCGCGGCGCGGGCGCGGGTGGAAAATGTCCCGAAACCGCGCAACTCGACCCGCCCCCCGGCGGCAAGGCGCTCCACGATCTCGTCAAAGACGAGGCCGACGATCCGTTCGACATCCTGCGTGGTCAGATTGGGATTGGATTCGGCGAGGCTGGCGACGAGTTCGGATCTGATCATCTGCTGTCCCACGACCGCGACCGCGTTCGACACCCGAACACGAGTCGCATTTTCCCAGTGCGGAACCCCCTCCCCACCTGTGGCACGGGTTACCGGACGTCGATGAGAATCGTCAATCTCGATCAGGGGCAGGATTGTGCCGATTTTATACAATTCGCAAAGAAAAAGGGCGCGAACCTTCCGATTCGCGCCCCGAAACGGGTCAGTAACGATCTGCCCGATCAATTTTCCTCGTTACGCGCCTTCAGCGCCGCGCCGAGAATGTCGCCGAGCGACGCGCCCGAGTCGGACGACCCATATTGCGCCACGGCCTGCTTCTCTTCCGCCATCTGCATGGCCTTGATCGAGAAGTTCGGCTTCTTCGACCGATCGAAGCCGATGACCATCGCATCGAACTTCTGACCAACCTGGAAGCGTTCCGGACGCTGTTCGTCGCGGTCGCGGCCGAGATCGGTGCGCTTGATGAAGCCGGTGACGCCGTCGTCGCCCATCTGGACTTCGAGACCGCCGTCGCGCACTTCGAGCACGGTGACCGTGGTCACCTGGTTCTTGTTCACGCCGCCGGACGAAGCCGCCGCGCCGCCGCCAACCGCGACGCCGCCGCGCTCAAGCTGCTTGATGCCGAGTGAGATGCGCTCCTTCTCCGGATCGATATCGAGCACGACCGCCTGGATGGTTTCGCCCTTGTGATGCAGCGCCAGCGCTTCCTCACCGGTCACGCCCCAGGCGATATCCGACATGTGGACCATGCCGTCGACATCACCGTCGAGCCCGACGAACAGGCCGAATTCGGTCGCGTTCTTGACTTCACCCTCGACCGTGGAGCCGACCGGATGCTGTTCCATGAATGCATCCCAGGGATTGTTGATCGCCTGCTTGAGACCCAGCGAGATGCGACGCTTGTCCTGATCGACTTCGAGGATGACGACGTCGACTTCCTGGCTGGTCGAGACGATCTTGCCGGGGTGGACGTTCTTCTTGGTCCAGGACATTTCGGAAACGTGAACGAGACCTTCGATGCCCGGCTCCAGTTCCACGAACGCACCATATTCGGTGATGTTCGTGACACGGCCGGTGAACTTGCCGTCGATCGGATATTTCGCCGCGGCACCTTCCCATGGATCGCTTTCGAGCTGCTTCATGCCGAGCGAGATGCGCTGCGTATCCTTGTTGATACGGATGATCTGCACCTTCAGCGTATCGCCGATGTTGATCATCTCGCTCGGATGGCCGACGCGCTTGTAGCTGAGATCGGTGACGTGCAGCAGGCCATCGATGCCGCCGAGATCCACGAACGCACCATAATCGGTGATGTTCTTGACCACGCCTTCGATCACCTGACCTTCGGCCAGCGACTGGATGAGGCCGGTGCGCTGTTCGGCGCGGGTCTCTTCCAGAATGGCGCGGCGCGACACGACGATGTTGCCGCGGCGACGATCCATCTTCAGGATCTGGAACGGCTGCGGAATGTCCATCAGCGGGGTGACGTCGCGCACGGGGCGGATATCGACCTGGCTGCCGGGCAGGAACGCGACGGCGCCGGACAGGTCGACCGTGAAGCCGCCCTTGACCCGACCGAAGATCACGCCTTCGACGCGGGCGGTGGTGGAAAATTCGGCTTCCAGCTTGTCCCAGGCGGCTTCGCGGCGGGCGCGGTCGCGCGACAGCATCGCTTCGCCGTGGACGTTTTCGACGCGATCGACATAGACTTCGACGGTGTCGCCGATCGCCAGTTCGGCCTTCTGACCGGGCGCTGCGAATTCGCTGAGGCGCACGCGGCCCTCGGACTTCAGACCGACGTCGATGACGGCCATGTCGTTTTCGATACCGGTGACGGTGCCCTTGACGACGCGGCCTTCAAAGCCTTCATTCTCGCCGCCAAGCGTTTCATTGAGGAGCGCCGCGAAATCGTCGCGGGTCGGGTTTGCCGCAGTGGCCATAAAGATGGATATTCCTAGAGTATTTCCGGCCATCCGGTTGGATCCGGAGGTCTTTGGGAGGCCGAATTGCCGCGACGACCCCATGCCGGCGCAGCATCCTTGGCCGATCAAGTACGCGGATGCGGGGAACCTTCAGCGCGGAGGCTCAAGGCAAAAGGGCGCGCCGGAAATCCCGATCGGTCAACGGCCGATCATGAACCAGCCGATCGGGGACCGGACCTGCGCGCCTTGAGGGTCGACGCTCAGGTGCGCACGGCCGTCCGGGCATCCACGAGCGCGATCGCCCGCTGGACGGCCGCGTCTATACTCAAAAAACTCGTGTCCAGCAAGTCGGCATCCGGAGCCTGAACCAGGGGCGCCGCATCGCGCGTGCAATCGCGGCGGTCGCGATCGCGAATCTCCGCCAGCAGCGTGTCGACCGAAACCGATTGCCCCATGGTCAGCATCTCCGCATGGCGCCGTTGCGCACGCACGGTGGGGCTGGCGCGGACGAACAGCTTGGCATCGGCATGCGGCGCGATGACGGTGCCGATGTCGCGGCCGTCCAGGATCGCGCCGCCAGGGCGCGCGGCGAAATCCCGCTGGCGTTCGATCAGCGCGGCGCGGACCGCGGGATGGGCGGAAACGATCGACGCCGCGGCGCCGGCCTGTTCCGACCGCAGCGCCGCATCCCGGAGCAGCAGGTCATCGAACGCGCAGCCCGCCAGCGCGGCATCGGGATCGGCCGGATCGCCGCCGCCGCGGACGACATTGGTGCCGACCGCGCGGTAGAGCAGCCCGGTGTCGAGATAGGGCAGGTCATAATGCGCCGCGAGCGCACGGGCGATGGTACCCTTGCCCGATGCGGCAGGGCCGTCCACGGCAATGATCATGCGGTGTCTCCGTCGTGGCGCCGCAGCCAGTCGTGCAGATGGGCGAGGAACAGATCGGTCCGGTCGCTTTGCAGCCGGTGCGCGGCATCGGGGACGACGATCAGTTCGCCCCGCGGCGCCAGGCCGGCAAAGTGCCGGGCGGTCGGGACGGTGACCTCGTCCTGATCGCCGATCATCACCAATGTGGGGACGTCGAGCCGGGCGAGCAAGGCCGTGCCGTCATAGTCGCGGAGCGTGCCCGTCGCGCGGAACTCGCTTGGCCCCCACATCGCCTCATAGAGGCCGGTCGCGCGGCACTGCGGGATCGACGCCTCATAGGCGGCGACCGCCGGCGCGACCGGGCGCAGCCGCCAGTACCGGGCGTAGAAAGCGTCGGTGGCCGCAGCGCAGGCGGCGGCATCGGGCGGGTTCGGTCCTTCGCACGCGGTGAGCACCGCCTGCACCCTGGCCGGTAGCCGGGCGCGCAGGGTGGCGGCGTCGGCCAGCCAGGCCGGGGTGGAGATCAATGGTCCCATCAGGATCAGGCTTTGCAGCCCGGCCGGGCGGCGCGCGCCATATTCCAGCGCGATCGTGGCGCCCCAGCTATGGCCCAGCAGGTGCAAGCGATCGAGGTCGAGCGCGGCGCGGATCGCCTGAACCTCCGCCACGAAGCGCGGGACGGTCCAGTTGGCGGGATCAGCCGGGCGATCGGACCGGCCGCCGTCGAGCTGGTCGTAGAGGATGACCGCCCGGTCGCCCGCCAGCGCGAGCGCGGGTACGAGCGACGCGTGGCAGCCGCCCGGGCCGCCATGAGCGAGCAACAGCGGCGCCCGGCCATCGCCGATCCGCCCGTTGACGCGGACGTAGATCGACCCGCCAGGCACCGCCACCCGCAGTTCGCGGGTAGGTGGCGGGACGGCGGGGTCGGCGGCGGATGCGCGGCCCGCAAGGGCGCCGCCGGCGGTGGCGATCAGCAGCGCGCGCCGGCCGAGCGCCCTCACGGCGCCGGATCCAGCCGCGCGCCGAGCGATTCGAGCAAGGTCGGGAAGGTCGGGAAGCTGGTCGCGATCGGGGCGATATCGTCGATGACCACCGGTGCGGCGGACACCAGCCCGGCGATCGCGAAGCTCATCGCGATGCGGTGATCCAGCCGGGCGGCCACCGTCGCGCCGCCAGGGAAGGGCGCCCCGTCGCGGCCATCGATCACCAGCCCGTCGGGCAGTTCCTGTACCGTCGCCCCGATCGCGCGCAGGCCGGTGGCCATGACGGCGATCCGGTCCGATTCCTTGACGCGCAGTTCCTCCAGCCCGCGCAGGGTGGTGCGGCCACGCGCGAGGGCGGCGGCGACGAACAGAATGGGATATTCGTCGATCATCGATGGCGCGACGTCGGGCGGCACCTCGATCCCGGTCAGCGCGGAGGCGCGGACGATCAGGTCCGCGACCGGTTCGCCACCGACGGTCCGGACATCGGCATACACGATATCACCCCCCATCCGGCGCAGCATGTCATACAGGCCGGCGCGGGTGGGATTGATGCCGACATTGTCGATCCGCACCTCCGACCCCGGCACCAGCAGCGCGGCAACCGCCAGGAAGGCGGCGGACGAGGGGTCACCGGGCACGTCGATCGCCTGCGGCCGCAATTCGGCCTCGCCGTGGATGGCGATGATGCGGGCGCCGTCGTCGTCCTGGCCGATCTCGACCGTCGCGCCGAAACCGGCGAGCATGCGCTCGCTGTGATCGCGGGTGGGGACGGGTTCGATGACGCGGGTGATGCCGGGGGTGTTGAGCCCGGCGAGCAGCACCGCGGACTTCACCTGTGCCGAGGCGACGGGCAGGCGGTAGGTGAGCGGGACCGCCGGGCTGAGCCCGCGCAGCATCAGCGGCAGGCGGCCGCCGGGGCTGGCGCTGATATCCGCGCCCATCTGCGCCAGCGGGTCGATGACCCGGCCCATCGGCCGGCCGCTGAGCGACGCATCGCCCACGAAGGTGGCGGTGATCGGGTGACTGGCGACCAGCCCCATCAACAGCCGGGTCGACGTGCCGCTATTGCCCATGTCCAGCGCCGCGCCCGGTTGCAGGAGCCCGCCGACGCCGACGCCATCCACCGTCCAGCGGCCATCGTCGCCGCGGTGGATGGTCGCGCCCATCGCGCGCAACGCGGCGGCGGTGGCCAGCACATCCTCCCCCTCCAGCAGCCCGTCGATCGTGCTGCGCCCGACCGCCAGCGCGGACAGCATCAGCGAGCGGTGTGAGATCGACTTGTCACCGGGCACGCGGACACGGCCGCAAAGGGCGCCATCGATGCGAAACGTAGCGGAAGCGGGAGGGTTCATGGTGGGCGGCTTTGACAGGGGCATGGCCCTGTGGCAAGGCGCCCGGCAATTCGCGCCGGGGGCAATGGCTTCCGACGCGCCTTTCCTGATTTTCCCGGAGCAACCATCCCATGACCAAGCCTGAATGGGGCGCCAAGCGGACCTGTCCGAAGTGCGGGACGCGTTTTTACGACCTGGGCAAGGACGACCCCGTCACCTGCATCGAATGCGCGACGCAGTTCGAGCCGGAGACCGTGCTGAAGTCCAAGCAGCCGCTGTCCTATGACGCGCCGAAGAAGGTGGTCGAGGAGAAGGACGACGCGGATCTGAGCGAGGATCTGGAAGTCGACGAGGACGCCGAGCCAAGCCCCGACGACGATGTCGATCTGGGCGGCGACGACGACATCGGGGTCGCGGCCCCGAACGACGACGACGAGAATTAAATCACTTGCAGAGGCGCGCCGGCTTTCGTAAAGGCGCGCCTCACCCTGCCGGTACCCAGCCGGCGGACAGGGTATGGGGCCGTAGCTCAGCTGGGAGAGCGTCGCGATGGCATTGCGAAGGTCTGGGGTTCGATCCCCCACGGCTCCACCATCTCATGACATTCCTCGGAACTGATCCCGCCGGCATGTGAGCGCGTACGTGGCCGATTCGGCCGGTTGCCCCGTGCCATCGCGTCCGGTGATGGTTGGGGTCGGTACGGCGTCCTCTCGCGCGCTGGTGCCGTCGGCCCGGGTGCCGTCGGTCTGATTGTGAAGATCGCATCGTCGGCCTGCCGCCGCCTGGGACTTCATCGCGGCGCTACCGGATGGCGGTCGGGCGATCCGCAAGGAAACACCACCGATATCGCCACGCGGGGGCGCCGATTTCCCTGACAGCGCGGCGCGCGCATGATATCCGTTCGCCCATGTTCTCGCAGTTTCTGACGCCGGCCTATCTGCCGTTCGCGATCGCGTTCGTGGTGATGGTGGGGATCGGGTTGATCGAAGCGATCGGCCTCGGTCTTGGCCATCTCGACCTCGACGCGGACGGGGATGTCGATCTGGGGAGCATGCTCGGCTGGCTGGGGCTTGGCGGCGAACTGCCGATCCTGATCTGGCTGACGTCGCTGCTCGGCTGCTTCACGCTGGCCGGTGTCGCGATCCAGCAGGCGGCGTCCGCGCTGATCGGCGACCCGCTGGCCTGGCCAGCGGCAGCGGGAGGAGCGTTCCTGATCGGCGCCATGCTCAACACGCTGGCCGCCAACGGCCTGCGCCGCGTCATGCCGGGGTTCGAGACGACGGTCATCACCACCGACGACCTGCTGATGCATCGTGGCACCATCCTGGAAGGAACCGCGCGGCGGGGATCGCCGGCGCGCGCCAAGGTGGTCGATCGCCATGGCCAGGCGCATTTCATCATGGTCGAGCCGCATGCCGACCCCGATGCCATTTCCAGCGGAGAGACCGCATTGCTGGTGCGTCGCGAGGGCAGGCTGTTCTTCGCGGTGCCGGACAGGGAATCCGTGCTGCGACCGATCTGACACGCCCATCATGACCAATCGGGGAGGGTTTCCATGCCTGCATCGCTTATGAACGTCCTGATCTACGCCGGCATCATCCTGTTCGCGCTGGTCGTGATCGGGGTCATCCTGACCCGGCTGTATCGCCGCGCGACCAAGGACGTCGCGCTGATCCGTACCGGATTCGGGGGCGAGAAGGTGGTGCTGAACGGTGGCATCATGGTCATTCCCGTGCTGCATGAACTGATGCAGGTCCGGCTGACGACGGTGAAGCTGGAGGTGTCGCGGCTCAACAAGGATGCGCTGATCACGCTCGACAAGCTGCGCGTCGACGTGGTCGGGCTGTTCCACATCAAGGTGAAGCCGGATGCGGAATCGATCGCGGCCGCGGCCCAGACGCTGGGCCAGTCGGTCAACAGCGCCGATGCGGTGAAGTCGCTGCTGGACGGCAAGCTGGTGTCCGCGCTGCGATCGGTGGCGGCGACGATGACGATGGAGCATCTCCATGCGAACCGCGCCGATTTCATTCAGAAGGTTCAGGAGGCTCTGATGACCGACCTGGACATGAACGGGTTTCAGCTGGAGTCGGTCAGCATCACCCATTTCGACCAGACTGCGTTCGAGCATTTCAACGAAAACAACGCGTTCGATGCCGAAGGCCTGACCGTGCTGACCCGCACGATCGAGGAACGCAAGAAGATCCGCAACGATATCGTCGCGACCAACCGGGTCGAAATCGAGCAGCGCAACCTGGACGCGAACAACCAGTCTCTGGAAATCGCGCAGGCGGCCGAACAGGCGCGGCTGACGCAGGAGCAGACGCTGGCCGCGCGCCGGGCCGAGCAGGCGACGGCGATCGCCACGGCCGAGGCCGAGCAGACCCGCCTTGCGGAAATTGCGCGGATCACCGCGCTGCAGGCGCAGACGGTGGCGCAGACCGAAGCGGACAAGGTGATCCAGAGCGCCGCGATCGCGCGTGACGGCGCGATCCAGACCGCGACGATCGAACGCGACCGGACGATCGAGATCGCGCGGATCACGACCGCGGTGCAGACCGCCCAGAAATCCGAGGAGGAATCGACCGCGACCGCAGCGGCCAACGAGGCCCGCGCGCTTGCGGTTCGTGCCGAGGAAAGCGTCGCCACCGCGAAGGCGACCGAGATCGCCAACCGCAACAAGAATGTCGCCGTGATCGCCGCCACCCAGCGCGCGCAGGAGGATGCGGTCGGCATCACCGTGGCGGCCACCGCGGAGAAGGAAGCCGCCGAGGCGCGCGCGAGTGCCCTGCGCACCGAAGCGACCGCGGAGGCCGATGCGGAGAAGGCACGCGCCGAGGGCCGCGAGGCGGCGTTCAAGGTCGATGCCGCCGGTCAGGCCGCGCTGAACGAGGCGACGAACCTGCTGAGCGATGCGCAGACCGCATTGCTGATCCGCAGGGCGATGCTGGACGCGTTGCCCGCGATCATCGCGGCCGCCAGCAAGCCGATGGAGAATATCGACAAGATCAGCATCCTGGATGCACGCGGCCTGCACGGTGATCCCGGCGGCGCGGATTCGTCGACTGGCGGCGGGCAGGCCAATCTTGCCGATGCGGCGGTCGCCGCGGCGATGCGGTACCGGGTGGGCAGCCCGCTGATCGACGGGTTGATGGCCGAACTGGGCATGACCGGCGGGTCGCTGAACGGCATGCTGGCCGGAAGCGGCGCCGCGACCGCGACGCTGTCCGGCGGCGCATCGACGCCCACCAGGGCGATCAACGGCAGCGGTCATGCTGCCGGCGAGGCGGCCTGATTCCGGCCAGCGATCCGGCGGACGCCCGCCTGTCCTTCGATCGGGACGGTGCGCAGCCGTTCCGGACGGTCCTGAACGACGGGGATTGCGCGGCGATCGAGCGTGCGATGACGGATCTGGCGGTGGATGTGCCGGGCGTTCGCATCGGTGCCGCGCCCGCACTGCGTTCGATCCTGGCACCGGGCGGCACAGTGGGGCGGATCGCTGCGGCAGTGCTGGGGCCGGATGCCCGCGCTGTGCGTGCGGTGCTGTTCGACAAGACGCCTGCCGCCAACTGGAGCCTTGGCTGGCATCAGGATCGCACAATCGTGGTCGCGGAGCGGGTGACCGTCGCCGGGTTCGGCCCGTGGACCATCAAGTCCGGGCTGGTGCAGGTCGAGCCGCCGTTCGTGATACTGGAGCGGATGGTCACGCTGCGCATCCATCTCGATGCCGTCGACGCGACCAATGCGCCGCTCCGCATCGTTCCGGGATCGCACAGACTGGGGCGCATCGCCGAGACGCGCATTGCGTCGATCGTAGCGGCGCATGGCGAGCGGACCTGCCTGGCGGACCGCGGCGACATCTGGTGCTATGCGACGTCGATCCTGCATGCATCGCGGGCGGCGGACCCGCCACGGCGCCGGCGCGTGTTGCAGGTCGACTATTCGACCGATGCGCTGCCGGATCCGTTGTGCTGGCGGGGTGTGTGAACGACCGGGGCGGGGCGGCGGATCAGGGGGTGGTCCGGAGTACCCGCTGGAACAGGCCAAGCATCCAGCCGGTGGTCTGGACGAACAGCGCCGGATCGTAGCGGGGGCCTTCGTCGCGCAGGAAGGCGTGGGCGGCGATCACCTCATGCCATTCGTAGCGCGCGCCGACCTGTTCGAGGCGGGCGCGGATGGCTTCGCGGCCGGCGAAGGGGATGTGTGGATCCTGCCGGCCCCAGACGAACAGGGTTTCCGCCTTCAACTCCGCCATGCGGGCGAGGCTGTCATCCCGCTGACCCGCGCCCAGCGTGCCACCATGGATGTCGGTGGCGTAGAAGCAGGCCGCGGCGGACACGCGCGGATCGAGTGCGGCGCGGTAGGCGAGATGTCCGCCCAGACAGACGCCGAGCGTCGCGAGCCGGCCGGTGCAGGCGGGGTGCGCCGCCAGGAAATCGAGCCCGATCGCCGCATCGGCGTCGAAGGCGGCGACCGGCTTGGCGATTTTCAGCGCGTTGCCGCGATCGGTGCCTGCCGGATCGTAGCGCAGGACCGTGCCGGGCGCTTCATAGTCATGATAGACCTCCGGCACGGCGACGCAGTAGCCATGACCCGCGACGAACGCCGCCAGCCGGCGGATCGGATCGGTGACCTGATAGATTTCCGAGAAGAGCAGCACGCCGGGGTAGCGGCCATCGGCCACCGGGCGGAACAGGTGGGTGCGCATCACGCCGCCGTCCGCGGATGGCAGATCGTGATATTCATCGCTGCGAAGGATCATGATGGTTCCTGTCCGGCGGGTCGCGTCGGTCCGCTTAGTCCGCGGCGATGATCTTGACCAATTGGCCGGGGCGGAGCCGATCGGCATCGGCGAGGCCGTTCAGCGCGAGGAAGCGTTCGCGGCGATGATCGGCATAGGCCATGCGCGGCGCGATCTGATCAATGCCCTCGCCCGCCTTGACCGTGACGATCCGCACGCGCTTGCCGCGGATCGCCGCCGCCTGGTTCGGGGTGAGCCGCGTGAGGCTGTCGATCAGGGGCTCGAACGGGCCGATGCCGGTGCCGGACGGCGTGAGGAGCGTGAAGCCGAGCGCGGTTTTAGGATCGCCGCGCCATGTGACCATTGTCACGTCGACCGCCTGACCGCCGGCGGTGGCGCCGCTGCCGCTGGCGGTGGCCTCCGCAATGTCGATGCCGTTGACCCGGCGGGTACGGACGGGATCATGCGACAGCGTGCGCCCACCCGCGACCGCCGCGAAGCGGGCATCGATATCGGCGGCAAGGTTCGTCCCGGCGGGCAGGGCAGTGAACCGGGCCTGGCCGGCGGCGGTGGTGCCGGCGCCCGAGATCGTCACGGCATCGGCGCCGTTGGTGATGGTGTAGCCCGCCGGGGCATCGAACTGGATCCGGAGCGGCGGGTGCCGGAACCGGCGGCCATCGACCACGCCCTGCGCCGGATCGTCGTCATAGGGCAGGCCGTCCAGCATTCGCAGGAAGGCGACGTCCTGCACATCGGGAGATGGTGGCGTGCGACCGGTCTTCTCGGCAAGCGCCATCGCCTTTTCCACGCGATCGGGGCCGTTGGGATGGGTGCGCGCCCAGCTGGGTACGGCATTGGCGTTGCGCCCGGCCAGTTCGGCCTGAAGCCGGGTTTCGGCATCGAGTTCGTCCAGCATCGCCGCGGCGGCGAACGGATCATAGCCGGCCGCGGTGATATAGCGGACACCCAGCGCGTCCGCCTGATATTCCTGCGACCGGCTGTAGCCGAGCGTGTAGAGTTGCGCGCCGTAGCCCGCCGCCTGACCCAGCAGGTCGCTGCCGGTCAGCAGCCCGACGCCGGCCGCCAGGACCGAGCCGATGCTGGAACGGTTGTTGCGCTTGGTCGAATGGCGCGCGGCGACATGGCCGACCTCGTGCCCGAGAACGGAGGCGAGCTGCGCCTCGCTGTTCATCAGCGCGAGCAACTGGCGGGTGACATAGACATAGCCGCCGGGGATCGCGAAGGCGTTTTCCTCCGACGTATTGAGCAGCGCGATGGTGAAATCGCCCTGCGTGTTGGACAGGCCGCTCTGCACCGCGACCCGGCGCGCGACCCGGGTGACATAGTCCGCCGGCGCGCCGCGCATCGCCCCGCCATATTGCGCCAGCAGCTGTGGATTGGCCTTCGCCCCCGCCGCCTTGTCCTGCGCGGAGATCGCCTGTTGCGCCGGGGCATGCGTGACCGGCGCGAGCGCCAGCAGGAAAGCGAGGCCGTGGCGGCGGGGAAGCAGGCGCATGAGATCCTCGTGATGGCGAGCGCCCAAGGGCACCGCGCCCTTCAAGCCGCTTGTCCGCCATGCGTCAACCGGGGGCGGCGAGAGGCAAAATCCCGCGCGGCCCCGGTTGCGATCCGTATCCGGCTTTGTTAGGCAGCACCCGCGTGCCCCTGTGGTGAAATTGGTAGACGCGCTCGACTCAAAATCGAGTTCCGAAAGGAGTGCTGGTTCGACCCCGGCCAGGGGCACCAATTTTCAATGGCCGGTTGGCCGTAGCCGGCGACGGACCTGTTGGTCAGTGGCTGTTATGCTGGGCCCGGTCGGCATCCTTGAACGGATTGGGCGCGACGCGCTGTTCCAGGTTCTGGCTGCCGTTGACGCTGTCGTCATCGATATCGCGTCGGCCCCCGGCTTCGCCCGTGACGGAATCGCCACCAAGCGCCTTGCTGGCTTCAGGATCCTTTGCGGGATCGGGGATCGGCTGGGCCGGGCTGCTGTTCGACATGACTTTCTCCTTGTCGGAAACAAACGCATCGCAAGCCTTTGGTGTCCCGGCGGGCTTGAACGACGGCGACAGGGCCGGGCATTCGCCAGCCGGCGCGCGCCCGAACGGCGGGAGGGCGCAAACGGCACTGTTCGGCGCATCATGGGTGACAATCGCCCCGATCGCCGCATAGGAGCGAGAGATAGGGTCGGAGTTCGGATAGGCATGAAGACGTGGCTGGCGCTGGCGGATCGGACGGCGGTGCTGTTCCTGGGTGTGGCGGCGGGCGTGGCGATCGGCTTCGCATTCGCCGGAGACCGCGACACCGCGCCGGAGGTGCCGCCGTTGGTGCCGCAGGCGATCGCGCCACCCCCGCCGAGCGCGACGGCGGCGCCCGGCGTGGCCGTGGTCCCGCCAGAGGTGACGTCCAACACCGCCGCGCCCGTGGCGACTGCGGATGCGCCCGCCGCGCCGGCGCCGGTGCCGCCGGCGGTGGCGTCGGTTCCCGATAGCGCCGCCGCAGCACCGCGCCTGCTGCGGACGCTGGCCGAAGGGCGACCGGTGCGGGTCGGAGTTTATGGCGACAGCTTCGGCGACGGTGTCTGGTCCGGCCTGAACCGCGAACTGCCGAAGAAGCGCGGCTATGAAGTCGTCAAATACAGCCAGCAGGCGACCGGATTCACCCGGTACAAGAGCCTGAACCTGGAGACACATGTCGCCCAGCAGCTGGCGAGCGGGCCGGTGGATATCGCGGTGGTGAGTTACGGCGCGAACGACACGCAGGGCGTGATCGCGGACGGGCACCTGGCCAAATATATGAGCCCGGCCTGGCAGGGACTGATCGGGCGGCGCGCGGCCGGGCTGGTCGCGGCGCTGCGCCAGTCCGGGGCGACGGTGTACTGGGTCGGCCTGCCGCGGATGCGCAAGCCGACGTTCGACGCCGACATCAGCGCGATGAATGCGTTCTACGCGCGGTTGATGGGCGAATTGGGGGTGCCGTTCATCGATACCCGCCCAATGTCGAGCGGGCCGGATGGATTTTCGGCCTATCTGCCGGATGCGAGCGGCAAGCCGGTGCTGATGCGGGCGGAGGACGGCATCCACATGTCGATGAACGGATATGTCCGCATCACGCGCGGGTTGGCGCAGCGGATCGACGGCTATGTCGCGGCAGCGCGGGCAAAGGCCGGCGTGCCGGCCGATCCGCAGCGGGCGACGGACCGGACCGGCGCATGAGGCGGCGGATCGCACTGGCGGCGCTGGCGGGCGTGATGACCGGCGGCGCGGCGCGGGCGGCACCCTGCACCGCCAATCTTTGCAATGCCGCGACGCTGGCGCCGGTGTTCCGCAAGCTGGCGGGGGCCAGGACCAATGCTGGCGGGCGGCCGGTCCATATCCTGCAGATCGGGGACAGTCACACCGCGGGCGATACGATCACCGGCGGGTGGCGCGACCTGTTGCAGGCGCGCTATGGCGGGGGCGGGCGCGGCATGTTGGCGGCCGGGCGCCCCTATGCCGGGTATCTGACGCGGGGCGTGACCGCGGCGATGTCGCCCGGCTGGCGGGTGAATGGCGCGTTCGGCGCAGGATCGGCGCAGCCGCGGCCGGCGATCGGCGTGGCGGGGTTCAGCCTGACCAGCACCAGTCCCGGTGCATCGATGTCGCTGACATCGGACGGCGCGCAGAGTTTCGACCGGTTCGTGCTGTGCGCGATCGCGCGGCCGGGCGCCGGCAGCCTGCTGGTGCGGATCGGGCTGGCGGAGAGCCGGTTCGACCTGGCGTCCACGACGGAACGGCCGGAATGCCGGACCTTTGCGCTCGACCGACCCAATCCGATGGTCACCGTGACATCAGAGGAGGCGCCGGTCACGATCACGTCGTGGGCGACGTTCCGCGACAATGGTGGGGTCGCCTTGTCCAACGTGGGTGTCGTGGGATCGCAGCTGGTCCATTTCATGCGCACGGACGACGCCGTGCTGGCGGAGGAGTTTCGCAGCTATCGCCCCGACATGATCGTGCTGGCGTTCGGCACCAATGAGGGATTTTCGCCGAGCGTGAGCCCGTTCGGTTATGAATGGACGCTGCGCAGCGCGATCGGGCGGTTGCGGCGGCTCGCGGGCAATGTCCCGATCCTGCTGCTGGGAGCGCCCGATGCGGCGAGCCGGCAACCGGGCCTGCGCGCCAATGCGCCGGGCGTGGCGATCGCGTGCACGGTGCCCGCGGTACAGCCGCCGGCACCGATGGCGACGCCCGCCCCGCAGGAC
Organism: Sphingomonas sp.; assembly: GCF_036387535.1. Lineage (GTDB taxonomy): Bacteria > Pseudomonadota > Alphaproteobacteria > Sphingomonadales > Sphingomonadaceae > Sphingomonas_R. The sequence goes on from NZ_DASVTO010000133.1 coordinate 65,266, forward strand.
ATGGATGCGACGATCGCGGCGTTGGCCGAACAGGTGGCGGTGCCAGCGCCGGTCCCGACCCCCGTCCCTGTCCCCGTGCAGCCGGCGGTGTCCGGGCTGTTCGTGCCGCCGGGGATGAAGGTGGTGCGCGATATTCAGCGCAAGATCGCGGGCGAGCTCAACCTGGCGTTCTGGGACACGAGTGCCCGGATGGGTGGCGCCTGTTCCGCGCCCGGCTGGGTCCGCAGCACCCCGCCGCGGATGCGCGGGGATTATGTGCATTTCACGTCGGTGGGCGGCCGGGATCTGGCGGGGCGGTTGCAGGCGGACCTGGATGCGGCCGGGATGCCGGGGCGGTGAGGGGACTGATATTGCCTGATCCCCATCGGAACGCGGGCGGGGGCGCGCGCTGATGCTGTTCCCGACGCTGACATTCGGACTGTTCTTCCTGGTCGCCTTCTGTGTGGTGTGGGGGGCGTCGCGGTCGAACGAGTGGCGCAAGATCCTGCTGCTGCTGGCAAGCTGGGTGTTCTACGGCGCGTGGGACTGGCGGTTCGTGGCGTTGCTGATCCTGTCGGCGTTCCTGAACTGGGGCGCGGCGCGGGTGATCGCGGGCAGCGAGGATGCCGCGGTGCGGAAGCGGGTGATGATCGTGGGGATCATCGCCAACCTGGGGATCCTGGGCTTCTTCAAATATTTCGGCTTCTTCCTGGAACAGCTGGGCGACCTGTTGTCCGCGGTCGGCTTCGCGCGCGATCTGCCGCTGGTGCAGATCATCCTGCCGGTGGGGGTGTCGTTCTTCACCTTTCAGGGGATGAGCTATCTGGTCGACGTCTATAAGCGGCGCGTGCCGGCGGCGTCGCTGCTCGACATCACCTTCCTGATGTCCTTCTTCCCGCATCTGGTGGCGGGGCCGATCGTGCGGGCCGCGGACCTGGTGCCGCAATTGCGGACGACGCCGAAACTGGACCGCGGCATGGTGGCGATGGCGATGCTGCTGATCGTGTGGGGGCTGTTCAAGAAGGCGGTGGTGGCGTCCGAGCTGGCGACGCAGTTCGTCGATCCGGTGTTCGCCGATATCGCCGGGCATTCGCGGATCGACCTCGCGCTGGCGGCCTATGGCTATGCGGTGCAGATCTATTGCGACTTTTCGGCCTATTCCGACATGGCGATCGGGATCGCGGCGCTGTTCGGATACCGGTTCCCGCGCAATTTCGACCAGCCCTATCGCGCAGCGTCGTTGCAGGATTTCTGGCGGCGCTGGCATATCAGCCTGTCGAGCTGGCTGCGCGACTATCTGTATATCGATGCGCTGGGCGGCAATCGCGGCGGGGTCTGGTATATCTGCCGCAACCTGATGATCACGATGCTGCTGGGCGGGCTGTGGCATGGCGCCAAATGGACGTTCCTGATCTGGGGCGGATTGCATGGCGGGGTGCTGGCGATCGAGCGGCTGTGGCGGGAATATCGTCCCCGCGGCTGGCCGGTGCTGCCGACATGGCTGGGCATCCTTGTCACCTTTCACATCGTGACGCTCGGCTGGATCTTCTTCCGCAGCCCGAGCTTTGCGGACGCGATCGCCTATCTGCGCGGGATGGCGGGCAGCCCGGTCGCGGGCCTGAGCGCCACGCCGCTGCAGCTGGTCCTGATCCTGTTCGGGCTGGCGATCCATGCCGCGCCGCCGCGCCTGATGCAGGGCATTGCGGTGCGGGTGCAGGCGTGGCCGGCACCGATCCTGGGCGTGGCGGTGGGCGTGACGATCCTGCTGATCGACGCGATGCGGTTCGAAGGGGTCGCGCCCTTCATCTATTATCAGTTCTGAGGAGGGTGGCGATGGCCGAGGCACCAGGCGGAAGGCGAGCGGAGACGCCATCGCCGGTCGATCTGCCCGGAGCGGAGCGCCGCCCGGCGCTGGCGCATGCGGCGGGGACGATCCTGACCGCGAGCCTGTTCCTGCTGCTGACCAATGCGCAGGCACTGGACGGGTGGGCGGCGGAGCAGGAACCCAGCGAGACGATGGTAAGGGTTACCAACGCCACCGAGGACTTGCTGGCCGTGACCGAGCGGATGGGAGCGGCAGCGCCGCGCGCGTGGCTGCATCGCGTATGGAAGCGCGCGCAGGCACTACGCTTTGCCGGGCAGGCGCCGGCGGACGAGGCGATGTAGGGACGGCCGAAGTTCCGTCGAAGGGAGCGCGGCGTCGATCCGCAAACCCGACGACGTGGCACGGACGGAGCGCGGCGCGGGATTTACCGCCGCCGCCAGCGTTTACCGATAGAAGACGTGATCGCCGAGCGAGGCGATGCGGGTGCGGCCCTTGAAGAAATTGGTGGGGGCGGCGTAGGCGGCGCGGAAGAAGAGGGCGCCGGGGACGATGCGCTCGGCCTTGCCCGACAGCGCTTCGTAGGCGACGGCGACGGCGGTCTGCCACCGCGTGCTGTCGCGATCGGGATGATAGCGCGTGGTATCGAAATACTGGTTCCGCTGATGGACCACGCCGCAGACGGTGCCGGCGAACCGGCCGGATTCGACGCGGTTCAGAATGGTCTGCGCAACCGCAAGCTGTCCGGCGCGGGGCTGGTTGCCGGCTTCGTGATGGACGACCTTGGCCATGCAGAGCGTTTCGGCATCAAGGGCGGCTTCATCATCGCC
>NZ_DASVTO010000134.1:0-31740 GCF_036387535.1 Sphingomonas sp.
CGCTGTTGATGGCGGCAGCGGCGGCATTCCTCGCCTATGCCGTGCCAGCGTCGATCGTGGCGCAGGGCACCGTCCGGGCCGGGATCGGCGCGGTGTCGTTCGGCTTGGCGGAGCGCGGCTTGCTGGCGCTGATCCTGGCGACGATCTGTGGCGGCGCGGTCTGGTGGCTGTTCGACGGCATGGAGCGGCCGCGCGGCCCGAAGGCCGAGTCCGAGCCCGAAATCGACCTGTTCGCGCCCGCTCCGACGCCGCAGTTGCGCCGGGCCGACGTGCATCCCGATGCGCCAGCGCGGCGCCCGTTGTTCGCCGCATCCGATCTGGGTGCGCCGATGGCCGACATCGCGGCGGGCACGACGCCGTTCGGCCGCCCGCCGCTGTTCGAGGATGCGCCGGCCGTGGCCCCGCCGCCGGTGGATGCGGTGGATGCGGACGATGCGGACGACATGCTGCTGCTCGACGCGCGCTACAGCATGCCGGCGGCGGATGACGCGCCGTTCGAGGCGATCTTCACGCCGGCCCCGGCGCCCACCCCCGCCACCACCCCGGCCCCGGTCAGCGACGATTCGATCGCGGGGATGATGGCGCGGCTGGAGCGCGGGCTGGAACGGCGAGGCGGCGTCGGCATGGCGCCGCCCGCGGATCGGCCGGAATTGCGTCAGGCGTTGACCGAATTACGCCGGATGACGGTAGGGCGCTGATCGCCCCCGATCACGCCGCGATCAGCGTCAACGCCGTGATCGTCAGCATCGCACCGTCCACCTGACCCTCGATATCCGCGAGCAGGTGGCCGCGCAGGGCGAAATCCAGGTCCGCCACACGCTCTGCCATTGCGGTTGCGGCGCCGGCATCGCCGCAATCCAGGAGCAGCCGGTGCTGCGTACCGCTGAAGGTCGCGCTGGCCCATGGGGTACGATGCTGTGCGTGCAGGATCGTGCCCGGTGGCAAATGCCCGAGCAGCGCGGCGGCGAGCAGGCGACCGGCATCCGGGCCGCGGAACGGCGCCATCATCATCGCGCCGCATCCTGCGCCGCGGGATCGTGGGCGGCGATATACGCGACGACCCGGTCAATGGTGCACGGGCGGGGTTCGCGACCGCGGCGCAGATCCATGACGAACCGCGGATCGCCGACCGCCTCCCGCCCGAACCGCGTCGGCGGCAAGCCGGTCCTGCGCAGATAGCGTTCGATAGTCGATAGAAGATGCACGCTCGTCGCTCCTTGGCCCGCTCCCATGTTCTTTATATGTTCCGCACGCATTCCTACTTGTCTAGGAAAATTCCTATCGATACAGCATGACCATGGATGCGCCGGATCCCCGCACGCTGATCGAGCGCCTGTGTCGCGAGCGCGGTGAGGATTTTGCCGGATTGTCGCGCCTGCTGGGGCGCAATCCGTCCTATGTGCAGCAATATGTTCGGCGCGGCAGCCCGAAGAAGCTGGACGAGGCGGATCGCGCGGTGCTGGCGCGTTATTTCGGGGTGGAGGAAAGCCGGCTGGGTGGGCCCGTTCCCTCCCCAGGGCCGATGCCGGCGACGCTGCGGATAGTGCCGATGCTGGATGTCGGTGCATCGGCCGGGCCGGGCGCGGAGGCGGGCGGCGAGCAGCGGACGGGCGGCATCGCCTTTGATGAACGCATGCTGCGCACCTTGGCGGGCGGCGATCCCGCGTCGCTGTCGATGATCCGCGTGCGCGGCGATTCGATGGCGCCGACGCTGGCGGACGGCGACAGCATCATGGTCGACCGCGCGGCGGCGTTGCGGCCGTTGCGCGACGGGATCCATGTGCTGCGGATCGACGACGCGCTGGTGGTGAAGCGGCTGGCGATGCTGGACGACGGCCGGGTGGCGATCCGCAGCGACAATCCCGCGGTGGCCGATCCGGGCATCCGCGCGCTGGCCGCGGTGGAGACGATCGGGCGGGTCGTGTGGGCAGGCGGCGTGATCGCCTGATCCAGGGGATCAGCGCCGCCGCTGGACCAGCCAGAGCGCCAGCGCGATGCCGAGCCCGAGGCCGAAACCGATCAGCAGCCCGAGCGTCGGCTGGCCGTTGCGCATGCCGATCAGCGCACCCGCCAGGGCACCGATCGCCAGAAAGATGCCGCCGGCGGCCTGCGGAGATTGGGTGGGCGATGTCATGACCCGTCATGCCACCGGTACCGCGTCGGCGCCAGCACCCGCCCGCACGCCGGACCGGCCGTCCCATCACGGTGCAGGCCGGTCCCGCCGCGGGACTGGTGAAGGGGGCCTTCATCGTCACATGCCTTATTCCGCGCCGAACAGGGCGGTTGGCACGCAATCTGTAGGGGCGGGGGAAAGCAGGAGATCCTTTTGACGCAGCCCCCCTTCATCCTGGACCGCATGACCATCGACAGCGCGACCGACCTGATGACCCGGTTCGGCGGTGCCGCCGGACAGGAAGCGGCGATTCGCGCGGCGGAGAGCCGCGACCGGGGCAATATCTATCATTTCTGCCGGTGGCGGCAGATCGAACGGATCGTCGCGGTGCTGGAGGATGCGGCGGTGCAGGGGACGATCCACTAGGCGGACCGGTCCGGCGCGGGCCGTGATGCGCCCGCCGGAGCCGCGCGGGCGCCAAATCGCGCTGGCGGCGGCGGAACAGCGCGGCTAGGCAGGAACCATCATGGCTTCCGTCCGCTTGCGGCCCCCCCACGCCTGTTTTGCGATGGCCGCGTTCCTGGTCCAGCCGGTCTGTGCCGCGGCGCAGGTGGCAGTACCGGATCCGGCCACGACGCCGACGCCGACGCCGGATGCACTGGACCCCAATTCGCCGCTGGCGCCGATGCCCGACCTGGGTGTCGCCTGGCCCGACCTGGCGGTGGGGGATCAGGGCGGGGCCGCGGTCACGGCGGCGGCGATGGTCGATGCGGCGGCGGAACAGCGCTACCGCGTGGCGATCGAGGGTCTCGACGGGATCGGCGACGCGCGGTTGCGGCCGCGGTTCGGCGCGGCGTCGGCGCTGGTGCAGGGGGCTGGATCGCCCGCCAACGTCGCGCAGATCGAACGCCGCGCGCGCGAGGACGAGGATGTCCTGGCCGAACTGCTGCGATCCTATGGCTATTATGACGCGGCGGTGCAGGCGCGTGTCGAAACCGATCCGGCGACGCGCCGGGTGGTGGTGACGCTGCTCGCCGATCCGGGCGAGGTCTATCGCTTTACCGACGTGACCACACCGGGGCTGTCGGCGGCCGGACCGAAGGCCGCCGGGCTGGCGGAAAGCTACGGCGTGACCCCGCAGCAACCGGTCGATGCGGAAAAGGTGATCGCGGCCGGCGACACGCTGCGGACCGCGCTGGGGCGGCAGGGTTTCGCGTTCGGAACCGTCGCGGAACCGGACGTGGTGGTGGATCATGAAACCCGCACTGCGACGCTGGCGATCGCGGTCAACCCGGGGATCGCCCAGAAATTCGGGACGATCCGGGTGATCGGCAACCCGCTGTTCACCGCCAAGCATCTGGGGCGGATCGCCAGGTTCGATCCCGGAGACCCGTTCGACGCGCGGTTACTGGAGGATTATCGGCGAGCGCTGATCCAGACCGGGCTGGTATCGACCGTGAAGGCGGTGCCGGTGGCGGGGGCGGCCCCGGATACGGTGGATATCGCCACCACGCTGGAACGGGCGCCGCCGCGGACGGTGGCGGGATCGGCCGGCTATGGCACCGGCGAAGGGATTTCGACCGAACTCAGCTGGACCCATCGCAACCTGATCGCGCCGGAGGGGGCCGTGACGGTCCGCGGCGTGCTGGGCACGCGCGAACAGCAGGCGGGCGTTTCGCTCCGCCGCAACAATTTCAAGGATCGCGACCGCGTGCTGACCGCGAACGTCACCGCGGCGCACATCAACCGCAACGCCTATGACGCGCGCACCTTCCAGCTGTCGGGCGGGCTGGAGCGGCAGAGCAACATCCTGTGGCAGAAGACCTGGACCTGGAGCGCGGGCGCCGAGTTCCTGGCGTCCGACGAACGCGACACGATCGCCGCGACCGGTGCGGCGCGGCGGCGGACCTTCCTGATCGCGGCATTGCCGGGGACGCTGGGTTATGATTCGTCCGACGACCTGTTGAACCCGACGCGCGGGTTCCGGCTGTCGGCGCGGCTGTCGCCCGAACTGTCGTTGCAGGCCGGGACGTTCGGCTATGCCCGGACGCAGATCGACGGCAGCGCCTATATTCCGGTGACGGCCAGGGTGACGATCGCCGGGCGGACGCGGCTGGGCACCATCGTCGGCGCCGAACGCGACCGGATCGCCCCGTCCCGCCGATTCTATGCCGGCGGCGGCGCATCCATCCGCGGCTATGGCTATCAGGCGGTCGGGCCGGTCGATGTCGACGGCGACCCCATTGGCGGGCGCAGCCTGACCGAATTCTCGCTGGAGGCGCGGGTCCGGATCGGCGACTTCGGCGTGGTGCCGTTCCTGGATGCGGGCAATCTCTACACGTCGCCGCTGCCGCGCTTTACCGGATTCCGGTACGGCGCGGGGATCGGCGCGCGCTATTACACCAATTTCGGGCCGATCCGGGTCGACCTGGGGACGCCGATCAACCGCCGTCGCGGCGATGCGCGGATCGCGTTGTACGTGTCGCTGGGGCAGGCGTTTTGAGCGAGCCGGACGTGCCGCCTCGGCCGGCGCGGTCGCCGCGGCGGCGGTTCCGCCCGCTCCGCTGGCTGGGCGGGATCCTCGCGACGCTGATCGCGCTGGTGCTGATCGCGATCTGGGCGATCGATACCGGACCGGGGCACCGCTTCCTGACCGACCGGATCGCGGCGTTGCCGATCACGTCCGGCCTGCGCATCCGGATCGGGCGGATCGACGGGTCGATCTGGAACCGCGCCACGTTGCGCGACCTGCGCCTCTATGATGTGCGCGGGCAGTTTCTGGAGGCGCCGGAGGTACGGCTCGACTGGGCGCCGGCGGCGTGGATGCGGAACGCGCTGGATATCAACATCCTGTCGGCGGAACTGGTGAAGCTGGACCGATCGCCGGTGCTGCGTCCGACCACGCAGGGACCGATCCTGCCGGCGTTCGACGTGCGGGTCGGGCGGCTGGCGATCGCGCGGCTGGAACTGGGTGCTGCGATTGCCGGCGGACGCGCGCGGGTGGGACGCGTGCAGGGATCGACCGAGATTCGCGACGGCCGCGCGATGGTCGCGCTGGACGCGGCGGTGACGGGCGGTGGCGACCGCGTGCGCGTCCGGCTGGACGCGCGGCCGGATGCCGACCGGTTCGATGTCGATGTCGCGCTGGACGCGCCGGCCGAGTCGGTGACGGGCGCGCTGGTGGGGACCCGTCGGCCGATCCTGCTGCGTGTCGCGGGCAAGGGGCGGTGGACCGCATGGGCAGGCCAGGCGCGCGCGACATTGGCGGGGCGCGACGTGCTGCGGCTGGGCCTGACCGCGGCGTCGGGGCGCTATGCCCTGTCCGGGCGGGCCGCGCCGGCGCCGTTCCTGCAGGGCAAGCTGCAACGCCTGTCGGCCCCCGCGATCGCGGTGGCGGGGACCGCGACGCTGGCGGACCGGCGGCTGGACGGCGGGTTGACGCTGCGCAGTCCGGCGCTGGCGCTGGATGCGAAGGGCGTGATCGACCTGGGTACCAGCCGGTTCCGCGACATGGTGGTCCGCGCGGACCTGCTGCGCCCGCCCGCGCTGTTCCCGAACATGACGGGGCAGAAGATCAGCCTGAAACTGCGGCTGGACGGGCCGTTCCGCACCGCGACGTTCGACTATCTGGCGACGGCGCCGCGACTGGCGTTCGATGCGACCGGGTTCGAGGATGTGCGCGCGCAGGGGCGTGGGCGGTGGTCGCGCTCGCCGGTGCTGGTGCCGATCCGGCTGACCGCGCGGCGGGTGACCGGCATCGGCGATGTCGCGGGCGGGATCCTGGCGAACCTGTCGGTGGCCGGCACGCTGAAGGCGACGGCGGCGCAACTGACCGGGACCGGGCTGGCGTTCGATTCGGACAAGCTGAAGGGCAAGCTGGCGTTGCTGGTCGACCTGACCACCGGGCGGTACGACGTCACCGTTTCGGGGCAGTTGCAACGCTATCTGATCCGCGGTCTGGGCATTGTCGACGTGACCAGCGACCTCAGCGTTGTACCCGATCCCAGCGGGCGCGGCACGCGGGTGGAGGGGCGCGGGCGGGCGTGGGTCCGGCGGCTGGACAATGCGTTCCTGGCCGGGCTGGCGGGTGGGTTGCCGGCGATCGACACGCGGCTGGTGCGCGATCGCGACGGCGTGCTGCATTTCACGAATCTGACGCTGACCGCGCCGGGGATCACGATCCGCGGCACGGGCATGCGCCGGCGCGACGGGACGTTCCAGCTGGCGGGCAAGGGCGTGCAGGCGCGCTACGGCGCGTTCGACCTGGGGCTGGACGGCGATATTGCGCGCCCGCGCGTCGACCTGCTGCTGCAGGCGCCGGCCGATCCGCTGGGCCTGACGATGGTGCGGGCGACGCTGGACCCCGATGATCAGGGCTATGCCTATCAGGCGGCGGGCGGATCGACCTGCCCGCCGCCGCGCCGGCGATCGTGCGGGTGGCGGCGCTGGATGTATCGGGCACGACCGCGAGCGGCGCGCTGCGATCCGATCCGGGCGGGTTCACCGGCACGCTGACCACCGCAGGCGGCGGGATCGACGGACGGCTGCTGTTCGCGCCGGCCGGCGATGTCCAGCGGATCGAGACGCATCTCGCCTTTTCCGGCGCGCGGCTGGCGGCGGCGGTGCCGGTACAGGTGCGGCGCGGCAAGCTGGACGCGGTGCTGTTGCTCGACCCGGCGGGACCATCGGTGGAGGGCACGGCGTCGGCGGCAGGGGCGCGGCGCGGCGATGTGTCGATCGCGCGGATCGCGGGCAGCGCGTCGCTGCGCGCCGGGCGCGGGACGGTGACGGCGTCGGTCGCGGGATCGCGCGGGCGCACCTTCGCATTCCAGACGACTGCACAGGTGACGCCGGACCGGATCAGCGTGCGCGGTGCGGGTACGCTGGACCGCAAGCCGTTGCGCCTGACCGCGCCGGCGATGTTGACGCGCACTGGCGACGGGTGGCAGGTCGCGCCGTCGACACTGGCCTATGACGGCGGGACGGTGACGGTGGCGGGCGGGTTCGGCACCGGCCGGGCCACGATCGACGCGACGCTGGCGCGGATGCCGATGTCGCTGCTCGACCTGCTCTATCCCGACCTGGGGCTGAGCGGGCTGGCGAACGGGACGCTGACCTACCGCGTGCCCGGCGGGGGGCAGGCGCCCACCGGGCGCGCCGACCTGCGGATCCGCGGGTTGACGCGGTCCGGGCTGGTGTTGTCGTCGCGACCGATCGATGTCGGGCTGGCGATGGTCCTGAACGAACGCGGGCTGGCAGCACGGTCGGTGGTGGCGAGCGCGGGCATGATCATCGGACGCGCGCAGGGGCGGATCGGGCCGTTGACGGCCGGAGCGTCGCTGTCGGATCGGATGCGGGCGGCGCCGATCTTTGCGCAGCTGCGCTATACCGGGCCGGCGGACACGCTGTGGCGGCTGACCGGAGTCGAGACGATCGACCTGTCCGGACCGGTCGCGGTCGGGGCCGATATCGGCGGGCGGTTGTCCGACCCGGTGATCCGCGGATCGATCCGCACCGATGGCGCGCGGCTGGAAAGCGCGGTGACGGGAACGGTGGTGCAGGGAATCGTGGCGGCCGGGCGGTTCAACGGATCGCGGCTGGTGCTCGACAGTTTCCGGGGCGCGACGCCGCGTGGCGGCAGCGTGTCGGGCCATGCCCTGTTCGAACTGGCGGCGGCCAACGGCTTCGGCATGGACATCGCGCTGGATGCCGACAAGGCGGTGCTGCTGGCGCGCGACGATATCGGCGCGACGGTGACCGGGCCGCTGCGCATCCAGTCCGACGGCGCGGGCGGTACGATATCGGGCACGGTGCGGCTGGATCAGTCGCGCTATCGCCTGGGTCGTGCGGCGGCAGCATCGATCCCGCGGCTGAAGGTGCGGGAGATCAACCAGGCGGACGACGCGCCGGACCTGCCGCCGCCATCGGCGCCGTGGCGGCTGAACCTGACCGCCGATGCGCGCAACCGGCTGGCGGTCAGCGGGCTGGGGCTGGACAGTGAATGGCGGGCGCGACTGGGGATCCAGGGCACCGTGGAAAGCCCGCAGATCACCGGACGTGCCGACATGCTGCGCGGCAATTACGAATTTGCCGGGCGGCGGTTCGACATCGACCGCGGGGCAATCCGTTTCCAGGGGGAAAGTCCGGTCGATCCGGCGCTGGATATCGTTGCCAACGCCAATCTTCAGGGGTTGAGCGCATCGATCCGGGTATCGGGCACCGGCCTGCGTCCGCAGGTCGATTTCACGAGCGTGCCGGCGTTGCCGGAGGATGAACTGCTGTCGCGGTTGCTGTTCGGGTCGTCGATCACCAACCTGTCCGCGCCCGAGGCCCTGCAACTGGCGGCGGCGGTCGCGTCGCTACGCGAGGGTGGGGCCGGGGGCATGACCAACCTGAACCCGATCAACGCGATCCGGCGCGTGGCGGGGCTTGACCGGCTCCGTATCCTGCCCGCCGATGTCGCGACCGGGCAGGGGACGTCGGTGGCGGCCGGCAAATATATCGGGCGGCGGACCTATGTGGAGGTCATCACCGATGGCCAGGGCTATAGCGCCACCCGGCTGGAGTTCCAGATCACGCGCTGGCTGTCGCTGCTGTCGACGATTTCCACCGTGGGCCGGCAAAGCGCCAACGTGCGGGTGTCAAAGGATTATTGAATGATCAGGCGGTGACGCCGACCGGTGCGTTGTGCGGGCGGAACAGCTGGCCCCGTTCCACGACGAACACCACGATCAGCGACAGGCATCCCGTCAGGAAGAACCCCGCCGCCACCGGAACCGTGGTGCCGTCGAAACTCTGCCCGATGCCGAGCCCGACCAGCGCGCCGGCGGTGGTCGACAGGAACCCCTGCATCGATGAGGCGGTGCCGGCGATGTGGCCGACCGGCTCCATCGCCATCGATCCGAAGTTGGAGGTCGCCAGCGCGAAGCATCCCATGGTGCCGGCCAGCAACACGGCGAAGCTGAGCACGGTTTCGTGCCCCGAGGCGGCCATCGCGAGATGCAGCCCGCTGATCGCGATGAAGGCGAGCAGCGCGGTGTGCGATACCAGGCGGGTGCCGAGGCGTTCGACAATCTGCGAATTGAAGAAGGAGCCGACCGCCATCGTGCCGGCCGTGGCGGCGAAGACGGTGGTGAAGATCGCCGGGCGGTGGAACACGTCGGTGAAGATCTGCTGCACCGAATTGATGTACCCCATCAACCCGCCCATCAGGAGCGACGTGGCTAGGGTGTAGCCAAGCGCATAGCGATTGGTGACGACTTCGCGCGCGGCGGCGAGGATCGATTGCACCGCGATCGGGCGGCGATAATCCGCATGCAGCGTTTCCGGCAGCCGGAAGAATCCCCACAGCACCACGGTGAGCGCGAATGCCCCGAGGAAATAGAAGATCCACGGCCATGGCCCGGCCAGCAGGATGATCTGGCCGATGCTGGGCGCCAGGATCGGAACCGCGAGGAAGACGATGAAGCTGAGCGACATCACGCGCGCCATCTGACGCCCGGAATAGCAATCGCGCACGATCGAAATCGCGAGCACGCGTGACGACGCCGCGACGATGCCCTGGATCAGCCGCGCCGCGATGATCGTCGCAAAATTGGTCGCGAAGGTTGCCGCGACACTGGCCAGCGCGAACAGGGTCAGGCTGACCAACAGCACAGGGCGACGGCCCACCCGATCGGACAGCGGCCCATAAGCAAGCTGCGCGGCGCCGAAGCCGAAGACATAGGCCGCGATGATGAACTGCCGCTGATTTTCGATGGTGATGCCGAGCGCGTCCGACATGGCCGGAAGCGCCGGCAGCATGATGTCGATCCCAAGCGCATTGACGGCCATCAACGCCGCCACGAACCCGACAAATTGTCGAAAGCCCATGCCGGGATGAGCCGGCCCGCCGTGGCGGGTGCTGGATGTAATCATCGATAGACCTTCGCTGCGTTGCAGCAAAATAGGCCCTGGCCAGCGGCGCTACAAGCCCCGCGCCGGCGATCGATCAGTTGCCGCTGCCAAGGACCTGCCCCGATGGCTGGCCGGCGTTGGACAGGGTGGTGCCAGCGGAAAGCCCGCTGACACTGGCGCTGCCGCTGGAAATCCCGCTGGCCGAAGACCCGGTGTAGCCCGCGCTGCCGGTGGCGAGACGTGTATCCAGCCGTGACGCGCTACCGAGCCGCGCACGGGAATTGACCCGCGCACTGAGCGACGATTGTCCGCCGATCGGCGTGCCGGGCTGTCCGAAGCTGGTGCCGCCGACACCCGGCAAGGCGGTGGTGCCGCCCGCCGTCGAGTTGCCCGACAGGCTGCCGCTGCCGAGACCGACGCCAAGGCTGGAGCCCGCGGACGTCGCGCTGCTGGTGCTTGCCCCGGGCGTGGTGCTGCCGGCGACCTGTGCGGTGGCGGGGGCGGTGGCAAGGAGCAGGAGGGAAGCGATGGCGGTGCGCTGCATGGACTGTCTCCGAAGGCGTTTCCCCGGCATAACCGTGCAGCGGCTGCGCAAGTTCCGGCGTGATCATTTTCCGGGCGCAATGAAAAACCCCCGATCCCGGGTGGGATCGGGGGTTGCGCCTTCCGGGACGTCTGGGGATCAGGCCGAGTAGTACATGTCGAATTCGACCGGGCTGGGGGTCATTTCCCAGCGCGCGACTTCGTGCCACTTCAGTTCGATATAGGCGTCGATCTGGTCGTCGGTGAAGACGCCGCCCTTGGTGAGGAAGGTACGGTTCTTGTCGAGCGTTTCGAGCGCTTCGCGCAGCGAGGCGCAGACCGTCGGGATGTTCTTCAACTCTTCGGCCGGCAGGTCGTAGAGATTCTTGTCCATCGCCTCGCCTGGATGGATCTTGTTGTCGATCCCGTCCAGGCCCGCCATCAGCAGCGCCGCATAGCAGAGATAGGGATTGGCGGTCGCGTCCGGGAAGCGGACCTCGACCCGCTTCGCCTTGGCGCCGGTGCCGTAGGGGATGCGGCACGATGCCGAGCGGTTGCGCGCGGAATAGGCGAGCAGGACGGGGGCTTCATAGCCCGGAACCAGCCGCTTGTAGCTGTTGGTCGACGGGTTGGTGAAGGCGTTCAAGGCCTTGGCATGCTTGATGATGCCGCCGATGAAGTAGAGTGCCAGGTCCGACAGCCCGGCATACCCGTTGCCGGCGAACAGCGGCGTGCCCTTGTCCCAGATCGACAGATGGGTGTGCATGCCCGAGCCATTATCTTCCTTGATCGGCTTCGGCATGAAGGTCGCGGTCTTGCCATAGGCATGCGCGACCTGGTGGACGACATATTTGTAGACCTGCATCCGGTCCGCGGTCTGTGTCAGCGTGCCATAGGTCAGGCCGAGTTCGTGCTGCGCGGCGGCGACCTCATGATGGTGCTTATCCATCGGCAGGCCCATTTCCAGCATGGTCGATACCATTTCGCCGCGGATGTCGACGGCGCTGTCGACCGGCGCGACCGGGAAATAGCCGCCCTTGGCGCGCGGGCGGTGGCCCATATTGCCGCCTTCATATTCGCGGCCGGTGTTGCCGGGCAGTTCGATGTCGTCGATCTTGTAATAGCTTGTGGCGTAGCTGTTCTCGAACCGGACGTCGTCGAACAGGAAGAATTCGGCCTCCGGCCCGATGTAGACGGTGTCGCCGATACCGAGCGACGCGGTGTAGGCTTCCGCACGCTTCGCCGTGGAACGCGGATCGCGGGCATAGAGTTCGCCCGACACGGGATCGACGATGTCGCAGATCAGGATCAGCATCGGGGTCGCCGAGAACGGGTCGACGTAGATGGCATCCAGATCCGGCTTCAGGATCATGTCCGATTCGTTGATCGCCTTCCAGCCCTCGATCGAGGAGCCGTCGAACATGAATCCATCATTCAGTTCGTCGTCGGTGACGACGTTCTGGCACATGGTCAGATGCTGCCACTTACCCTTGGGATCGGTGAAGCGGAGATCGACCCATTCAATCTCCTTGTCCTTGATCATCTTCAGAACGTCGGATGCCGTGTTGGCCATGTGATGCTTTCCCTTGCGTTCGCTATGCCGATCCGGCCGATGGTGCGGCCGCCCGGCTCCCCCTTTGATATCAGATCGCGTCCGAACCGCGTTCGCCCGTGCGGATGCGCAGTGCGGTTTCGACCGGCATGACGAAGATCTTGCCGTCGCCGATCCGTCCGGTCTGCGCCGCCTGTGCGATCGCTTCCACCACGCGGTCGGCCAGATGATCGTCGACGACGACCTCCAGTTTCACCTTCGGCAGGAAATCGACGACATATTCGGCGCCCCGATACAGTTCGGTATGCCCCTTCTGGCGCCCGAAGCCCTTGGCTTCGGTGACGGTGATGCCGGATACTCCCACGTCGTGGAGCGCCTCCTTCACCTCGTCGAGTTTGAAGGGTTTGATGATCGCTTCGATCTTCTTCATGGGCGTTCCCTCCCTAGAACGCGGGATCGCGTCCTTCAAATATCGTGCCAGCCCGGCAACCGCCGATCACAGGCGCGATGCTACCGCACTGCGGCGCGGATTGCCACAAAACAGGGCAGCGGCAGGCGGCATGCCGTTAAAATGGGCACCACCGCCAATTGGGCACCACCGATCGCCGGCGCGTTATATCGCCATGAACGAACGTCCGCCGGAGTGGCTGCACCCCCCCGACCTGAAGTCCGCCACCGCGATCCAGCGCGCGATCGCCGATGCCGTCGAACAGAGCGACCGCATCGGCCCGGTCCGGCGCGTGGCCGGGGCGGATACATCGATGCGGTGGCGTGACAGCCATGGCCCGATCCACGCCGCGATCGCGCTGGACGACGGCACGGTCGGCGGGGCGACGCGCATCCCGCCCTTTCCCTATGTTCCGGGCTATCTGGGGTTCCGCGAATGTCCGGCGCTGACGGCGGCATGGGAGACGCTGGTGGAGAAGCCCGACCTGATCCTGGTGGACGGACAGGGGCGCGCGCACCCGCGACGCTGCGGCATCGCATGCCAGTTGGGCGTGTGGCTGGACGTCCCGACGATCGGCGTGGCCAAGTCGTTGCTGTGCGGGCGGCAGGACGGCGTGCTGGGCGAGGCGGTGGGATCGACCGCGCCGATCGTCGACCGCGGCGAGGTGGTGGCGATGGCGCTCCGGCTGCGCGCGCGGGCGATGCCGGTCTATGTCAGCACCGGGCACCGGGTGTCGCTGGACAGCGCGGTAGCGCGGGTGCTGCGATTATCGGATGGACGGCGCATCCCGCCGCCGGTGCGGGCGGCGCATGAAGCGGCCAATGCGATCCGGCGTGCGGCGGGGGTGGAAGACAGCATTCTACCATGATCGTCATTCCGGCGAACGCCGGGGTCCCGTTGGGGTTGGCGGGGGCGCTTCACCTGAGCAAGGCCCGGCTTTCGCCGGGGCGACGGGATGGGACAGAGTTCGGGTATGACGGGACTGTGACGCCAGTTTCCCCCGCGCCCATGATCGGTTAGGGTGGCGGGCAGAAGAGGAAATCCGCGTTCCATGTCCGCCATCCCGACCGACCGCCCGACGACACCGCTGCTCGATCTCGCTGCGACACCCGAAGCGCTCCGCCGCCTGAAACCGGAACAGCTGCGACAACTGGCGGACGAATTGCGGCAGGAAATGATCTCCGCCGTGGGGACGACGGGCGGGCATCTGGGATCCGGGCTGGGCGTGGTCGAACTGACCGTGGCGCTGCATTATGTGTTCGACACCCCGACCGACACACTGGTGTGGGATGTCGGGCACCAGGCCTATCCGCACAAGATCCTGACCGGGCGGCGCGACCGTATCCGCACGCTGCGCCAGGGCGGCGGATTGTCGGGGTTCACCAAGCGCAGCGAAAGCCCGTACGATCCATTCGGCGCGGCGCATTCGTCGACGTCGATTTCGGCGGCGCTGGGCTTTGCGGTCGCCAACAAATTGTCGGATCGGCCCGGCAAGGGCATTGCGGTGATCGGCGACGGCGCGATGTCGGCGGGCATGGCCTATGAAGCGATGAACAATGCGGCGCAGGCGGGCAACCGGCTGATCGTGATCCTGAACGACAACGACATGTCGATCGCGCCGCCGGTGGGCGCGCTGTCGGCCTATCTGGCCAAGACGATCTCGTCCGGCAGTTTCATGTCGGTGCGCGAAGGCCTGCGCAAGCTGGCGCGGCGGATGCCGCGGCCGTTGCACAGCGTGGCCAAGAAGGCGGAGGAATATGCGCGCGGCATGGCGACCGGCGGCACCTTGTTCGAGGAACTGGGCTTCTATTATGTCGGGCCGGTCGACGGCCATAATCTCGACCAGCTGCTGCCCGTGCTGGAAAATGTGCGTGATGCGGAGACCGGCCCGATCCTGGTCCATGTCGTGACCAAGAAGGGCAAGGGCTATGCCCCGGCCGAGGCGGCATCCGACAAATATCACGGCGTGCAGACGTTCGACGTGGTGTCCGGCGTGCAGTCCAAGGCGCCGCCGGGGCCGCCCGCTTATCAGAACGTGTTCGGTGCGACGCTGACCGCCGAAGCGGCGCGCGATCCGCGGATCTGCGCGATCACCGCGGCGATGCCGTCGGGCACCGGGCTGGACAAGTTCGCCGGCGCCTATCCCGACCGCTTCTTCGACGTGGGGATCGCCGAACAGCATGCGGTGACGTTCGCGGCCGGTTTGGCGGCGCAGGGCATGAAGCCGTTCTGCGCGATCTATTCGACGTTCCTGCAACGCGCCTATGACCAGGTGGTGCATGATGTCGCGATCCAGAACCTGCCGGTGCGGTTCGCGATCGACCGGGCGGGACTGGTGGGCGCGGACGGCGCGACCCATGCCGGCAGTTTCGATGTCACCTACCTGTCGACCCTGCCCAATTTCGTGGTGATGGCGGCGGCGGACGAGGCCGAACTGGCGCATATGGTGCACACGATGGTGGCGCATGACGGCGGCCCGATCGCGGTCCGCTATCCGCGCGGCAACGGCACCGGAGTCGCGATCCCTGCGGAACTGCAAAGGCTTGAGATCGGGCGCGGGCGGGTGGTGCGTGAAGGCAAGAAGGTCGCGATCCTGTCGCTGGGCACGCGCCTGACCGAAGCATCCAAGGCGGCGGATCAGCTGGATGCGATGGGACTGTCGACGACGGTGGCCGACCTGCGGTTCGCGAAGCCGCTGGACGAGGATCTGATCCGGCGGCTGCTGACCACGCATGACGTGGCGGTGACCGTGGAGGAGGGCGCGGTCGGCGGGCTTGGCGCGCATGTCCTGACGCTGGCGTCGGACGAAGGGCTGATCGACGGCGGGTTGAAGCTGCGCACGCTGCGCCTGCCCGATATCTTCCAGGATCATGACAAACCCGATCGCCAATATGCGGAGGCGGGGCTGGACGCGGACGCGATCGTCGCGACAGTGACGGCGGCGTTACAGCGCAATTCCGGCGGGCTTGCGGAGGGTGCGCGCGCCTGATTATTGGTTTCTTCCTAAAATATTTCTGTCCTACTTGGTTATAGGATGCTTGATCTCCCCATGAGGGGGATTCGGGATGCGACGATATCAGGCGCTGGACGGCCGGTGGCGGTGGGCGGCGGCGGGGCCGTATCTGCTGTTGTGTGCGGCGGGATTTGCGAGCCTGGCGGGTGCGATCGGGCCGGTCGGGGCCGCGTTCCTGGGCGGGTATCTGCTGACCGCGCGCATGCTGTTGCTGGCTGTGCAGAATGGTGAGGTAACGGCTTTGCTGTGGCTGCGCTGCGCGGCGCATCTGGTGCAGGGCGGGGTGGTCGCGCTGATCGGGCAGCGGGTGCTGGGGGGCGGAGCGCCGGATGCGGTGCTGGTCGGGATCGGCTTTGCGGCGGGCTATGCGCCCGATCTGGGGATGATCGCGGTCGCGCGGCGGGTGCGGCTGCGGGTGGCGAAGCCGGTCGACGGGGCCGCGCTGGATGCGGTAGCGGTGCAGCCGCTGGAACTGATCGACGGGATCGACAGCGATATCGCGCGCCGCCTGGCACAGGGCGGCTGGTACGATGTCCAGAACCTGGCGACGGCGCATCCGGTGCGGGTGCACCGCGCGACGCCCTATGGCCTGTATCAGGTGTTGGACTGGGTGGCGCAGGCGCAACTGTGCCTTGCCGTCGGCAGTGCTGCGTTCCGCGACCTGCGCCGCGTGCATGTCCGCAGCCTGTTCGACCTGGAACGGGCGGGGCCGGCGGTGGCGGGCGTGCTGGCGATCGAGGCGGCGGCGGTGGCGCCGCTGGCGGCGATGTTGCTGGATGCGCCGCACGTCGTGCGGCTGCGGACGTTGCGCCGGGCGACCGGCGCATGAGCGGGTCGGATGCACGGGCGTTGCCGCCCGCCTATCGCTGGCTCGCGACGGTCGGGCCGTTGCCGCGGATGCTGCGCGTGGCGCTGGCGTTGTACGGCACGCGCGAGACGGTGGGGGCCGGCGACAATCCGGTGATCCTGGCCTGGGCGGCGGAGGTGGGGCTGGCCAAGACGTACCGGGCTGATGCGGTGCCGTGGTGCGGACTGTTCCTGGCGGTGGTGGCGCAGCGTGCGGGCAAGCCGGTTCCGGCCGCACCGCTCTGGGCGCTCAGCTGGGGGCGGTTTGGCGTGGCAGCGGAGCGGCCGATGCTGGGCGACGTACTGACGTTCACGCGGCCGGGCGGCGGGCATGTCGCGCTCTATGTCGGAGAGGATGCCGACACCTATCACCTGCTCGGCGGGAATCAGGACGATCGGGTGGGGTTTGCGCGCATCGTCAAGCGCAGGCTGCGCGCGGTGCGGCGACCGGAATATCGCGCGCAGCCGGAGTCGGTAGCGGTGCGGGTGCTGGCCGCTGGTGGCGCGCTGTCGGTCGATGAGGTTTGAGGGGCGGCCCGCTTTTTCGGCAGATATCGTCGCCTTGGCGTCGGCCGGGGTCTCGTTTGGCTTGGGGTGTGCGCTTCGCCTGCGGAAGATCCCGGCCTTCGCCGGCACGACGATCTTTGTAAGCTGTTTCGATACCGACACCTGCTTTTCTTGGGGCGCGTGATCCGGCATGAGGCACCCATGGCCAAGACGTTGCGCGCGGATCAGATGCTCGTCGACCGCGGGCTGGTGGAAAGCCGGGCGCGGGGGCAGGCGCTGATCCTGGCGGGGCTCGTCTATTCCGACACGCGGAAGATCGAGAAGGCGGGGCAGACACTGCCGATCGATGCGCCGATCACGATCAAGGGACGCGACCATCCCTGGGTGTCGCGTGGGGGCGTCAAGCTGGCTCATGGATTGGCGCATTTCGGGTGGGACGTGACCGGTGCGGTGGCAATCGACGTGGGATCGTCGACCGGGGGGTTTACCGACGTGCTGCTGACTGGTGGCGCGGCGCGGGTCTATGCGGTGGATTCGGGCACCAACCAGCTCGCCTGGCGCCTGCGGCAGGATGCCCGCGTGGTGGTGATGGAAAAGACCAACGCCCGCCATCTGACGCCCGAGCAGATCGCGGAGCCGATCGACATCGTGGTGTGCGACGCAAGCTTCATCGCGCTGTCGAAGGTGCTGGACGCCGCGATCGATTTCGTGCGGCCGGGTGGGCGATTGCTGGCGCTGGTCAAGCCGCAGTTCGAGGCGGGGCGCGACGAGATCGGCAAGGGCGGCGTGGTGCGCGACCCGGACGTGCATGCCCGCGTCTGCGCGGCGGCGGCGGCCTGGATCGGAACGCGCGGCTGGACGGTGGCGGGCATCACCACCAGCCCGATCACCGGGCCGGAGGGCAATGTCGAGTTCCTGCTGGGCGCGATCAAGGCGGAATGACGCCGCCCAAGCTAGCGGATCGCGACCATTTTCCTAATGTTCTTGCCGTAGGCGCCGGTCGCGCGGCAAAGCGGCCGCGGGCGGATCGCATCGGGGGATGGAACGGGCATGGGTGAGATTGCATCGCAGGGACAGATCCGAATGGCGGTGCTGCGCTGGGGCATCGTGCTGGTGCCGCTGATCCTGTTGCTGGGGCTGGCGTCGGGCCGGCTCGCCAATTCCGGTTATGGCAATGGCTGGTTCGCGGCGCTGGCCCAGCCTGGCTTCACGCCGCCGGGCTGGATGTTCGGCGTCGCGTGGACGGCGTTGTACCTGATGATGGGGGTCGCGCTGACGCTGGTGGTGACGGCGCGCGGAGCGCCCCGGCGGGGCGGGGCCATCCTGCTGTTCGCGGTGCAACTGGCGCTCAATCTCGCCTGGTCGCCATTGTTCTTCGCGGCGCACCGTATCTGGCCGGCGTTTGTGCTGATCCTGCTGATCCTGGCGACGGCGGCGATGACGGCGCGCGCATTCTGGCGGATCCGGCCGGCGGCGGGGTGGCTGCTGCTGCCGTACCTGCTGTGGCTGTGCTTCGCAGCCGCGCTCAATTTCGAGATCGGCCGGATGAACCCCGACGCCGCGCGGGTTGCATGGACGCGGCCGAGCCCCCAAATCCGGGTCTGATACACGGGGCGAGACAGACCATGCAGACCGAAAACCGGCTGATCGACGATATCGTGAAGATGATGAATGGCGCGGCAGGGACGCTGGCCGGCGTCGGGCGCGAGGCCGAAGCGACCGCACGGTCCCGTGCGCGCGAATGGATCGGCGGGCTGGATTTCGTATCGCGCGACGAGTTCGAGGCCGTGAAGGCGATGGCCGCTGCCGCACGTGACGAGGCAGAGACGCTGCGCGCGCGACTCGATGCGCTGGATAGGAGGACCGCTGCACCGCTGGTTACCCCGGCGGCATCACAGACCCAGTCGTTCGGGACCGATGACGGCAATTTGCCGCCGATCGCGCCGTCCTGAACGCGTTTATCCACAGCTTATCGCCGAAATTCGCCGTTCCGCGCCTTGCGGGACGGTTTCTGCGCGTTCAAGCAGACCGGATATGAGTAGGCATGGACGTATGACGCTGGACGACGAGGAATCCACCGCCGACGTCAGCGCGCCGATCGACATGCTCGAAGAGTATTTCGAGGCGCATGGCTGGTCGAGCGAACGCCAGGGCGATGAAGAGATCGTCGCGCATTTCCAGGGCAGCTGGACCCAATATGAGTTGCGCGCGGTGTGGCGCGAAGAGGATCAGGTGCTGCAGTTTCTGGCGTTGCCCGATGTCCGGGTTGCGGCGGACAAGCGCGCGGCGATCTACGAGACGATCGGGCTGATCAACGAACAACTGTGGATCGGGCACTTCGAATTGTGGGCATCGTCGGGCATGCTGCTGTTCCGGCATGCCGCCCTGCTGGACGGCGAGGCGGAGAGCGTGATGACGCTGGATCAGGCCGAGACGCTGATCGAGGCGGCGATCGACGAGTGCGAACGCTTCTATCCCGTGTTCCAGTTCGTGCTGTGGGCCGACAAGAGCCCGAGCGAGGCCATTGCCGCGGCGTTGATCGAGACGCAAGGCGAGGCATGACCGAAGCGGCCGCTATGATCGACGGTCCGATCTGGGCGGTCGGCGCCGGCAATATGGCGGGCGCGATGCTGCGCCGCTGGCTGGAGACCGGGCTGGATCCGGCGCGGCTGACCGTCATCCGCAAGTCGGGCGTGGTTTTTGCCGATGGCGTGGCGACCTGGACCACGCCGCCGGGCGATGGCGCGGTGCCGGCGGTGGTGCTGCTGGGCGTGAAGCCGCAGATGCTGGACGGCGTGGCGGAACCACTGGCGGCGGCGATGGCGCCGGGCACGATCCTGATTTCGATCCTGGCCGGTGTGGATCATGCAGCGCTGGCGCGGCGGTTTCCGGTTGCGCGGATCGTGCGCGCGATGCCGAACCTGCCGGTCGCGATCGGGTGCGGGGTGGTCGCGTTGCACAGTGCACTGGCGGATGCCGAGCTGCGCGGGGCGGTGACGCGATTGATGACGCCGCTGGGGCTGGTCGAATGGATCGCGGACGAGGCGTTGATGGACCTGGCGACCGCGGTGGCGGGGTCCGGCCCGGCATTTCTGTACCGGTTCATCGACGCGCTGGCCGCGGCGGCGGTGTCCGGCGGCATGGCGCGGGATCAGGCCGACCGCTTCGCGCTGGCGACGGTCGCGGGGGCCGGTCAGCAGGCGGCACGTGCGACGGTTGCGCCGTCCGTGCTGGCGGAACAGGTGGCTAGTCCCGGCGGGAGCACGCGCAAGGGGCTGGACATGCTGGATGCCGAAGACGGGTTGCACCCGCTGCTCTGTCGCACGATCGACGCCGCGCTGGCCCGCAACCGCGAAATGGGCGCAGCGGCGCGAGGATAGCCCTGCGCCGCCGCCGCGCGGACCTCAGCGTTCCTCGGTCGGTGCGTTCTCGGTTTCGCCGACCTTCTGATCGCCCAACTGGCCGGGACCGTGATAGGCGATTTCCGTCTGTCCGCCATGGCCCATGAAGCTGCCGGGGCGCTTGTCGCTGCCGTCCTTGCCGGTGTGCGGGTTGGGGTAGGCGCCGCCACCGGATTCGCCGGTCTGTTCGGCGCCGCCACGACGGGACGCGAGTTCGCCATTCTGGTCGGGCGGCGACGGCCGGGTGCCCTTGCCATCGGCTTGCATCGGAACATCGTTCGCCATGATATCTCCTGGGTTTGAGACAGGACAACGTGTTAGGAATGCGCGGGTTTCATGGAGCCGATCCAGCGGCCGGCGCATTGTAGCCCGGCCGGTGCAGGGAGGATGATGATGGACGACACCAGTCGGCGGGGCGTGTTGCAGGGCATGGGGACAGGCATGTTGACGGCGCTGGCCGGGCGCGGCCTGGCCGCGGTCCCAGCGCCCGCACCGGGCCGGAAGCTGGGCTATGCGATCGTCGGGCTGGGCGGCTATGCCACGCGCCAGATCATGCCGCAGTTCCGCGATTGCGACCATTCCAGGCTGGTCGCGCTGGTCAGCGGCACGCCGGGCAAGCTGACCCGCTATGCCGCCGAATATGACATTCCGGCCAGCAATCTCTACAGCTATGCCACGTTCGACCGGATCCGCGACAATCCGTCCATCGATATCGTCTATATCGTGCTGCCCAACAGCATGCATGCCGAATACAGCATCCGTGCGGCACAGGCGGGCAAGCATGTGCTGTGCGAAAAGCCGATGGCGGTCAGCGTGGCGGAATGCGAGGCGATGATCGCCGCCAGCCGCAAGGCGAACCGCAAGCTGATGATCGGATATCGCAGCCGCTTCGAACCCTATAACCAGCTGGCGATCCAGCTGGCGCGCGGCGGTCATGTCGGGCCGACCCGGATCATCACCGCCGAACACGGCTTCAACGCGCAGCCGGGGCAGTGGCGGCTGGACCGGGCGATGTCGGGCGGAGGATCGCTGATGGATATCGGCATCTACAGCCTGAACGCGGTCCGGTACCTGAGCGGGGAGGAGCCAGTGTCGGTGACGGCGGTGGAGTCGACCGATCGCCGCGACCCGCGGTTCCGGACGGTCGAGGACCGCATCGATTTCATGCTGCGCTTCCCGTCGGGGATCGTCGCCAATTGCGTGTCGAGCTACAGCTCCAACCACAATGCGTACCGGGTGAACGGCACTGACGGGTTCATCGCGATGGAGCCCGCGACCCCGTATGAAGGGCAGCGGATGATGATCCGCAAGGACGGCGTCACCGCGCCGCGCGTCCTGCCGAAACCGCCGAAGACCCAGTTTGTGGGGCAGCTGGATCATCTTGCGATCTGCGTGATGACGGACCAGCAGCCGATCGTGGCGGGGGAGGAAGGGCTGGCCGACCTGCACGTGATGGAGGCGATCTACCGGTCCGCGCGCGAGGGCCGGGCGGTGACGCTGCGCAGCTGATCCGGCGTCAGTCCGGAATATCGCGCAGGGTGCGGAACAGGCCGGCGAACGCGCTGTCCGGGCGATAGAAGAGCGGCGGCCGGCCGAGCGGTGCGTCCACCATGACATGGTGGCCACCGGCATGCTGTGTCCCGGCCCAGACATGGACCCAGTCGGTCCCCGCCGGCAGATAGGCGGACCAGCGCGTGCGATCGGCCGCAATCACCGGCGCCACCAGCAGATCGGCGCCGTAGAGATATTGGGTTTCGACCGCATGCGCGCGCGGATCGGCTTCATGATCCAGGAACAGCGGGCGTTGCAGCGGCAATCCGGTGGCGACGGCCGTGTCGCACAGCGTGGCGACATAGGGCGCGAGTGCTGCGTGGATGCGGGTCATCCGCACGAAATGCCGGAGCACCGCGGGGTCGCCATCCAGTTGCAGATTTTCGGTCGGGCGATTGCCTTCGTGCGATCGCATGACGGGCGACAGCGCGGACAGCTCGCTCCAGCGCATCAGCAGTTCAGGCGTTCGGACATTGCCGAACAGGCTGGTGTAGCCGCCAAGATCGCTGTGGTGATAGGCGTTGCCGACCAGCCCAGACGACAGCGCACCGCGGATGACGGTGCCGATCCCGTCATGGCGGGAGAAATCGACCGACTGATCGCCCGCCCATAACAAGGGGCAGTGCGCACCGACGCCGGTCCAGCCCGCGCGCATGAAGAACAGCGCGTCCCCGGTGCGGCCACGCCGGGCGATCGCGTCGGCATTGACCTGTGCCCAGATCGTCGGCCACGCATTGTGCATCAGCATGCCGTCGACGCCGTTCGCCAGCCGGACGTCGACCGGCAGATATTCTCCAAAATCCGCCATCCAGCCGGACAGACCATAATCGAGCATGTTGCCGCCGATCACGACATCGGCAAACCAGTCCGCGGCCGCCGGCAGCGTGAAATCGACGATGCCGCAGTCGAATTCGCCGAAATCGACATGGTAGATCGCGTCGCTGTCCACCCGGCGGGCGAGATAGCCGGCGGCGGCGGCGTCCCGGTAGAGCGCGCCGTCCACCGCCAGATACGGATTGACGTAGCCGAGGAAGCGGATGCCCCGATCATGGAGTTCGGCGATGCGCTGGCGAAGCGCAGGGTAGCGATCCTCGTTCGCCATCCAGTCCCAGAACAGCCGTTTGCCAAAGCTCGTTTCGCGCAGCCCGACCCAATCCTCGCACCACAGCCCCGAGACGACCGCGCCGGCGGCCAGCATCCCATCGAGGCGGGCGAAGCTGTTTGCGCCATCCTTCAGCCCGACGATTGCGCCGGAAAAGGCCCAGTCGGGCAGGCGCGGCTGGCGACCGAACCGCGCCGAGAGCCGCGAGACCAGCGCCGCCAGCGTATCGGCCGCGAACAGTTCGATCCGCGCCGGTATGTCCCACGCCTCCAGTTCGTGGAAGGCAGGATCGCGAAAGTCGAACGCGCAATAGGCGGTGGTATCGAGATGCACGGCATAGCGGCGCGAGGACAGGAACGTCGGTTGCGGATAGTTGGTGTTCCAGTAATCGCCGCCGGCCTTGCCCATCGCATCGGCCTGGAACGTCAGGGTGCTGGTCTTGTCGCGGCCGACGCCCGGTTCGGATGTCCATAGCGGGAAGCGCCGCCCCCGCATGTCGACATAGGACATCTGTTCACCGCCGCCCCAGCAGCGTTCGTCGGCGGTTGCAGGCAGGCGCAGCCAGAACCGGTTGTAGCCGTCGGCCAGCGACCGGACCGTGATGATGCCGCCCGCGATGGTCAGTGCGATCAGCGGGGGACCGTCACGGCTCGCGGCGAGCGCGACGCGGCAGTCCGCGCCATCATGATCGACCCGGGCATGCGGCAACGGCAGCCGGGCATCGATTCGATCGTCAATATCGAAATTGCCGCGGTACATGTCGACCAGCGGACGGCCATGACCGATGTAGAAGGCCGGCGCATCGGCGCGGTGGCACAGAACCCGATCCTGGTTCATGAAGATGTCAAAGCCATCGGCCACGATCCGCACGTCCGCGGACAGCGGCGGCGGGGAGAGTGGATGATCGAGCATATATTCTCCTGCGCCGGCGAAAGCGATGGCGTCGCGGGGTGTCGATCGATATGACAACGGGAGACAGATGGAAAGTGGCAAAGCGGATGGCGGACCCCAACGACCCAGCCGGTAACGGCACGGCCCTGTACGACCTGCTGGTGGTGGGCGGCGGGATCAACGGCACCGGGATCGCGCGCGATGCCGCCGGACGCGGATTGTCCGTCCTGCTGGTGGAGAAGGACGATCTGGCGTCGCACACCTCTTCGGCCAGTACCAAGCTGATCCATGGCGGGCTGCGCTATCTGGAATATTACGAGTTCCGGCTGGTGCGGGAATCGCTGATCGAACGCGAGCGCTTGCTGGCGCTGGCGCCGCACATCATCTGGCCGTTGCGGTTCGTGTTGCCGCAACCGCCGGGCGCGCGGCCGGGCTGGCTGATCCGGCTGGGGCTGTTCCTGTACGATCATATCGGCGGGCGGCGGACCTTGCCGGGATCGCGCGGCGTCGCGTTGCGATCGACGCCGTGGGGCGCCGGGCTGCGCGACACGGTGACGCGCGGCTTCGTCTATTCCGATTGCTGGGTGGAGGATGCGCGGCTGGTTGCCCTGAACGCGGTCGATGCGGCGGCGCGCGGGGCGACGGTCCGCACGCGCACCGCACTGACCGCGGCACGGCGGGAGGGCGACCGCTGGATCGCGACGCTGACCGGACCAAACGGAACGGAAACCGTTGCGGCGCGCGCCATCGCCAATGCCGGCGGACCCTGGGTGGACCGCGTGCTGGGCGCGGTGGCCGGCGCCCAGCCCGAACGGCCGCCGCGGCTGGTGAAGGGCAGCCATATCATCGTCCGCCGGATGTTCGACGGCGCGCATGCCTACATCCTGCAGAATGCG
The DNA here is from genome assembly GCF_036387535.1 of Sphingomonas sp. Lineage (GTDB taxonomy): Bacteria > Pseudomonadota > Alphaproteobacteria > Sphingomonadales > Sphingomonadaceae > Sphingomonas_R. The sequence goes on from NZ_DASVTO010000134.1 coordinate 24,739, forward strand.
GACAAGCGGATCGTGTTCGCCATCCCCTATGAACGGGATTTCACGCTGATCGGCACCACCGACGTGCCGTGGGATCATGCGTCCGGGCCGCCGGCGATATCCGAGGACGAGACGCGCTATCTGTGCGACAGCGTCAACGGCTATTTCGCGCAGCCGATTACACCCGGCGATGTGGTCCACAGCTATGCCGGGGTGCGCCCGCTGTTCGACGACGGGCGCGACGAGGCCGCGGCGGTGACGCGCGACTATGTGCTGCGGCTGGGGACGGAAGGCGGGCCGCAAGTGCTGTCGATCTTCGGCGGCAAGATCACCACCTATCGCAAGCTGGCCGAACATGCGCTGGAGAAGCTGGCGCCGTTCCTGCCGCCGATGAGGCCGGCGTGGACGGACGGCGTGCCCCTGCCGGGCGGCGATATGCCGGGTGGCGATTTCGACGCGTTCCTGGCGGCGGTGCAGACGCGCTGGCCGTTCCTGGCACCCGATCTGTCGCAGCGGCTGGCCCGCGCCTATGGCACGCGCATTGCGGAGGTGATCGGCGATGCGACCGACATGGCAGGGCTGGGCCGCCACTATGGCGGCGGGCTGACACAGGCCGAGGTGGATTATCTGATCGCCCGCGAATGGGCGCGGACGGCGGAGGATATCCTGTGGCGGCGATCCAAGCTGGGCCTGCATGTCGGGCCGGATACGGCCGCGGCGTTGCAGGATCACATGACCGCGACCGTGTGAGGGGATGATGATGGCCGCACCGCGGTACATATTGGCGATCGACCAGGGCACGACATCGACGCGCAGCATCCTGTTCGATGCGGAGGCGCGCGCGGTGGCGACCGCCCAGGCGGAGTTCGCGCAGCATTATCCGCAGCATGGCTGGGTCGAGCATGATGGCGAGGACATCTGGCGCGATACGCTGGCCACGATCCGCGACGTGCTGGCAAAGGCCGGCGTCGATGCGGGCGATGTCGCGGCGTTGGGCATCACCAACCAGCGGGAAACCGTGCTGCTGTGGGACCGCGCGACCGGCGAACCGATCCACAATGCGATCGTGTGGCAGGACCGGCGGACGGCGGATGCCTGCGCCGCGTTGAAGGCGGCGGGGCATGAGCCGCTGATCCGCGCGCGGACCGGTCTGCTGCTCGACCCCTATTTCTCGGCGACCAAGCTTGCCTGGTTGCTCGACACCATCGACGGCGCGCGCGCGCGGGCGGAGGCCGGCGAGCTGGCGTTCGGGACGATCGACAGCTTCCTGCTGTGGCGGCTGACCGAGGGGCGGGTGCATGCCACGGATGCCACCAACGCCAGCCGGACCCTGCTGTTCGATATCCATCGCCAATGCTGGTGCGACGCGTTGCTGGCGCTGTTCGATATTCCGGCCGCGATCCTGCCGGAGGTGTGCGATTCGAGCGCGGTCTACGGCGAGACGACCCTGTTCGGCGCGGCCATTCCGGTGGCCGGGATCGCGGGCGATCAGCAGGCGGCGCTGGTGGGGCAGGCCTGTTTCGCGCGCGGGCAGGCGAAGGCGACCTATGGCACCGGTTGCTTCATGCTGATCAACACCGGCGACGTGGCGGTATCATCGGAGAACCGGTTGCTGACCACCACCGCATACCGATTGGCGGGCAAGCCGACCTATGCCGTCGAAGGATCGATCTTCGTCGCAGGCGCTGCGGTCAAATGGCTGCGCGACGGGCTCGGGCTGATCACGCACGCGTCGCAGACCGACGACATGGCGACGCGCGTCGCCGACAATGGCGGCGTATATATGGTGCCGGCGTTCGTCGGTCTGGGCGCGCCGCATTGGGAGCCGGAGGCGCGCGGGCTGATCGCGGGGCTGACGCTGGGCACCAGCGCGGCGCATCTCGCCCGTGCTGCGCTGGAGTCAGTCGCATACCAGACCGCCGACCTGGCCGATGCGATGGTCGCGGACGGCGCGGCGCCACCCGCGGCGTTGCGCGTGGATGGTGGGATGGCGGCGAACGACTGGCTATGCCAGTTCCTGGCCGATGTGCTGCAGGTTCCGGTGGAGCGCCCCGCTACGCTGGAGACGACTGCGCTGGGTGCGGCCTATCTGGCGGGCATGGCGGTGGGGATGTGGGACGGGATCGCCGGGGTGGCGGCGATCACGCCCGACGTACGCCGGTTCGAACCGCGGATGGCCGATGATGCCCGCGCCGCGTTGCTCGCCGGATGGAAGCGCGCGCTGGCCCGGGCGTTACGCGACTAGCGGCGCGTGATCGATGTGCGGCAGTACGTGGCGGGCGAATAGGTCCGCCTCCGCCGCATGCGGATAGCCGGACAGGATGAACGCATCGATCCCCATCGCGCGGTACATTTCCAGCTTTGCCCGCACCTGATCCGGATCGCCGACGATCGCCGCGCCGCAGCCGGAGCGCGCGCGACCGACACCGGTCCAGAGATGGTCCTCGGCATAGCCATCATCCGCCGCCCGTTCGCGCAGCTCCGCCTGCGCGCGGACGCCGGCGGAGTTGGTGTCCAGCGACTGTGCGCGGATCGTGGCGCCGGTGGCGGCGTCCAGTTTCGATAGCAGGCGGTCGGCGGCGGTGCGGGCCTCCGCCTCGGTATCGCGCACCACGACATGCGCGCGGTAGCCGAAGCGCAGCGTGCGGCCGTGGCGGGCGGCACGCGCGGTCATGTCGTCGATGATCGCCTGCACCACCGCCTTGCGGTCCGGCCACATCAGGAACACGTCGCATCCCTTGGCCGCGGCCTCGCGTGCGTCCTCCGACAGCCCGCCAAAATAGAATAAGGGAGCGCGGCCGGAGACGGTGCCGATCCGCGGCGGATCGAGCTTCAGCTTCCAGAAGGTGCCGTCATGGTCGAGCGGATCGCCGTTCAGCATCGTCTTCAGGATCTGCATCGCTTCGACCGTGCGCGCATAGCGGGGGGCGGAGGCGAGGGTTTCCCCCGGCAGGTCGGACGAGATGATGTTGATGGTGAGCCGCCCGCCAAGCAGCTGGTCGATCGTCGCGATCTGCCGTGCGAGCTGCGGCGGCCACATCTCCCCGATCCGCACCGCCATCAGCAGGCGCAGCCGGTGGAGCAGCGGCGCGACCGCGGCGGCAAAGGCCGTGGTGTCGAGCCCGAGCGCATAGCCCGACGGCAGCAGGATATTGTCGAAGCCGCCGCTTTCGGCCTGCAGCACGATGTCGCGACAATGCGCCCAGCTGGACCGCAATTTCGGGTCTGGAACGCCCAGAAATTCATAGTCGTCGTCGCACAGCGCCGAGAACCAGCTGATTTCGCAGGGGCTACGCGTCATGGCAGGGCCTCTCCCATCGATGCTTGCAGGACCGCATACCATTCGGCGCGGGTCCAGCGGGGGATGAGCGCGTGCGGGATTTCCGCGATCCGCGCGGGGTTCTGGGTGCCGACGATCGGGATCGGCTGCGCCGGATGCGCCATGATCCAGCTGTACGCCGCGGCGGCGCGGCCGACGCCGGCCTCCGCCGCCTTGGCATCCAGCAGGGCGGCGACCGCCCGGCCGCGTTCATCGGCGGGGTTCGCCAGCCGCCCGCCGGCCAGCGGCGACCAGGCGAGCACCGCCATGTCGGTTTCCATCGCCTGATCCATCACGCCATCGAACAGTGGCGCCAGCGCCAGCGCGGAATATTCCGGCTGATGGCTGACCAGCGGCAGCGAATCGGGCAGATAGGCGGCCAGGGCACGGACCTGTGCCGGCGTGTGGTTGGAAACGCCGATCGTGCGGATCTTGCCGGCGCGGTGCGCCGCATCCAGCGTGCGGGCCAGATCGGCGGGGTGGGTGAGCAGATCGGGGCGATGCACCTGCCACAGATCGATGTGGTCGGTGCAGAGCCGGGAGAGCGAGGCGTCGATCGCCGCCGTCAGATAGGCGCCGCTGCTGTCATAGGGGGTGCCGATCACGATCCCGGCCTTGGTGGCGAGAACCATGCGGTCGCGCAGGCCGGGGCTGCCCGCCAGGATGCGGCCCAGCAGGGCTTCGGCGGCGCCGAAGGGCTCGCCATTGTCCGGGCCGTAAATGTCGGCGGTGTCGAACAGAACGATTCCGGCATCCAACGCCGTTTCGACGCGGGTCTGCGCCAGCGCGATATCGTCGCCGCCGAACCGCCACATGCCCCAGGCAAGCGCGCTGACGGGGATGTCGCTGGTCCCCAGCGGGCGAGTGGTCAGTGGTGCGGGAAGATAAGACATCGTTGTCATATGCCATTGCCATCCGCGGAAGGCGAGGGAATATTTGGATGCCACGATCTTCCGTTGCGATGGAAGATCGTCTCAACATAAGCCACTGATATAAAGCGCATTAGCTGGGGCACCTGTGTTGGCGGCGTTCCCGGACCCGCATTTCCGGAAGCGGTGGCGCTGCCGCTTAAGGATGTCCTTGTCCGTCGGAAAGCAACGGTTGCGTAGCCGGATAGTGACAAGCGGGATCAAACATGACAACGGTTGCGGAGCTGAGAGGCCACCGAGAGACCGTGGACGCGGCGATCCGGGCGGACATGCCGGGCAGGGAAGGGGACGATGATGCGTACTTGGATGATGAGCAGCGTGCTGGCGATCGTGGCGGCGCAGGGGGCATCGGCCGCCATGGCGCAGGACAGCACGGTCGCGGGCCCGCAGGCGGCGGCGCCGACGCCACTGGCCGAATCGGCTGACCAGCCGGGCGATATCGTGGTGACCGCGCAGAAGCGGACCGAGCGGTTGCAGGACGTCCCGCTGGCGGTGACGGTGGTGTCGGGCGAGCGGCTGGCGGCGGCGGGCGGCATCAACCTGGAAGGTGCGCAGAACCTGGTTCCCACGCTTACCATCCGCAAATCGGGCACCAGCCTGAACCAGTCGCTGTTCCTGCGCGGGGTCGGCACGTCGACCTTCTCGATCGCGGGCGAGCCGTCGATTTCGACGGTGGTCGACGGCGTCGTCTATGCGCGTGCGGCGGAGGCGTTCAGCGACCTGGTCGACCTGGACCGGATCGAGGTGTTGCGCGGGCCGCAGGGCACGCTGTTCGGCAAGAACGCGTCGGCCGGCGTCATCAACATCGTGACCAAGCGGCCGGGCCCGGATTTCGGCGGATCGATGGATGCCGGCTATTATTTCGGCAACGGGCCGGAATATCGCGTGCGCGGTGCGGTCGATGTTCCGCTGTCGCAGAATGTGCGGAGCCGTTTCACCGGCTTCTTCAGCGATTATGACGGCAATATCCGCAACCAGACCACCGACAGCCGCGTCAACGGCTATCACCGGTACGGCGTGCGCGGGATGGTGGTGGCGGATGCCAGCCCGGACGTGCAGTTCACGCTGATCGGCGATTATCGGCGGGCGCGCGACAATTGCTGCGCCGAGGTGATCGGCACCGCGCCGACGGGGATCGCCGCCACGCTGGTGCCGACACCGCGCGGTGACGAGACGCGCGCGGTGCGCCAGAACCTGATCACGCGCACCAACGAGACCGCCTGGGGCGTGTCGTTGCAGGCGGATGCCACCGTCGGCACGCAGACGGTGACGTCGATCACCGCCTATCGCGACTACAAGAACCAGGAGATCCGCGATGGCGATTTCCTGGACCAGGCCTATGTCGGGTTGAACCAGCTGCATGATGACGGCCCGCAGACCGGCAACACGTTCAGCCAGGAATTGCGGCTGACGTCGCCGCAGAACCAGTTCTTCGAATATGTCGCCGGCTTCTTCTATTCGCGGGCGGAATCGGAACGGACGTTCGTGCGGACGGACCAGGTGTGCAACCGCACGCCTGCGCCGACCACGCCGATCCCGTGCAGCGCCGCCGGGGCCCCGGCATCGACATTCCCGCAGGGGACGGCGGTGTTCGGATCGGTGTTCAAGAATTTCGCGCTGTTCACGCAGGGGACGTTCAACCTGAACGACGACCTGCGCCTGATCGGTGGGCTGCGGTATACCGCGGACCAGCTGGACGTATTCCACCGCCGCACGACGCTGCTGTCCGGGCCGGGGATCAACCCCAGCTTCGGGCCGTTTTCCGGCAAGGCGACCAGCACCAATTTCTCCGGCAAGGCGGGCGTCCAATATGACATCGTGCCGGAAAGCACCGCCTATGCGACCTATGCGCGCGGATATAAGGGGCCGGCGTTCAACATCTTCTACAACCTGACCGCGACCGGCACCAACGTCATCGCGCCGGAAACCGCCGACAGCTATGAAGCGGGACTGAAGAACAGCTTCCTGAACGGGCGGGTGATCCTCAACCTGGCAGCCTATTACGCCAAATATCACAATTTCCAGGCGAACAATCCCGATGTGGTGGCGGGCGTCGTGGTGACGCGCTTCACCAATGCGGGCACGGTATCCACGCGCGGTGGCGAACTCGACCTGATCGTGCGGCCGATGCGCGACCTCAATCTGACCGGGGGGCTGGCCTATACCGATGCCAAGGTCGATGCGTTCCGCGCGCCGGTGGGCGGCAGCACGTCCGGCGTGATCCCGAGCGGCACCGAACTGCCCTATGCGCCCAAGTGGAAGGGGTCGCTGGGTGCGGATTACCGGATCCGGACCGGCGGCGCGGTCGATTTCCAGCTCGGCGTGCAGGGCTCCTACCAGAGCAGCCAACTGTCGCAGTTCGACGCCAGCGCGGCGATCCGCAAGGCGGCGACGATCGGCGGCTATGGCATCGTCGACCTGTCGGCGGCCGTGGTGGAGGCGGCCGATCGCTATCGGATCGGTTTCCAGGTCAAGAATCTGTTCGACCAGAGCTTCGCCGCGGCAATCCAGAGCGGCGGGCCGGGTGGCAGCTATCGCTATATCATCCCGCGCGACGCCGACCGGTATTTCGGCGTGGTGGGCAGCGCCAAGTTCTGAGCCGCGTGTTCTCCGCGTCCGTTCGGTTCGAGCGCGTCGAGAAAAGGCAGTTCTCGACACGCTCGAACCGACCGGGTCCGGGGGAGGAGATCGGGCCGTCAGCGCCTGCCTCAGTGCCCGATGGGGATCGGGGCGGGCCCGCCGTCTTCCTGTTCCGGGATCTCGTTCCGGGGGACG
>NZ_DASVTO010000135.1:0-6531 GCF_036387535.1 Sphingomonas sp.
CCGCGCGTGCTCAGCTTCGTCGCGCATGATCTGCCGATCGATCTGCCGAAGATGGACTCCTTCCGCCAACGCGGCGGTCGCGATCGGGAAATGACGATTCCCGAACTGTCGCGCGTGTCCCGGCTTCCCGCGACGACGCCCGCGACCCGCAACGCGCTGCGCGCCGAATATCATTTCCGCCTGGTCGAGGTGGCCACCATGTTCCTGCTGCCGCTGCTGGCGGTGGCGCTTGCCGTTCCGCCGAAACGCTCCTCGTCCGCGCTGGGCGTCTTCCTGGCGATCGTGCTGCTGGTGACGCAACACAAGATCAATGAATATGCCTCTGCGCTCGGGACGCTCGGGCGTGTCGATCCGATCCTCGCACTGTGGATCCCGTTCCTGGCGTTCGCGGGTCTGACCTGGTGGATGTATCATATGGTCGCGCACGTGCCGGGGGGGCAGCCGATCGGTGCGCTCGAACGCGTATTCGCAAAGATCGGCGCGACCGTCCGTCGCTGGACCCGCCGTCGCAATCCGGATGCCGTGTCATGAACCTGTCCTTCTTCGGATCGCGCACCATCACCATCTATATGGCGCGCACGTTTCTGGTGCGCAGCCTGGCCGTATTGGCGGCGTTGGTGCTGGTGTTGATGGCGCTCGACCTGCTGGGCGAATCCGGCGACATCCTGGCACATCCGGGCAATGGCGATGCGCAGCTCTGGACCTATGTTTCGCTGCGCACGCCGCAGATCGTGGCGCGCTTCCTGCCGTTCGCGGTGCTGCTCGGCACGCTCATCACGCTTGCCACGCTCAACCAGAATAGCGAAATCATCGCGATGAAGGCAGCCAGCGTGTCCGCGCATCAGATCCTGGCACCGCTGATCATCGCCAGCATCGGTGTCGCCGCCATCTCCTTTGCGTTCAACGACCGCATCGTCACCCGCGCATCCGCGACCCTGGCCGCTTGGCAGGCGGCCGATTACGGCCCGATCCCCGCCGATCGTGGGGTGGTCGTCAATGTCTGGGTGCGCGATGGTGACGATCTGGTCCATGCCGATGCAGTGACGGGGCGTGGGTCCGCTACCGTCCTGCGCGGCGTGACCGTCTATGATCGCACCGGCGGGCTGCTCAAATCGATCGTGACTGCCGTCGCCGCGCACCAGCAGGGCCGCGGTTGGGTGCTTGATCGCGCCAGCCGTTTTGACGTTGCCTCGGGGTTGGTCCGGCCAGCGCCCGGCTACCGGATTGCGCAAGGCGTCACGCCCGATCGCTTCACCCTGGCCGATGTCCAGCCGGACCAGCGCTCCTTCCTGGACCTGCGCGCCGCCATCGCCGAACTCCACGCCGCCGGCCGCCCTACCGGACCGCTGGAATCCGGGTTGTGGCACAAGATTTCGGGGCCCTTGTCCGCCATCCTGATGCCGTTGCTGGCGGGCGTGGCGGCCTTCGGCCTCGCGCGATCGGGGCGGCTGTTCCTGCGCGCCGTGATCGGCATGGCGCTTGGCTTCACCTATTTCGTCGCGGATAATTTCGCGCTCGCGATGGGCAATCTCGGCGCTTACCCGCCCTGGCTGGCAGCATGGGCGCCGTTCCTGCTGTTCCTGCTGATCGGGGAGGCGGTGCTGGTCCGCACGGAGGAATGAGCGGCCTGCGGGCGCCTGCCGCGGATCGAACCGAACGCGCCTGAAAACCGCCATATTGCGGAACGATGAGCCGGAGCCATATTGAACGGCCTGCGGATGACAGCCCGCACCGTGTTCAGCCAAGGACCGAGCCTGTGAAAACGATCGACACGCCCCGCGCCGGATTCTGGAGCCAACGCCACCATCTCGACCGCATGACGCTGGGCGAATTGGTGGTCGCCTATTTCCAATATCCGGCGATCATCGCCTATCTGCTGCTGTCGGCGGTGGCGATCGGCGCGTTTGCGTGGCGTCCGGCGTCGCTGCTCCCGACCCTGGCCGCGATCCTGTTCGCGGCCATCGTCTATCCGCTCGCCTGGTATGTCCTGCACCGCTTCGTCTTGCACAGCAAATGGATGTGGAAGTCCAGGGCGCTGGCCCCGACCTGGAAACGGATCCATTACGATCATCATCAGGATCCCAATCATCTGGAGGTCCTGTTCGGCGCGCTCCACACCACCCTGCCGACGATCGCGGTGGCAACCGCGCCGATCGGCTGGCTGATCGGCGGCTTCGGCGGCGCCTGCGCGGCGTTGGCGACCGGGCTGCTCACCACCTGCTTCTATGAATTCTGCCACTGTATCCAGCATCTGGCCTACAAGCCCAAGAATGCTTGGCTCGCGGCGATGAAGTCGCGGCACATGGCACATCATTTCCATGACGAAACCGGCAATTTCGGGATCACCAGCTATTTCTGGGACAAGCTGTTCGGCACATTCTACAACCGCGTCAGCGAACGGAAGAAGAGTCCGACCGTCTTCAATCTCGGCTATACGCCCGAGGTTGCCGAGCAATATCCCTTTGTCGGCGAACTGTCGGGCGGCGTGAAGATGAGCCACCCCGCCACGCGCATCCGGGGCTGAGCCCATGGCGTCCGTCCCCGCCGGCATCGTCATCACGGAAGTTCGGACGAACGCGGACCGCAAGGCGTTCGTCGACCTGCCGTTCCGGCTCTATGCGAACGATCCGGCCTGGGTTCCGCCGCTGAGGGACGAGATCCTGGGGCTGATCACGCCCGGCCGCAATCCGTGGTTCGAACATGCGACCGCGGCATTCCTGATCGCGCGGCGTGGCGGCCGGGTAACGGGCCGCATCTCCGCCCAGGTCGACCGGCTGGTGTCCGCCATGCCGCCCGAACAGGGCGGCGGTGCCGATGTAGGCCACTGGGGCATGTTCGAGGCGGAGGATGCGGATACCGCCGCTGCGTTGATCGCCGCGGCGGAGGACTGGCTCCGCCGGCGCGAGGTGCGGCATGTGATGGGGCCGTTCAGCCTGTCGGTGTGGGATGAGCCGGGCCTGCTGGTCGACGGGCATGATCATGCGCCGACGGTGATGATGGGGCATCATCTCCCCGCCTATCAGGGCTATGTCGAGGCCGCCGGCTATACCGGCGTCAAAGATCTGTACGCCTACGAACTCGACATCACCGAAGATATGCCGCCCCTGATCCAGCGGATCGTGGCGTCCGGCGAACGCAATCCGCGCATCACCATCCGCAAGGTCGACAAATCGAAATTCGCGCAGGAAGCCGCGTTGATCCTCGGCATCCTCAATGATGCCTGGTCCGACAACTGGGGCTATGTCCCACTGACCGACAGTGAAATCGCCTATGCCGGCAAGAAGCTGAAGCCGATCGTGTTCGAAGACCTCATCATGATCGCGGAGGTGGAGGGCGAACCGGTCGCGTTCATGATGACGCTGCCCGACCTGAACGAACTGACCGCCGATCTCAACGGCAGGCTGTTCCCGTTCGGTTTCGCGAAGCTGCTCTGGCGGCTCCGCAAGCCTAAGGTCCGCACGATGCGCGTGCCGCTGATGGGCGTGGTGAAGCGGATGCAGGCGACGCGGCTCGCCAGCCAGCTGGCCTTCATGATGATCGAATATATCCGCCGCGCCTCAGTCGCCAATTATGGCGCGACCCGCGGGGAAATCGGCTGGATCCTGGAGGATAATCAGGGGATGCGCTCGATCGCCGATGCGCTGCGCACGCGCATCAACAAGACCTATCGCATTTATGAGAAGCGTCTCTGACGACGGAGACGCCCCCTCCGCCGGGCGCGGGCCTTCCGGTCCCGCGGCGCTACCGTGCGATCGTGGCGGTCTCGTTCGGCACCGCGCTGGTGGTGCTGGACGGCGCGATCGCCACCATCGCGCTGCCCACGATCGCGCGCGATCTGGGCGTCGGTTCGGCGGAGGCGGTGCTGGTGGTCAGCGTCTATCAGCTGGTGCTGGTGATGACGCTGCTCCCCTTTTCCGCGCTGGGTGATCGGATCGGGCACCGGACGCTCTATCAATATGGGCAGGCGCTGTTCGCCGTTGCGACCATCCTCTGTTTTTTCGCGCGCAGCCTCCCCTTCCTGCTGGTCGTGCGCGCGGTGCAGGCGCTGGGTGCCGCCGCCGCGCTGTCGGTGTCCTCCGCGCTGGTCCGCGCCATCTACCCCCCCGCGCAACTCGGCCGCGGGCTCGGCATCAACAGCGTGGTCGTGTCCAGTTCGGCCGCGCTCGCCCCCACGCTCGGCGGCCTCATCCTCGGCATCGCGCCGTGGCCCTGGGTGTTCGCGATCGCCGCGCCCTTCGCGCTGCTGTCGCTGCTGATCGGCCGCGCGCTGCCGGATCCCGAACCGCGCGACCTGCCCTACGACGTGCTGGGCGCGGTGCAGTGCGCCGCCGCGTTCGGGCTGACCATATCCGGCATCGAAAGCGCCGTGCACGGCTCCTCGCCGGTCGTTTCGGCCGCGATCATCGCGGCCGGTCTGCTGATCGGCAAGATCTTCGTCCAGCGCGAACGCCACCGGCCCAACCCGATCCTGCCGGTCGATCTGCTGGGCAAGCCGGTGTTCGCGCTCTCTACCGCCGGGGCGCTCACCGCCTTCATCGCGTCGATGACGCTCATCCTGTCGTTGCCGTTCCGGCTCCAGCATGATTTCGGCTTCGGCCCGGGCGAGATCGGCGCGATGATCGCGCCCTGGCCGCTGACGACGATGGTGGTCGCCCCGCTCGCCGGTGTCCTGTCGGATCGCTTCCCCGCCGCCCTGCTCGGCGGCATCGGCATGACCATCGCGACGGTGGCGCTGCTGCTGCTCGGTTTCCTCCCTGCCCATGCCGACTATCTCGACGTCACCTGGCGCATGATGCTGTGCGGCACCGGCTTCGGCCTGTTCCTCTCCCCCAACGCCCGCCTCATCATCGGCGCCGCCCCCCGCGACCGCGCCGCCTCCGCCGGCGGCCTCATCTCCACCACCCGCCTCACCGGCCAGACCCTGGGCGCCACCCTGGTCGCCGGCCTGCTGGCGTTCGGGGCGAGCGGGGCAACGCCGGCGCTGGTCGCAGCAGGACTCACGGTCGTGGCAGGCCTGTGCAGCATCGTACGGCTGAGCCCCGGAGTGCGGATTTAGCGGTCACGTCTTCTTGGGCGAAGAGCAGACGTTGAACCTCCAGCCAGTAAAATTGCAAGCCGCAATCGTGCTCAAGATCGCTCCTAGGGAATGACTTTTGGTGCTTTTCAGACCTTGGGCTTCTCGTCCCAAGCGCCCGGATACCGCTGCTGGAACTCCATCCAGAACAGCTCACGCGCCTCACATAGAAGCGCGATACCAGCCGGATCGCAGCTTGAAGCCTCCGCGTCGTCGATAACGCCAAACAGGCCGGTGAGAACGAAGCCGTAATAATCGGCATCAGTCTTGGGCAAAGAGTTCTCTTCGGCGATCGGCATTGAGGCAACATGATCACCAATGGGAATGCCTCCAAGGGGGCAAATACCGCGGTCACGCCTGCCCTCACTTCCGCCCAAACAGCTTCTCCAGATCCCCGCGTTGCAACTTCACCCAGGTCGGGCGGCCATGGTTGCATTGGCCGCTGTGCGGCGTGACCTCCATTTCGCGGAGCAGCGCGTTCATTTCCGCGACCGATAGCAGCCGCCCCGCCCGCACCGATCCGTGGCAGGCCATGGTCGCCGCGATCAGGTCGAGCCGGGCCTGCAGCGATAGCGCCGTATCGAACGCGGCAAGATCGTCGGCCAGGTCGCGGATCAGCCCGGCGACATCGCCCGCACCCAACAGCGCCGGGGTCGCGCGGACCAGCACGGCGCGCGGGCCGAAGCGTTCCAGCTCGATCCCGAACGCCACCAATTCCCCCGCGCGCTCCTCCAGCCGGTCGCACGCCGTCTCCTCCAGCTCCACCACCTCCGGCAGCAGCAGCGCCTGTCGCGCGACTCCGCCGTCGGCGATCGCCGCGCGCATCCGTTCCAGCACCAGCCGTTCATGCGCGGCATGCTGATCGACCAGCACCAGCCCGTCCGCCGCCTCCGCCACGATATAGGTCGCCGCCACCTGCCCCCGCGCCACGCCCAGCGGATGCGCCACCGGCTCCGGCGGCGGCGCGGCGGCATATTCGGCGCGCCCGGCGGGTTCGGGGCGATAATCGGGCCGCGCATCCCACACCGATCCCTGCCGCGCTGCGGTCGACACCGCTGATGCCGGTGCCCAGGACGGTGTCATCGGTTCCGCCTGCCAGCTGCCGAGCGCCGCGGCGGACGGGCGCTGCACGCTGCGATGCCCGGCTGCATCGAGTGCTGCGCGCAATCCGCCGACGATCAGCCCGCGCACCAGCCCCGGATCGCGAAACCGGACCTCGGTCTTCGCCGGATGGACATTCACGTCGACCTCGTCGCCCGGCAGGTCGATGAACAAGGCCAGCACCGGATGCCGGTCGCGCGCCAGCAGGTCCTGATAGGCGGCACGCACCGCCCCCACCAGCAACCGGTCCTTCACCGGCCGGCCGTTGACGAACAGGAACTGGTGATCGGCGATTCCGCGGTGGAACGTCGGCAACCCGGCAACCCCGCCCAGCGTCACGGTGCCACGGACATGAT
>NZ_DASVTO010000136.1:0-9787 GCF_036387535.1 Sphingomonas sp.
CGCCTTGGCGCGAACCTCGAACATCGCGATCTGCGCGCGGAGCAACGGATCGGCGAGCTTGCCGTCGTGATCGACCCCGATCGTGGCAAGCGCGCCGTCGATCAGCGGGTTGCGCCCGCCACCCGCCAGGCCCATCCCCGAGATCATCTCGCGTTCGTGGCCGAGCAGATATTTGGCCACGTCCCAACCGCGGTTGACCTCGCCGACCACCTGGTCCTTGGGCACCTTCACATCGTCGAAAAAGGTCTCGCAAAAGGGCGAATAGCCGCTGATCAGCAGGATCGGCTTGGTCGACACACCCGGGGTGCGCATATCGAACAGGACGAAGCTGATGCCCTTGTGCTTGTTCGACTTGTCGGTGCGGACCAGGCAGAAGATCCAGTCGGCCTTGTCGGCATAGCTGGTCCACACCTTCTGCCCGTTGACCAACCAGTGATCACCCTTGTCCTCGGCCCGCGTCTGCAACGACGCCAGGTCCGATCCCGCGCCCGGCTCGGAATAACCCTGGCACCATCGGATTTCGCCGCGCGCGATCTGCGGCAGGTAATGGCGCTTCTGCTCCTCGCTGCCATAATGCAGCAACGCCGGCCCCAACATGGAAATCCCGAACGAATAGAGCGGGCTGCGCGCGCCGATTGCCTGCATCTCCGCACGCAGGATCTTCGTTTCCGCGGGCGTCAATCCGCCGCCGCCATAATCGGCCGGCCAGTCGGGCACGGTCCAGCCCTTCGCCGCCATCCGCTCCAGCCACAGCTTCTGGTCGGGACAGGAAAACACCGGGTTCCGCCCTCCCCAGCACAGATCCGCTTCCCCGCGCGCCGGCGCCCGCATTGCCGCGGGGCAATTCGCTTCCAGCCATGCGCGTGTCTCCGCACGAAACGCCTCGTCGCCACCGGCCATCGGACTCTCCTCTTTGGCCGGAAGATGACACCCCCTTACGTTCACGTAAAGCGAATAAACCCGTCACCTTGACCGACGCGTACAGCCCGCGCGGACATGAAAAAGGCCGCCGCTCCCGGGGGGAGCGACGGCCTTGTCTCACACCTTGAACCGACCTCAGGCCGCCTTGGACCGCGATGCGCGCTTGCGCTCGTTCGGGTCCAGGTGGCGCTTGCGCAGGCGGATCGACTTCGGCGTCACCTCCACCATCTCGTCGTCGTCGATATAGGCGATGGCCTGTTCCAGCGTCGCGCGCTTCGGCGGGCTCAGCCGGACCTGATCGTCCTTGCCGCCGCTCGCGCGGAAGTTGGTCAGCGCCTTGGTCTTCATCGGGTTGACTTCAAGATCGTCGGTCTTGGCGTTCTCGCCGACGATCATGCCTTCATACAGCTGCTCGCCATGCCCGATGAACAGGATGCCGCGGTCTTCCAGCGGCCCCAGCGCATAGTTGTTGGCTTCGCCCGTGCCGTTGGAGATCAGCACGCCATTCTTGCGGCCTTCGATCGTGCCCTTGTACGGCCCATATTTTTCGAACAGCCGGTTCATGATTCCCGTGCCGCGCGTGTCGGACAGGAACTCGCCATGATAGCCGATCATCCCGCGTGACGGCGCGGAAAAGGTGATGCGCGTCTTGCCGCCGGTCGACGGCCGCATGTCGGTCATCTCGGCCTTGCGCAAGTTCATCTTCTCGACGACCGTACCCGAATGTTCGTCGTCCACGTCGATGATGACGGTCTCGTACGGCTCGGTCCGGTTGCCGTTCTCATCTTCGCCGAACAGCACGCGCGGACGCGAGATACCCAGTTCGAAGCCCTCGCGGCGCAACGTCTCGATCAGCACGCCCAGCTGCAATTCCCCGCGGCCGGCCACTTCGAAACTGTCCTTGTCGTCCGCCTCGACCACCTTAACTGCCACATTGGACTCGGCTTCGCGCATCAGGCGGTCGCGGATCATCCGCGATGTCACCTTGGTGCCTTCACGCCCCGCCATCGGCGAATCGTTCACCGCGAAGCGCATCGACAGCGTTGGCGGATCGATCGGCTGCGCGTGCAGCGGCTCCGTCACGCTCGGGTCCGCGATCGTGTCCGCGACGGTCGCGATCGACAGCCCGGCCAGCGAGATGATGTCGCCTGCCTTGGCCTCGTCCACCGGCACGCGCTCCAGCCCGCGGAACGACATGATCTTCGATGCGCGGCCGGTCTCGATGATCTTGCCGTCATTGTTCAGCGCGTGGATCGGCTGATTGAGCTTGATCGTGCCCGAATTGACCCGCCCGGTCAGCACGCGACCGAGAAAGTTGTCGCGATCGAGCAGGGTGACCAGGAACGTGAACGGCACGTCCTCCACTTCCACCTTCGGCGCCGGAACATGCGACACGATGGTCTCGAACATCGGGATCAGCGTGCCTTCGCGCGCGTCCATGTCGGTCGATGCATAGCCGTTGCGGCCGGACGCATACAGCACCGGGAAATCGAGCTGCTCGTCATTGGCGTCCAGCGACACGAACAGGTCGAACACCTCGTCCAGCACTTCCTGGATCCGCGCGTCGGCCCGGTCGACCTTGTTGACCACCACGATCGGCTTCAGCCCCAGCGCCAGCGCCTTGCCGGTCACGAACTTGGTCTGCGGCATTGCGCCTTCGGACGAATCCACCAGCAGGACGACGCCGTCGACCATGCTCAGGATGCGCTCCACCTCACCGCCGAAATCGGCGTGGCCGGGGGTGTCGACGATGTTGATCCGGATCGACTCCGTGGCGCCCGGCGGGGTCCAGTCCACCGACGTCGGCTTGGCCAGGATCGTGATGCCACGCTCCTTTTCCAGGTCGTTCGAATCCATCGCCCGCTCTTCCACGCGCTGATTGTCACGAAACGTGCCGGACTGGCGGAACAGCTGGTCGACCAGCGTGGTCTTGCCATGATCGACGTGCGCGATGATGGCCACATTGCGGAGGCTCATGAAGCTGTTCTCTTATGCGATAAGGGTTATCAGCGGCGCCCATAGCGCAAATGTTGCGCCGCGGGAAGCGCAGCGGGCGTCACGCGCCGCCACGCGCATGCGCATGTGCATGGCGGCGGATGCGCGCCATGACGAACGCGACCAGCGCGATGACCACCGGCACCGCCATCCCGGTCGCCACTTCCGGCGGGACGGGGCCGATGCCGTGCATCGACTTCACGACATATCCGAACAGGCCGACCAGATAATAGCTGATCGCCACCACGGACAGCCCCTCCACCGCCTGTTGCAGCCGGACCTGCACGCCGGTGCGCCGGTCCATGGAATCGAGCAGGTCGCGGTTCTGGCGTGCCAGCGCGGTGTCGACGCGGGTGCGCAGCAGCGAGCTGGTCCACGCCACCCGCTGCGACAGGCCTTCCAGCCTGTGCGAAAAGGATTCGCACGTCCGCACCGCGGGCGCCAGCCGGCGTGCGGTGAAATCCGCCAGCGTGGGGTGGCCACGCACCTCGCCCACCTGCAACGCGGCCAGCCGGTCGCTGCTCAGCTGGGCATAGGCGCGGGTCGCGCTCAGGCGATAGGATGTCTCGGCCATCAACCGCGCGAGCTGCGCCGACAGGAAACTCAGCTCGTCGAGCAGCGTGTCGTCCTGCGACACCCGTTCCGCCACCGCCGCCGTCAGGGTGGCGAGCCGTTGCTCCAGCCGCGAAACCTCCGGCGTCAGGCGCTGCGCCAGCGGCAGGCCCAGCAACGCCATATTGCGGTAATTGCCCAGCTCCTGAAGCCGCTGGACCAGCTGCGCCGCCTCATAGCCCACCAGCCCCTGATCGCGCACCACCAGCCGCCCGAACCCGTCGGCGTGCAGGCGGAAGTCGGACCAGATCCGGGCCCGGCCCTGCGCCACGTCGCACACCACCAGATCGTCCATGGCGAAATGCGTGATCAGCGGCGCCACGTCGGCATCCTGCTCGACCAGCGCGACATGCGTCGCGCGCAGCACCTCGCCCGGCAATCCCGCCACCCAGCGGTTGACCGCATCGCCGAACGGCTCGCATCCGAACGCCGCGCCCGCATGCCCCGTCGCCACGAAAGTATAGGTCGCCACTTCGGTGTGCCGTTCCCATACGAAGTCATGGCCGTCCAGCCGACACACGAAGTACCGGCTGGCGGGGTCGGGCCCGGCGCCATGCTCCGCGCACAGCGCGACCACATGCGCCTGGCTGGCGGCGATGCCGTCCTCGTCCATCAGCGTCACGATTTGCATCAGGCGCAGCGGCGCCGCCAGCTGCGGCAGCTTGCGGACGTGCATCTCCTCGGACAGCGACGCGCGCAGCGGATGGCTGCGCAGCGTCGGAACCGTGCCGACAATCCCCCGGTCCACCCCGCGCTCCACCCCGCGCTCCGCCCCCCGCTCCGTCATGCCCGCTCCCCCATGCCGCGACGCTATCGGGGTGGCGCATCGCTGGCAATTGCGGGCGGTGCGTAGTACATGGGTCATACACTTGATCGCATCGGCGATCGACGCCATGCATGGCGGACTATCCAGGAGAATCCGATGGCCGACACCGAGACGCTGACCGCTGAGCCCGCGCTCGTGTTGACCCCGCCTGCTCCGGTGGCGGCGGTCGGTGCAAACAAGGCCGCCGGCCTTGTCCCGCTCGACGAGAAGCAGCGCAGCCAGCTCGACGAAAAGGTCGAGGGCTTCGTCGCCAACCTCGTCGCCGCCGACGCCAACAGCCCGGAATTCGGGAAACAGGTCGACGCGATCACCAACATGGGCCGGCGCGAAATCGCGGAGGCCGCGGGCCAGTCCAACCGCTTCCTCGATCGCCCGGTCAAGGCGATGGACAAGGAAGGCTCGGTCGGCACCGATCTGGCCGAACTGCGCCGCACGATCGAGGATCTCGATCCCGGCCGCAACGCGCTCGCCCCGCGCCGGCTGTTCGGCATCATCCCGTTCGGCAACCGCATGAAGAATTATTTCGACGGCTACAAATCCGCGCAGACCCATATCGCCGCAATCCTCGCGCGGCTGGCGTCGGGCAAGGACGAACTGCTCAAGGACAATGCCGCGATCGATGTCGAGCGGCAGACGCTCTGGACCGCGATGGGTCGCCTCGAACAGATGATCCACATCTCCAAGGCGCTCGATGCGCGGCTGGAGGCGACCGCGGACGATCTCGAACATACCGACCCTGCCAAGGCCAAGGCGATCCGCGAAACCGCGCTCTTCTACGTCCGCCAGCGCAGCACCGATCTGCTGACGCAGATGGCGGTCACGGTGCAGGGCTATCTCGCGCTCGATCTCGTCAAGAAGAACAATGTCGAACTGGTGAAGGGCGTCGATCGCGCGTCCACCACCACCGTCGCCGCACTCCGCACCGCGGTCACCGTGGCGCAGGCGCTGACCGCGCAGAAACTGGTGCTGGAACAGATCACCGCGCTCAACACCACCACCGCCAACATCATCGACAGCACCGGCGAACTGCTCCGCACCCAGACCGGGCAGATCCACAGCCAGGCCGCCGCCTCCACCATTCCGCTCGAAACGCTGAAACGCGCATTCCAGAACATCTACACCACCATGGACACGATCGACGCGTTCAAGGTGCAGGCGCTGTCCTCGATGAAGCAGACGGTCGACGTTCTGACAGGCGAGGTCGAGAAGTCGCGCGGCTACATCGCCCGGGCCGAAGGCGCGCAGCAGGGTGCGCTCCCCGGTCCCGGCGCGGCCGATCCGTTCCGCCTGGAACGCTGACATGGCGGATGCCAACCGCGTGGTCGAGGACGCCGAGGCCCTGCTCCGCCGGGTCAGCCCGGAAGGGCGTCAGCGCCTCACCCGCCGGCGCGCGCGCCGCCGGCAAAAGCTGATCGGCACCTCCAAACGGCTCGCACTCGTCACCGTCGCCGCGCTGCTCGCCATGATCGCGATCGGCTGGTTTCATCCGCTCGGGATCGGCGGCATCATGCTGTTCGGGATCGCCATGATGATCGCCTGGGGGATCATTCTCCTCACCTCCGCCGAACCGGATGCGCGGACCGAGGAACTGGCCAGCGTCGATCTCACGCGCCTGCCGCACCGCACCGAAAGCTGGCTGGAACAGCAACGCCCCGCCTTGCCCGCGCCCGCCATGCGGCTGGTCGACGATATCGGGTTGAAACTCGATGCGCTCGGACCGCAACTCGCCGCGCTCGACCCGCGCGAACCCGCCGCGGTCGAAATCCGCAAGCTGATCGCGGAGGAACTGCCCGAACTCATCACCGGCTATCGCCGCGTTCCGCCCGGTCTGCGCGGTGGCGCGGCGCGCTCCGGCCTCAACCCCGATCGCCAGCTGCTCGATGGTCTGACGGTGGTCGATGACGAACTCGCCCGCATGGCGGAACAGCTGGCCAGCGGCGACCTCCACAAACTCGCGACCCAGGGCCGCTATCTCGAACTCAAATATCGCGGGGACGAGAGCGTCTAGAGCATCGAGCGCTAAATATGATCCGTTCGTCCCGAGCGCAGTCGAGGGACGTGTCACATAGGCTGCGTGGCGTATCTCGACTTCGCGCGATACGAACGGGTCGGTTGGATGGATCGGATGAAACGCTGGATGCTCCAGGCCGGGGAACGCCCGGCATCCGGGTGCGGCCGGCGGTCACTCCACGGCGCGCGCCATCGCCAGCGTGCGGCGCGCCATGTCCAGGTGCAGCCGTTCGACCATCTGGCCGTCCACCCGGATCGCGCCCCTGCCCGCGGCGTCCGGCGCCGCAAAGGCACGCACGATCGTCTCCGCCCATGCGATCGCCGCCGGATCCGGGCTGAACGCTGCATTGCACGGCGCCACCTGCGTCGGATGGATCAGCGTCTTGCCATCGAACCCGAACGCCGCGCCTTGCGCACATTCGCGCGCGAACCCGTCCACATCGCCGATCGCGTTATACACGCCGTCCAGCACGATCCGGCGATGCGCGCGCGCCGCCGCCACCGTCTGCGCCAGGAACCCCAGGAACGGCGTCCGCGCGGGGTCCGGCCGCATGCCCAGTTCCTTGGCGATGTCGTTGGTTCCCATCACCAGCGCGGCCAGGCCCGGCGCGGCGGCGATCTCCGCGGTGTGCAGCAGCGACCGGGCCGTCTCCACCATCGCCCACACCGGCACCGCCCCGCCCAGCACCGCATGCGCCGCCGCCACGTCCGCCGCGCCGTCCACCTTCGGCACCAGCACCGCATCGGGCCGCGCCGCCGCCAGCGCGCGCAGGTCGTCGCTTCCCCACGGCGTGCCGGTCCCGTTCACCCGCACCACCAGTTCGCGTGTTCCGAAACCGCCCTCCCGCACCGCCGCCACCGCCTGCGCGCGCGCCGCCACCTTCTCCTCCGGCGCCACCGCATCTTCCAGGTCCAGGATCACCACATCGCACCCGATCCCCCGCGCCTTCGCCACCGCCCGCGCATTCGAAGCCGGCATGAACAACGCACTCCGCCGCGGGCGGGGGGTATGGGGCACGGTCATGCGAAATCTCCTGACGATGGGGTGAAAAAGACGTTCATACCCCATTTGGATGATGCGCTGCGATGCCCGGCCTTCCATGAACGGCAGAACGTCGGGGAGCACGCCATGCCGAATATAACCAAGTTTATAGCCACGCTTATCATCTGCGCCGTGGGGGTTCCCGCTCACGCCGCCAGCGTCAGCACCTATACCTACGCGCTTCAGCAATATTGCTGCGGCTTCCCGACGGACGTGAACTCGTACAGCTACAATGATCAGTTCAGTAGCTATTACGACAACGGCGTGATCCGATACACGAATGAAGTGCCCGTCGCGAAAACCACCCGTTCGGAAATCACAAGCACCAACGGCATCGACGCGGAATCCTTTGCACGGTTCGATGTCACCCGCGGCACCATCGGCGCCTATGTACGCACGGACGTGGGCTATGATGGCTACTCCGCCACCAGCGCGCGCGCCAATGTTTCGTTATTGGAAACGCTGACCTTCACCGTCGCCGGCGCGACCGCCGCCACCCGAACCCCGATCCTGCTGACGTTCGACTGGCATGGCACCTTCGGTGGCAATGTCGAGGGCGGCGGCGCCTATGCCGCATTCCTGGCCGGCGCTGGAGAGGCGCGCATCACTGCAACCCGCTACGGCAACGGCTACTTCTCCTCCGCCAGCAACTATGTGCAGGGCGACGGCGGCGATCGCTACCAGTTCAGCATACTCTACGACCTCATCGGTCCCGCGCAATCGCTGCCCGTGTTCGCGTCGATGGAACTTCAGGCTCATAATGGGCAGATCGCGGATTTCAGCAACACCGCCGCCATCGGGCTTCGCTTGCCGGGCAATGTCAGCTTCACGACGGCGTCCGGCCTGTTCCTCAGCGCAGCCGCCGTTCCCGAACCCGCCGGCTGGGCGATGCTGATCCTGGGCTTCGGCCTGATCGGCGCCACGCTCCGGCGTCCACGAACCGAGTCGAAGGAACCGTACCATGCTTGATACACCGAAAGGTCATACCGCGCGTAAAAGGCGCTGCTTCGCCGCATGCCGCCTGCCCCTCGGCTTGGTGGCCGCCGCCCTGTCGACCAGTGCGCCGGCCCAGTACAGCCTGGGCGCCAGCACCGTGGCAGCCGCGTTCAGCCCCTATACCGTCTATAATGTCCCGCCCGATACGGACGCTGCCGTCAACGGTCCGGGCCAGTTCGCAACAAGCACCGCCTCCAGCTTCAGCGCACCCGGCGGCTTTCGCCGCAGCGCGGACGGCCAACCCGCCGATGGGGCCGCCTCTTCCATGGCCTATGCCAACCTCGCGACCGGCAAGATCGGCGCTTTGGCAACAACAGACCTGTACACCTATGCCTGGGCGTCCTCCTCTTATTCCGATCGCATCAGCCTGGTGATAGCCGGTGCGGCGGCGGACACCGTCACGACCTTGCGCTTTCTGTTCGACGTGACCGGTAGCTTTTTCGGGGACGACAACATCCACAATCAATCTGGCGGCGCACTGCAGTTCCGCACCGACATCAGCTACATTAACAAACCCTACGGCTTGGTTTCTACTGTTGGAACGCTTTACGAAAGCGCCCACGACGGCGTTACCCAATCGCAGATATATGGCTATGGTGGCGGCACCTTTGCGCAATCTCCGTCTGGACGCGCACTGGCACTCACATTCGACGTGATCGGGCCCAATCCGCAACTGGCGATCTCCGCCTATATGAGGGTGAATGCACAAGGCGGCGTCACTGCCGACTTCTCGCACACCGCCGGGCTCAGCTTGCAGTTTCCCGACAATGTTACCTTCACGTCGGGCTCCGGCGCCTTTCTCAGCCAGGCCGGCGCGGTGCCCGAAACCGCCAGCTGGGCGATGCTGATCCTGGGCTTCGGCCTGGTCGGGGGGACGCTTCGGCGGGGCCGTCACACACCCTACGCCCTCACTTCGCCTCGGTGAAATCGAACCGGATCCGCACCCACGCGCCGACCATGGATTTGCCGCCGATGCGCGGCGGGCGGACGCGGAATTGCCAGGCGGCCTGGCGGAGCGCGCGGGCGAGGCCGGATCCGGCGGGCGAATCCCCCAGTTCCTGACACTGGTCGACGCGGAAATTGGGGATGGTGCGGCACGCGATCATGCCCCAGCCGGGCTGGCCGTTGCCGCGCGGCAGATAGGTGGCCAATTCCGCACGGGTCGGGCGGCTGTACCAGTCGGCATTGTACAGCCGCTCGCCGCCCGGCCCCTCACCCACGGCATCGCCCGCGCCGGCAGCCTCGCCGGTGCCGGTCCCGCTGCCCCCGCCGCTGCCGCTTGTCGTCGGGCGGTCGGCGCTGCGCCGCGGCATCGCGCCGATGTCGGCGGCGGCGAACACGTCGCGGTTCACCTCGATCAGCGCCAGCTGCGTGTTGGACGGGGT
>NZ_DASVTO010000137.1:0-11252 GCF_036387535.1 Sphingomonas sp.
ACCCTTGCGCGGCGAGCAGTTCGAGCTGCTCCACCGTCTCGACGCCCTCGGCGATCACCGACAGGCCCAGCGACCGCGCCATATCGATCACGCCGTGTACCACCACCCGATCGCGGGTCGATCCGGTGATGTCCTGGCTCATCCGCCGGTCGATCTTCAGATAGTCGAGCGGAAGGGACTTGAGGTAGGCGAGACTGGAATAACCGGTCCCGAAATCGTCGATCGCGACCCGAACGCCACCCCGCCGCAGGTCCGCCAGCAATCCGGCCGCGACGCGCAGATCCTCGATCAGCCCGCTTTCGGTCACCTCCACGGTCAACCGTCGCCGCGGAAATCCCGCATCGTCGACCGCAGTCAGCAGGGTCGCGGCGAAATCCGGCCGCATCATGTCCGCAGCCGTCACGTTGATCGACAGCCGCAGCATGTTCAGCGGCTCCGGCCACGCGGCGGCGATCGCCAGCGCCTTGCGCTGCACATGGCCCGACAATGCCGTCAGATAGTCGGATCGTTCCGCCGCGGAAAACAACGTCACCGCACCCAACTCGCCCAGGGTCGGGTGGTGCCAGCGCGCCAGCGCCTCCACCCCCGTCACCTCCCCGCTGGTCACGTCCACCTGCGGCTGGAACAGGATATCGATCTCGTCACGGGCCAGCGCGCGCCGAAGGTCGACCTGCAACCGGGCATCGCGATCGGCGGCGGCTTCGCCCGCGCTTTCCAGCAACCGGACCGCATCGCCGTCCGCGGTCATCGCATCTGCCAAGGCCGCGCTGGTCCGGCGCAAAAGGTCGGCAGGTTCATGGTCATCCGGCGCGGACATGGCGATCCCGATGCGACACCCCACTGTCACGACATGCTCCCCCGCGGCAAAGGGGCGCGCGATCGACTCGGTGATCCGTCCCGCCAGGAACCGGGCTTCCTCCAAACCGGCGGGCGCGGCCAGCCCGACCAGGAACTCGGACGCTGCCACGCGCGCGATCAGCCGGCGGCCGACCCGGTCGGTCGCCGTCAGCCGCTCGATCCGCCGTGCCACACCCTGCAACAGGCTGTCGCCCACGCTCCGGCCGAACGCCGCGCTCAACATGTCGAACCGGTTGATCCCCACGATCATCACCACGCATCCGCGCGGGTCCGCATCCGGCACCAGCCGGCTTGCAATCCACTGCCGCGCGCCGGCGCCGTCGGCCAGTCCGGTCAGCGCGTCGCCGCGCTGCACCGATCGCGGCCCCGCCGCCAGGTTTTCGACCTGGCCTGCTATCACCGCACCATCCTCGACCACCGTCAGGTGATGCACCAGTCGGCGACCATCCGGCCCATCATGGGCAAAGGCAGTCGGCCGGCCGGTCACGGCGATGCGCCGCAACGCATCGATCGCGGCATGCCGCCCGTCATGATCCAGCTGCGCCAGCAGCGCGCGGGGCGTCGTCACCGCCGTCCGGATCAATCGCCGCAGCCCAGAACTGATCAGGATGGTGCCGCGCAGCCTGTCCCACCGCCACTGATCGGCGCGCGCGTCCTCCTGCTCGGCCGCGCGTGGACCGTTCAGGCGATCGGCATGGCGCGCCGCAAACCGCAGGTGGACGCCCAGCACCGCCTCGTCGAACGGCGCGGCCAGGATATGGGTCGCGCCCGCCTGATAGGCCGCCTCCAGGGTCGCCGGCCGTGCATCCGGCGCCAGCATCAGCAACGCCGCATGGTTGGACTGTACCGCACTGCCCAGTGCCCGCGCCGCCGCGACGGAGGCGTCATGATCCTGCCGACCGTCCACCACCGCGATCCGCGCACCACTTGCCAGGAACCGCGCGGCCACGCCTTCCGCGCGTCGCGCCGCTATCGGTCGCCAGCCGCTGGTCATCACCGCCGCCGCCAGATCGTCGCGATGGGCGAACGACAGGATGAATACCGGTGCCGCGAAATGCGGCCCACCCCCGCGGCTCAGCTCGTCGGTCAGGCGGGCATCCTCCATCTAGCTGCAACCATCTCTTGCCCGATCGTATCCGGAACGTCGCCCGAAATCGGACGTTCGCACATGATCAGGATGAGACACCTCTGTCCGGCGTCGCGGTCTTGTCCACAGCCGTTGCGACGCTTAAGCTCAGGTCCGTGAATGTTATGCCAACAGCATCCCCGCTGATCGACGGTTTCGGCCGTCGGATCAGCTATCTTCGCATCTCGGTCACCGACCGATGCGATCTCCGCTGCCGTTACTGCATGTCCGAAGCCATGACGTTCCTCCCCCGGGCGCAGGTGCTGACGCTGGAGGAGATCGCCGAACTGTCCGACGCGTTCATCGCCCGCGGCGTGCGCAAGATCCGGCTGACCGGGGGCGAGCCCCTGATCCGGCGCGGCGTGCCCGAACTCGCGCGGATGATCGGGCGGCACATCGGGCACGGACTCGAGGAATTGACGCTCACCACCAACGGCACGCAATTGGCGAAACAGGCCGCCGGCCTGGTTGCGGCCGGCGTGCGCCGCGTCAATGTCAGCCTGGATACCCGCGATCCGGACAAGTTCCGCCACGTCACGCGCTGGGGCGATGTCGCGGTCGTGCTGGACGGGATCGCCGCCGCCAAGGCCGCGGGTCTTCAGGTGAAGATCAACATGGTCGCGCTGGCCGGCTTCAACGATGCCGAAATCGAACCGATGCTGCGCTGGTGCGCGGACGACGGGCACGATCTGACGTTGATCGAAACCATGCCGCTGGGGTCGATCGACGAGGATCGTGTCGACCGGTACCTGCCGCTGGATCGGGTCCGCGCGGATCTCGCCCGGCGGTACACGCTGCGCGATATCGACGAAACCAGCGGTGGTCCGGCCCGCTACACCGTGGTCGAGGAACTCGGCGTCAAGCTGGGGCTCATCACGCCGCTCACCCATAATTTCTGCGCGACGTGCAACCGCGTGCGGGTCACGGCGTCGGGCACGCTGTTCATGTGCCTCGGGCATGAAGACAAGGTCGATCTGCGCACGGCACTCCGCACCGGCGGGCGTGAGGCGCTCGATGCCTTGCTGGACCGCGCGATGCAGATGAAGCCGCTCGCCCATGCCTTTGCGATCGGCGACCGCGCCGCCGCACCCGCAACGGTGCGTCACATGAGCGTCACGGGCGGTTAATGCCCGAACGCCGGCTGGCCCTCGCCGCATCGCCGACCGAGGCGGCGCAGGACGCGGCGGCGGAGCTTCGGCGACGCCACGACTGGGTTCCGATCGCGGAAGCCGACACGATCGTCGCACTCGGTGGTGACGGGTTTCTGCTGCAGACGCTGCACCTGATGCTCGACCGGCACCGCATCCTGCCGGTGTTCGGAATGAACCTCGGCACGGTCGGCTTCCTCATGAACGAATGGAGCGCGGAGGATCTGCTCGGTCGCATCGGACGGACGAAGCCCTTCACGGTCAATCCGCTCCGCATGGACGCGACCACCATCGACGGGCAGAGTTTCAGCAGTCCCGCCATCAACGAGGTTTCGCTCCTGCGCGAAACCCGCGAGACTGCGAAGCTGGAAGTCGTGGTCAATGGCCGTACCGTCCTTCCCGAATTGGTGTGCGACGGGATCCTGGTGGCGACACCAGCCGGATCGACCGCCTATAATCTCTCCGCGCAGGGGCCCATCCTGCCGCTCGACTCCGCGCAACTCGCGCTGACGCCGATCAGTCCGTTTCGCCCCCGTCGCTGGCGTGGCGCGATCCTGCCGGAACGGACGCGTATCTCGTTCCGTGTGCTCGATCCGGTCAAACGGCCGGTGTCCGCTGTCGCCGACCAGCGCGAGGTGCGCGATGTCGCGACCGTCGACGTCGCGATCGATCGGACGAACCCGTTGACGTTGCTGTTCGACCCTGAACATGCGCTCGACGATCGCATCACGATGGAACAGTTCGCCTTCTGACCGGCTTGTCGAAAACGGGGTTGCCACCGCGCCCCGGCTGTAGCATAGGCGCGCCTCGCCCGGACGAAACGGGCCGTTCCCCGGTAGCTCAGTGGTAGAGCGTTCGACTGTTAATCGAATGGTCGCTGGTTCGAATCCGGCCCGGGGAGCCATTTCAGCCTCTGAGATCACCGGGCCGGGTCATCGCTGCGTCTCCAGCGGCGGTTGTTGCGGGCGTTGCTGTCCGGCCGGGACGGCCACGCGCCAGGCGAATATGGCAAGCAGGATCAGCGCGATCGTCCCGGCCACGACCATGCCGATCACGATCCGGCGCCGCGCCTTGGTTCCCGGCACATCTTCGTTCACCATGACCCTACCTCTTGATCCGTTGAGGAGCGAACGCAGCGAACCGGTCATGGTTCGCCGCGACCATGATGACCTATGTTGGCCCGCCAGACGGAGTAGCAGCGTTGAAAATCCATGATCTCGGCGGCTGGCGCATCCTGTTCATCATGGCGGTGGCGCAGGAATATGGCGAGCATCTCCGCGCGCGGATCGACCCGCTGATGACCGGGGTCGGCCCGATCGAGGCCGCGCTGGCAACCGGCGTTGCGCTTCAGGCCCTGCGCCAAGCCGGGCAGCTTCCCGATCTTGTGGTCTCGCTCGGCTCCGCCGGATCGCGGACCTGCGAACTTGGTGGCGTGTATCAGGTGGCCAGCGTGTCGTGGCGCGACATGGATGCGTCCCGGCTCGGCTTCGCGAAGGGCGTCACGCCGTTCCTGGATCATGCGGTCGCGATCCCCCTGCCGACGCCGTGGCCGGACATCCCGGTCGCCACACTGTCGACCGGGGCCGATATCGTGGGCGGCGATGACTATGATGCGATCAATGCCGATCTGGTGGATATGGAATGTTTCGCGGTCCTGCGCGCGTGCCAGCGCTTCGGGCTGCCGCTGGTCGGCTTGCGTGGCGTGTCGGACGGTCCCGGTGATCTGAACGACATGATCGGCTGGACCGCCCTTCTCGGCCTGATCGATCAACGGCTGGCGATGGCGATCGACTGCCTGGACTCCGCCATGCTGAACGGAATCGCCCTGCCCGCTTGCCCGTCCGCGGCCTAGACCTGCGCCACCGGACAGCTTGGGATCGGCACCGGCATGGCCAGTCGCGCCGCCAGTTCTGCTTCTCGGAACGGCTTCGTCAATCGGGGCAGCGTCGGGTCCGGATGCTTGGCTCGCAGCACCTCCGCATAGGCATCGTTGTAAAGGAAGCTGAGGTCCGACCCTCCAGGCCACGAACATCGGGAATCTGGATCCGGGCAGCAATTCCACGACGGAACGCAATATTGTGGTCAGGACTGCGGCGCGCGCAGGGGCGACGTGGACCAGTCCAGCGCGCGCATCAACGGTTCGGTCGGCGTCTGTTCGCGCGTCACCGCCAACATCGAACTCCATCCCCGGCGCGATTGCCCTCGCTCGACATTCCCCCGCAGGCGCTTAGAAAGCGGACAGGACGAATACTCCCCGATGTTCGTCAGGAGCATGATCATGGTCGTTTGCGCCGCGCTTGCCGGTCTTTTCGCCTTGTCCGCCATCGTGCCGGCCACCGCGCCGATGGCGGCCACCGCGCAGGTGCCGGCGGCGTCACCGGCTGCCCCGCGCCCTGCCACCATCCGTGTCGCCCTGGTCACCAGCTTCGGCCCGATCACGCTCGAACTGGAAAAGGACCGTGCACCGATCACGACCGCCAATTTCCTGCATTATGTCGATACGAAACGGCTCGACGGGATGACCTTCTATCGCGCCATGCACTATGGCGCGGACGGCGGGCTGGTTCAGGGTGGCGTGCGCGATCCCCGCTTGATCGATCCGCCGATCGCGCACGAACCCACCAGCCTGACCGGCATTCGCCACGAAGACGCCACCATCTCGATGGCGCGCGGCGTTCCGGGCAGCGCGCAGGCGGACTTCTTCATCACCGTCGGTGCAATCCCCGCGCTCGATGCCGATCCGGCGCTTCCCGGCGACAATCTCGGCTTCGCCGCATTCGGTCACGTAGTGGACGGCATGGACGTAGTCCGCCGCATCCTGGCCCAGCCCATCTCCGCCACATTGGGCGAAGGCGCGATGAAGGGGCAGATGATCGCTGCCCCTGTCCGGATCGTGTCCGCGCGCCGGATCGCCGCCGGCGAATGACCCGCCGGATCAGGCCGTCGTGAAACGCACGGTCTTGACCCGGTGGCGCATCACGCCGCCGATCAGGCCGAAGCCCAGGATCATCGTCATCCAGCTCGCCGGCTCCGGTACCGCCGGCGGCGCGAACATCGAATAGATGGAAGACGTCGTCGCGACATAGTTGCTGTTATCCAGCACGTCGAACGCGACGTTCCATCCCATCGCGTCGAACGCCGCGAGGTCCAGCGCCGTCACCTCACCGGTCTGGCCGAAGCAGAAGGTCGGGTCCATGATCCCCAATTGCGGGCCGCACTGATTCACGCCTTCCGCGTCCTTCCAATGCGATCCTTGGTTCTCGTCGCCGTTGAACGACCCGGTCGACACGCTGTTGTCGAACAGCGCGGTCTTGCCGCCATCGATGGAGAAATAGGCTTCGGTACCGGCCGAAAGGTCCAGCACGCCGCCATTGCCGCGGATCAGGCCGGCCGGGTCCTTGCTGTACCGGAACATGTCCAGCGCGCTGTAGATCGACGTATCGTTCAGGCTGTACCCCAGCCCGCCGGCACCCGGGCCGTTGGGACGGCCGTAGAAATCGAGATAGTCGATACCGGACACGAACCCCAGCGCATGGCCGATCTCGTGGATGGCGACGCCGATGAAGTCGAACGTGTTCGCACCGATGCCGTTGGTCGGGTTGAAATCGAACCCGAACGTGTTGCTGAACGTCACTTCCCCATCCAGCCCGGCCGGGTTGAAGTTTCCGGTTCCACCCACCGCCTTGATGACCGCGGTGTTCATGTACAGTTTCTGGCTGCTGACCGTGTCACCCAGGATGACGTCGACATCGGCCGTATTGTCATTGCCGTCGGGCGATATGCCGCTGGAAATGAAGTTCGCCCCACCGCTGGCATTCAACGTCGGAAGGACTGCCGTCTGGTCGAGCCTCGAATTGCTCTTCGTTGCGGCGATCTGGCGCTCCCAGTTCCTCAGCGAATAATCCGCCCGCGTGCTGCCGGTCGATCCGATCACACCCGGGTCCAGCGCGTCGAAACCCACGCCCAGGTTGATGGTGACATTGTTCGTCAGCACCGATCCCCAATAGGCGGCGGCGATGTTGAAACCCTGCTCCGCGCGCGATCCGGCGACACCGCCCAGGTCGAACAGCTGGATCGTTGCAGCATGTGATCCCGTCGCGATCGACAGCATCGCTGCTCCGCAGGCAAGCGCCAGCCGTGGCGTCATGAGCGTCATCGGAACATCCCCTTTTTGGCCGACTCGTTGGGTCCGGCGTGGTATCAATGGTTAATGAACAGTTACCGGGAACACCGTCAACGGCAGGTCCGTCGGAATAAGTGCTTCGGATGCCACAGCTATCGCCAAATGCGCGTCTGGTGTGGCCGGAGGACGGGCTGCCTCGACAAGCCTTCGTCGAAAGCATGAGCAGCCCGCTTCCACCAAGAATCGTGGCGCTGCTTGCGGATCTGAAGGCTGCGTTGGCCGGTCGTGATCGCACCGCCACCAATCTCGCGGTTGGCGCGCTGTTGCGGCTGCGGGCGCCGCTCGGGGAGCAATGGCGCGCCATCGCCGAACTGATGCGGGTCAGCGGAGAACTCAACCTGGCGCACCGGGCGATGGACGCGTTCGTCGCGGCGGCCGGCGGCACAGCGGCGGCGCAGGTCGCCAAGGTCGTGCTGCTCACGCAGACCGGCCGCCAGGCTGAGGCTCATGCACTGATGGCGCGGCTGCCCGAGACCGGCGACGACAGCGCGGCGCGCGCCTATCTGCTCGGCAACACGGCGCTCACGCTCGGGCGGGTCGCGGAGGGTCGGGAACAGCTGGAATATGTCGTCCGCGCCCGCCCCGGCTGGGGACCGGGCTGGCTATCGCTGGCCTCCGCCGTCGATTTCGCGACCGATCCGTTGGGCGATCGGATGTTGGATGACCGGGCCGCCGCCGAACGCCAGGCGCCGGGCGATCGTGCCCGCTTCCACTATGCTCTCGGCAAACTTCACGCCGATCGCGGTGCGCATGCCGCCGCGTTCGCGGCCTACAGCCGCGGCGGCCAGCTCCTCCGGTCCGTGGCGCCCTATAGTCGCGGCGCAAACGAGGCGAATGCTGCCGCGGCGATGTCCGGCTTCGCGACTGCAGATTTCACGGCACCGGCACGCGATCCCGCCGGCAGCCGCCCGATCTTCGTCACTGGTCTTCCGCGGTCGGGCACGACGCTGGTCGAACAGATCCTGGCCAGCCACAGCGCGGTGGCGGACGGCGGTGAAATCAGCCTGATGCACCATCTCGCGGTTGCGGCGGGCGGCGTGTCGGGTGACGCCGTCTCACGCGCGCGCGCCAGCGAAGGATCCGGGGAGGCCTTGGCGGGGCTCTACCACCATCTGCTCGCCGAACGCTTCGGGCATCACGGCCGGATCGTCGACAAGACGATCGACAACAGCCGCTTCCTCGGCCTGATCGCGACCGTCCTGCCCGACGCACCGTTGATCTGGATGCGTCGCGACCCACTCGACAATGCGTGGTCGGCATTCCGGACCTTCTTCATTCACGGTGTCGGTTGGAGCTATGATCTCACGGAGATCGCGCATCATTTCCGATTGGAAGACGCGCTGCTCGCATATTGGCAGGATCGGCTCGGTGATCGCCTGCTCGTGCTGCCCTATGCCGGCCTGGTCAAAGAACCGCAGATGTGGACCCGTCGGCTCCTCGCTCACGCCGGCCTGCCGGATGAGCCCGCGGTCCATGCCCCGCACAAGACCGAACGCGCCGTGGTTACCGCCAGCGCGCTTCAGGTCCGCCGCCCGATCAACCGCGACGGCCTGAACGTCGCCGCCCCCTACCGCGACCTGCTGCACCCCTTTTCCACGGCGTATGAAACCGGCTGACCGCCTCAATAGGCGCCGTGGCAATGCTTGTATTTGCGTCCGGATCCGCATGGACATGGCGCATTGCGGCTGACGCGACCTTCCCATTCCGACGGATCGTCGCCCAGTTCCGGCACCATGTCCGGCTGCGCCATCTGCAACGGCGGCAGCGTGGTCGTGATATAGCCCAGATTGCCGGCGTCGATGTCGTAACTGTCGTCGAACCCGGTCAGCGGATCGATATGCGTCGTCAGGAAATCGGGCATTTCCGGCAACGGCATCGGCTGGTCGAAACGGGCATGGCCCAGCATTCGCGTCACATCCTCTCGGATCTCCACCAGCATCCGCTCGAACAGCGCGAACGCCTCCTGCTTATATTCGTTGATCGGCGTCTTCTGCGCATAGGCGCGCAGGTGGATGACCTGCCGCAACGCGTCCAGCGTCGACAGATGCTCCTTCCAATGATGATCCAGCGACTGGAGCATCACGCTCTTTTCGACCCCGCGCCAGTTCTCGATCGGCATCGACGCCACCTTCGTGGCCATCGCCGCGTCGGTTTCCGCCTGCAGCCGCTCGGCGACCATGTCGGGTTCGATGCCTTCCTCGGCAAACCATTCCACTACCGGAACGTCCACGCCCAGCATGTCGGCCGCCCGCGTTCGCAGCGACTCCGCATCCCATTGTTCGGGGTAGCTGTTGGGCGGGCAGGCATCGGCCACCAGCGCGTTCACCGTTTCGGCGCGCATGTCGGCGACGATATCGTCGACCGTGTCGGCATCCATGATGTCCGCGCGCTGTTCGTACACCACCTTGCGCTGGTCGTTCATCACGTCATCATATTCGACGACCTGCTTGCGGATGTCGTAATTGCGCGCCTCGACCTTGCCCTGCGCGGTCTGGATCGCCTTCGAAATCCAGGGGGATACGATCGCTTCGCCATCCTCCAGATTCTTGTTCATCATCTTGGCGAACATGGTCTGCGGGCCGAAGATGCGGAGCAGATCGTCGTCCAGCGACAGGTAGAAACGGCTCAGGCCAGGGTCGCCCTGGCGGCCCGACCGGCCACGCAGCTGGTTGTCGATACGGCGGCTCTCGTGCCGCTCCGTCCCCAGCACGAACAGCCCGCCCGCCGCCAGCACCGCGGCCTTTTCGGTCTCGATCTCGGCGGCTATCCTGGTAGCCACCGCGTCATAGTCCGCGGTTCCTTCGACCAGGTCCGGATATTCGTCCAGCATCCGGAATTCCAGGTTGCCGCCCAGCTTGATGTCGGTCCCGCGGCCGGCCATATTTGTTGCGATCGTGACCGCGCCCAGCCGCCCGGCCTGCGCCACGATATGAGCCTCGCGCTCATGGAACCGCGCGTTCAGCACTTCATGCTTCACGCCGTCGCGCGTCAGGAACTCCGACAGCATCTCGGACTTCTCGATCGATACCGTGCCGACCAGTATGGGCTGGCCATGCTCCGCCTTCTCGCGGATCGTCTTGGCGATCGCCGCGAACTTGTCGCCGATATTCTTGTAGAACTCGTCTTCCTCGTCGATCCGTCGGACCGGCACGTTGGTCGGGATGGTGACGACGTTCATCTTGTAGATCTGGTAGAATTCCGCCGCCTCGGTCGCCGCGGTACCGGTCATGCCGCCCAGCTTGGGGTACATGCGGAAATAATTCTGGAAGGTGATCGATGCCAGCGTCTGGTTCTCGGGCTCGATATTCACGCCCTCCTTGGCCTCGACCGCCTGATGCAATCCGTCGGACCAACGCCGGCCATCCATCATGCGGCCGGTGAACTCGTCGATGATGACGACCTTGCCGTCCTTCACCAGATAATCGACGTCGCGCTTGAACACGATGTTGGCGCGCATCGCCTGGTTCAGGTGGTGGACGACCTGCGTATTCTCGAAATCATACAGGTTGGCGCCTTCCAGCAGGCCGGCATCCTCCAGCATGCGTTCCATGCGTTCGGTGCCGTCCTCGGTCAGGATCACCGATTTCTGCTTCTCGTCGAGCTCGTAATCCTCCGGCGCGATCTGCTTCACGATGCGATCGACCGACATGTAGAGCTCGCTCTTGTCGTCGGTCGGGCCGGAGATGATCAGCGGCGTACGCGCCTCATCGATCAGGATCGAATCGACCTCGTCAACGATCGCGTGGGCGAACGGGCGCTGCACCATCGAGCTGCGCTCATATTTCATATTGTCGCGCAGATAGTCGAAGCCGAACTCGTTGTTCGTGCCGTAGGTGATATCGGCATGATAGGCGTCGCGCCGCTGCTGGTCGGTCAGATTAGGCACGATCACGCCCACGGTCAGGCCGAGGAAGCGATACACCTGCCCCATCCACTC
>NZ_DASVTO010000138.1:0-5890 GCF_036387535.1 Sphingomonas sp.
CTGGGGCAGGGTGTCGGGGGTGAAGCGCGCGACGACGGTGCCGTCGCGACCGACGACGAACTTTTCGAAGTTCCAGAGGATTGCGGGCGGCGCGTTCGGGGTCATGCCATGGGAGGCGAGCTTTTCGCGCATTGCGGTCCCGCCCTGCGCCGCCGGTTCGGCCGCGGTCAGTGCCCGGTAGAGCGGGTGCGTGTCGGGACCGGTGACCGCGATCTTGGCGAACATCGGAAAATCCACGCCGAACGTGGCACGGCAGAATTGCGCGATTTCGGCATCGCTGCCCGGTTCCTGGCCCGCAAAGTCATTGGCCGGAAAGCCGAGGACGGTGAAACCCTGGTCCCGATATTTGGCATGGAGCGCCTCCAGCCCGTCATATTGCGGGGTCAGCCCGCATTTGGACGCGACGTTGACGATCAGCAGCACCTGCCCCGCATAGTCGGCGAGCGTGGCGGGCTCACCCGCGATGGTCTTGAGCGGAATATCGGTGAGCGCGGTCGTCGTCATCGGGGAAACCTCCTGTCCCATGCGGGGATGCCATGCCCGCCACCCTTGCACGGTTTCGCGCGGGCGGGCAAAGCGGCGGCATGAAAAGGCACACTGGTCAGGACCGCAGCGTCACCGAAAGCTGGCGCCCCGCAACGCAGGCGGTGCGCGGCGGCACCGCACGATCGGAATATGGCGAGACGTCGGAGGCGTTGTTCCTGACGTCGGGCTACGCCTATGACAAGGCGTCCGACGCCGCCGCGCGGTTCGCGGGCGAGCAGGCGGGCATGACCTATTCCCGGTTGCAGAACCCCACGGTGGATATGCTGGAACAGCGTATCGCCCTGATGGAAGGAACCGAGGCCGCGCGGTGCATGGCGACCGGCATGGCGGCGATGACCGCGGCGCTGCTGTGCCAGGTGCAGCAGGGCGACCATGTCGTGGCGGGGCGCGCGGCATTCGGATCGTGCCGCTGGCTGACCGACACGCTGCTGCCGAAGTTCGGGATTGCGACGACGATCGTCGACGGCACCGATCCGCAGGCCTGGGCCGACGCGATCCGGCCGGAGACCAAGCTGTTCTTCTTCGAGACGCCGGCCAACCCGACGCTGGACATCGTCGACCTGGCCGCGGTGTGCGGGATCGCGCGCGACCGGAGGATCGTGAGCGTGGTCGACAATGCGTTCGCGACGCCGATGCTGCAACGTCCGGTCGAATTCGGCGCGGACGTCATCGCGCATTCCGCCACCAAGATGATGGACGGGCAGGGCCGCGTGCTGGCCGGCGCGGTGTGCGGGACCGAGGATTTCATCCTCAACACGCTGCTGCCGTTCACGCGCAATACCGGCCCCACGCTGTCTGCGTTCAATGCCTGGGTGGTGCTGAAGGGGCTGGAGACGCTCGACCTGCGCATCAACCGGCAGAGCGAGAATGCGCTGCAGGTCGCACGCTTCCTGGAAACGCGGGTGCCGCGCGTGCTGTATCCTGGGCTGACCAGCCATCCGCAGCATGCGCTGGCGATGCGGCAGATGTCGGCCGGCGGCACCATGATCGCGCTATGGGTGGATGGCGGACGGACGCAGGCGCATGCCCTGCTCGATGCGCTGGAGCTGGTCGATATCTCCAACAATCTCGGCGATTCGCGGTCGTTGATGACGCATCCGTCGTCCACCACCCATTACGGCGTGGCAGAGGCGGTGCGCGCGGAGATGGGAATTACCGAAGGCATGCTGCGGATGAACGTCGGGCTGGAGGATCCGCGGGACGTGATCGACGACCTAGACCGCGCGCTGACGGCCGCGGGGCTGTGACGATGAAGGCGCTGTTCCCGCATATGGCGATGACGCGCGAGTTGATCGTGCGGGTGTCGGTCAGCTATCTGGCGGAACAGTCGGACCCCGCCAAGGGGCGCTGGTTCTGGGCCTATCATATCCGCCTGGAAAATGAGGGGAACCATGCGGTGCAACTGCTGACCCGTCACTGGATCATCACCGATGGGCGCGGGGCGCGGCACGAGGTGCGCGGCGACGGCGTGGTCGGAGAACAGCCTCTGGTCGAGCCTGGCAAGACCTATGACTATGTCTCCGGTTGCCCGCTGCAGACGCCGACCGGCGCGATGGAGGGCAGTTTCCACATGCTGGGCGCGGACGGATCGGCGTTCGATGCCAAGATCCCGCGCTTTCCGCTGGTGGCGCCGGCGGTCGCGCGGTGAAGCGGACGCATTTGCCGCTGAATGCGCTGCGCGTGCTGGATGCGGCGGCACGGCATCTGAGCTTCACACGCGCCGCGGACGAACTGGCGGTGACGCCGGCCGCGGTGGGGCAACAGGTTCGCGCGCTGGAGGATACTCTGGGCGTCGTGCTGTTCAAACGGACCGCCAAGGGGCTGGAACTGACGCCCGAGGCGGCGGCGGGGCTGGGCGCCTTGCGCGACGGGTTCCTGCAGTTCGAGGAGGCGGTGCGCGCGATTCAGGCCGGACAGACGTCGAAGACGTTGACCATCGCCGCGCCGCGCGACCTGACCGCGCGCTGGCTGGCGGCGCGGCTGGCGGACTATGGCCGGACCGATCCCGAACTGCGGTTCGTCCTGATCGCCAGCGACGACGATCTGGATTTCACGCAGGCCAATCTCGACCTGGCGATCCGGTTGACCGATGGCCCGGGCGAGCATGAGGGCGTCGCGCTGGGCGGGACCGGTCATGTCACGCTCGCCCTGCCCGGAGCGCCCGATCGCCTGATCGCCTGGCCGGGGCAGCCGGGCGAGGGCGGCGCCGCGATGACGGTGGCCGATGCAGGGCTAGCGATCGACGCCGCCCGCGCCGGTTTCGGCCGCGCGACGGTGCCGGCGCTGCTGGCGGAGGGCGATCTCGGCGGGCTGGCGGTGGTGGGGGAGCCGGTGGAGTCGCCGCTCGGCTACTGGCTGATCGCACCGGTGCCGCAATGGCGGCAGCGCAAGGTGAAGGCGTTGGTGGCGGCGTTGTTGGGGTAAGCTTTGGGGGGTGGTGCGCTGCTGCCGGTCGGTGCCATTCGCTTGCCCGATGGGCAGGGCGGATCGTCGCGGCCGGCGGATGCCGCGACCGGGCCGGCCCGATGATCGACGCTAGGGCGCGCCCAGAAGCGACGAGGGCGTCAATTCCGGTGCGACGACCAGTAGGTCATACTGCTGTGTCGCCGTCTTCCAAGCCGGCGGCATGTCCCGTGGCGGTTTCGCACGCAGCGCGCGCAGGTCGATCAGCACCCAATCCTGCCGCGGGTCGTCGGATGCGGGCGTCGTCACGACGTCCTTGAGCCAGGCATAATCGGGATCGTCGGTCAGCACGAAGGGGTCGTGCCGCACCGGCCGACCGACCCCGCCATAGACCGCGTGGACCCCCTTTGCGCCATACACCGCGATATGCAGCGATGCGGTCCCGTCACCCTCCGCCCGTTCGGCGACGAAGTTGCCGAGGTCGCGCTGACCCAGGGCATTGATTCCCTTTGCCATGTGCACGTCCCCGAACTTGAACAGCACGCGTGACGCTTTGGGGCCTGCCGCCAGATGCGCGGCCAGGGTCCGTTTCATCAGGCGGGCGCGTTGCGCGTTGGACGCGAAAGCATCGGTCGACTGACCAAGGAAGATCGCCCGCGTTTCCGCGAGCGCCGCGAATATCGCCGAGACGCGCGCGCCACCATCGCGGGCGATGTGTCCGCCGGCCTCCGCCATCTGCGCATCGGTCACCGTGTACACGAACAGGTCCGCCGGAGATCCCGATGCGCGCGCAGCGGCGGTCATCGCGCGGTCGAGCAGGGCGAGACGTTCGATCGCAGCACGCGCCTTCGGTCCCGGCCGCGCGGCGCGCATCCGTTCCAGCAGATAGCCGGTCGCGCCGAAAAATTCCTGGTCCAGGCCCCAGATCGCGAACCGCCGCCCGGCCAGGCGCGCGCATTCCGCGGCCATGTCGCTTTCGTCGCGACCGTTCTGAAAAGCCATGACGTCGGGATGCGCGCGGGCAAATGCGGCGATCCGCGTCGCGCGATCCGGTCGGCGCAGGGCGTCGTTCACGAAGACGGTCGCCTCCGGTCCGGTTTCCACGGCCAGTGCCGACAGGCCGGAAGGGGCCATGATCCGGCAGATGCCGGTAGTGAAGCTGGGGATCTCACGCGAGAAATGATCCTCCCCCAACAGCACATAGCGGGCGTGCCCGACCGCATCGGCGATGACGGCCGCGCCCGGCCCATGCAGTCCGCCGGCGTCGACCCGGAGCGTGGCCCGTGCCCGATCCAGCCGCGCGCCAAAGGTCAGCGGTTCGGGCTTCGCCAGCGCCATCGACGGCGCGGTGAAGGCCAGGGCTATGGCCACTGCCGACCGTGCGATCCTGTGCGTCATCACGGCCTGTGTCTCCGTTCCGGGTGTGGCGATGGGTCGGGCGTCCGGACCAGCGAAGCTGCAGCGGGATCCGGTGAACGCCGCATCACCGATCGTCTCCTGCAACCAGCTGTACCGCCCGCGTGACCAGCGCCGTCATCCGCGCCTCCGCCACGGTGGCGACCGGATCGTTCCAGCTGGCGCTGACTGCGTACCAGGTGCCTCCGGGGGTGCGGAGGAGGTAGCTGAGCGCGAGGACGCCGGCTTCGGAGCCGCCTTTGTAGCCGACATAGGCAAAGCGGGCGGCATCGGTGCGCGGCAGGGCCGGGTTGATGGCGAGGAGCGCGAGTGCGATCGCGGCGGCGCTGCCTGGGCGGGCGGCGGTGCGGCGGAACCAGTCGAGCGTGTGGACCACGGCGTTTGGGCTGGCGAACCATTCGATCGTGGCGATCGCGGACGGGCGGGTTTCGAGGGTGGCGACGTCGATGGCGTCGCGCGACAGGGCGGCGACGGGGCCGGCCAGCAACGCGCGGCGATCGGCCGGTCCGGCCCCGGCATAGCGCACGGCAAGAGTACCACCGGCGGCGGCCTTCAGCTTGGCGGCCTCCAGCGTGGTGAGCAGCGGATCGTTGCCGGGATGCGCGGGCCAGCCGAGCGGGCCGGCCATCGCTGCCACCCGATCGCGCCCGAGCAGCGCGACCAACGTGTCGGTGGCGCTGTTGTCACTGCGCGAGATCATCAGCGCGGCGAGGCTGTGGAGCGTGAGCGGCGCGTCCTGTGGCCAGTCCTGCAGGATGCCGCTGGGCACCGCGCGGACGGTCAGCGGGACGACATCGGTCCAGCGTCGCGTGCCGGCGTCGATCGCGCCGACCAGTTCCGCCAGCACCAGCAGCTTGAAGGTCGAACCGATCGCCTGCGGACGATCGGCATCCCGTGCGGCGAGCAGTGCCGGGGCGCCATCGCCGAGGCGCGCGACCGCAAGCCCGGTCGCGCCGGGCAGCGTGCGCAACGCCGCGACGACGGCGTTCAGGTCCGGCAACCGCGCACTGCCGCCGGTGATGCGCAATCCGGCGATGCGGGCGGGCGCGGCCGGCTCCAGCGTCAGCGTCGCGGCCACATCGGCCTGCGCATAGGTGATGGTCAGGTCGTAGCGCGTGCCGCCGGCCGGCGTGATGCGCCCGATCCGTTCGGCCCGGCCATATTGCGCCGCCAGTTGCGCGGCAATGGCACGCAGCCGCGGTTCGGGCACGTCGGTCAGAAAGGCGGCGGTGAAGATCTCGGCCGGGGCGCCGCCGCCGTTCAGAATCGGGATCAGGGCAGCGGCGCGGGCCGCGACCCCCGATAGAGGCGCGATGCCGGGCTGCGCCGACACAGGCGCGGCGATGCCGGCGATCAGCAGGGCCGGCGCAAGCGCCCTCATGGCGCGATTTCCCGCACGCGTTCATGGTGTCGGATGACTTCGTTGATGATGAAGCGGAGGAAGGCTTCGGAGAAGTCTGGATCGAGGTTTGCGTTTGCGGCGAGGGATCGGAGTCGTTCGATCTGTCGGGTTTCGCGTGTGGGG
>NZ_DASVTO010000139.1:0-3617 GCF_036387535.1 Sphingomonas sp.
TCAGCAGCGGCACCGCAAGCGGCAGCATCACCAGCCCGGCCACCGCGCCGCCGCCGCGCAAGCCAGCGACCAGCGCCCCGGTGACCACGGCCAGCGCCGCCAGCCCCGGCGTGCCGAACGCCAGCCCCGCCTCCACCAGCAGCAGCGTCTGCGCCGGCAGGTCGAGCAGCGCGGCGGCGATGACCGCGGCCAGCATCAGCGGCGGCGCGAATGCCAGCCAGTGTCCGGCGATCTTGGCGGCGGCGACCGTGGCCATCGACGCGCCGCGCACCGCCATCTGATCGAGCACGCCCGCGTCCTGGTCCGGCCCTACCAGTCGTTCCACCGGCAACAGTGCGGCGAGCAGCGCGGCGGCCCAGATCACGCCGCCGCCGACGCGGGCCAACAGCCGGGCGTCCGGGCCGATCCCGAACGGAAACAGCGTGGCGACCAGCAGGAAGAAGACGACGACAAATGTCGCGCCGCCGCCGGCATAGCCGCGCCGCACCTCACGCAGGATGATGGCGATCATGGCGCGATCACAGCGCGATCACTTGCGCGCCCGGCAGCGCGATGGGCGAGTGGCTGGCGATCAGGACGACCCCGCCCGCCGCCCGGTGCGCGGCGATCAGGCCCCCGAGGCGATCGACCGCGGCATGATCCAGGCCGTTGGCCGGCTCGTCGAGCAGCCAGATCGGCGCGCCACTGGCCAGCACGTGCGCAAAACCGATCCGGCGGCGCTGCCCGGTCGACAACAGCCGCACCGGCACCGCCGCCATGTCGGCCAGTGCGAGCGCGGCCAGCGCGCCGGCCACGCGTCCGCGCGGATCGGGCCGTGCGTCCAGCGTCGCCCAAAGGTGCAGCGCCTCGGCAACCGTCCGATCGGTATCCAGCGCCGCGTTTTCCGTCAGCAGCGCGCGTTGGCCCGTGGCGGTCACTGCGCCGTCGGCGGGCGCCAGCAGGCCCGCGGCGATCCGCACCAACGTCGATTTGCCGACGCCATTGGGGCCGGTGACCAGCGCCGCGTCGCCCGCCGCCAGCGCCAAGCTCAGCCCGCCGAACAGCCGCCGCCCGCCCCGCGCGCCCGCGACACCGGTAAACGCCAGCGCGGCGTTCATGCCCCTTTGATCGCTTGCCCGCCCATCCGACAGGTCATAGTCTCACGCTCGGAAGGACGACAAGCATGATCGACGCTCCCCCGGCCGATGCGCCGATCGAACCCTTGAGCGAAAGCGAACGGGCCGACGCGCTCGATGGCTTGCCGGACTGGGATTATGACGACGGGCGCGACGCGATCACCCGCACGTTGGTGTTCGCCGATTTCCCCGAAGCCTTCGGGTTCATGGCACGGGTCGCGATCCTGGCTGAAAAGGCGGATCACCATCCCGAATGGACGAACGTGTGGAACCGCGTCGAAATCCTGCTGACCACGCACGATGCCGGCGGGTTGTCGCCGCGCGACATCGAACTGGCGTCCGCGATCGATGCGATCGTCGGCGACTGATCGACGATCCTGCGGCGCCGCTGCGAAAACGGGCCGCGCAAATCGCTGGAATCTTCACGAACCCACGCTTACAGGCGATTTCCATGACCATCGAAGGCATCACGCCTGCGCGAGTCGATTATTCGCGCGTTTTCACCCAGGCGATCGACCGGCTCCATGCCGAAGGGCGATACCGCGTGTTCATCGACATCCTGCGCAACAAGGGAGCCTTTCCCAACGCGCGCTGCTTCGCCGGGCATAACGGGCCAAAGCCGATCACGGTGTGGTGTTCGAACGATTATCTGGCGATGGGCCAGCACCCGGCGGTGATCGCCGCGATGGAAGAGGCGCTGCACGACGTCGGCGCAGGGTCCGGCGGCACGCGCAACATCGGCGGCAACACGCATTATCACGTCGATCTGGAACACGAACTGGCCGATCTGCACGGAAAGCAGGCGGCGTTGCTGTTCACCAGCGGCTATGTCTCCAACGACGCCACGCTGGCGACGCTGGCGAAGGTGCTGCCGGGCTGCGTCGTGTTCTCGGACGAGATGAACCACGCGTCCATGATCGCGGGCATCCGCAATTCGGGCTGCGAAAAGCGTATCTTCCGCCACAACGACGTCGCGCATCTGGAAGAATTGCTGGCCGCCGAAGACCCGGCCACGCCCAAGCTGATCGCGTTCGAGAGCGTGTATTCGATGGAAGGCGACGTCGCGCCGGTCGAGGCGTTCTGCGACCTGGCCGATCGCTACAACGCGCTGACCTATCTGGACGAAGTGCATGCGGTGGGCATGTACGGCGCCCGCGGCGGAGGGATTTCGGAGCGCGACGGTGTGGCCGACCGGATCACCATCATCGAAGGAACGCTGGGCAAGGCGTTCGGCGTGATGGGCGGGTATATCGCGGCCGATCGCACGATCGTCGACGTCATCCGCAGCTATGCGCCGGGGTTCATCTTCACGACGTCGCTGTCGCCAGTGCTGGTCGCCGGCGTCCTGGCCAGCGTGCGCCACCTGAAGGCATCCAGCGTTGAGCGCGACGGGCAACAAGCGGCCGCCGCGATGCTCAAGACGATGTTGGCCGACGCCGGGCTGCCGGTGATGCCGGGCGACACCCATATCGTGCCCCTGATGGTCGGCGATCCGGTGAAAGCCAAGAAGATCAGCGACATCCTGCTCGCGGAATACGGCGTATACGTGCAGCCGATCAACTACCCCACGGTGCCGCGCGGCACCGAACGCCTGCGCTTCACCCCTGGTCCCGCACATACCGAGCCGATGATGCGCGAACTGACCGGCGCGCTGGTCGAAATCTGGGGCCGGCTGGAACTACGCCGCGCGGCTTAACGGGCGACCAGCATACCCGCAGCGATCGTCAGCATCCCCAGCCCCAGCGACAAGGGTATGCGCAGCGCCATCCAGCCGGCCGGCGCTTCGCCGGTTCGGACAAGCTGGCGATCGACGACCAGGGTAGCCAGAATCGACAGGCCCATCGCGACCGCAGGCCATGTAGCCAGGCCGGCGGGCCAGCTCGATGGCGCCACGGTGACCAGCCCCATGCCCAGAAGCGATGGCACTACGGCCATTGCGGCCAATCGCCCCTGATGCACGCTGCGCCGCATCGCCAGCATCCACCACATGCCGCCGATAAAGCTCAGGATGCTGGCGCCATAGCCGAGCGCCAGCATATAGCCGGAGAATACCGGTATCCACGCCAGATCGGTCGGATCGCGCCGCCCCAAAAGGATGAGCTGCACCGCGGCGATCTGCGGCAGCAGCCCGGCGAAGCCCAATACCCGCGCCGCGCCGCCCCACGGTCCCGCGCTGTTCCGGCAGAGGAGACGACGGCGCGTCCACCATGCCGATCAGGCCGGCGAGCGCCGCGGCGTGCGGCTGCGTTGCGGCGCTCGCGGCGGACCACCGCGATGCGCCGATCCGCCACCGGCACCACCGCCACCGCCCGGGATGATCGTGATGCCGCTGTCGTCGCCGGCCGCAGTGCGCGCGACCGACTCGGCGAAGCGCCGCGCGCTGCCCGCAGCGACTTCGAACTGGGTTTCGCTATTGTCGATGCGGATCGCGCCGATTTCGGTGCGCGCAACGCCACCGCGGCGGCAGATCAGCGGCAGCAGCCAGCGCGGATCCGCGTTCTG
>NZ_DASVTO010000140.1:0-17971 GCF_036387535.1 Sphingomonas sp.
GCGAGGGCAAGGGCGTCGTGAAGTTCTTCAACGGCCAGAAGGGCTTTGGCTTCGTCGTTCGTGACGATGGCGGCGAAGACGTGTTCGTGCACATTTCCGCAGTCGAGCAGGCGGGCCTGACCGGCCTGGCCGAAGGTCAGCCGCTGGAATTCACGCTGGTCGATCGGGGTGGCCGGATCTCCGCCACCGACCTGAAGATCGATGGCGAGCCGATGCCGGTAAGCGACGATCGCGGCCCGCCGCGGGAGCGCGATGCCGCCCCGCGTGGTGGCGCGGGTGCCGGTGGTGGCGCCGGCGGCCCGCAGCGCCAGCTGACGGGTGAAAAGGCGAGCGGAACGGTCAAGTTCTTCAACGCGATGAAGGGCTTCGGCTTCATTCAGCGCGATGATGGACAGCCGGATGCGTTCGTCCACATCTCGGCCGTGGAACGCGCCGGCATGACCAACCTCAACGAAGGCGACCGGCTCGAATTCGAGCTGGAGGTCGACCGTCGCGGCAAATATGCCGCGGTGAACCTCACCTCGCTCGCCTGATCCGCGGGGTCGGGTTCGGCCCCTGATCAGACAAGGGCCCGGTCCTCCCCTCGCGGAGGACCGGGCCTTTTTCTTGGCCGTGCTGCGATACGCTTCCTCGATACGCTCCTTCGGGTCTGCTCGGCCGCTACGCAGCATGAGCGGGTAGAGCAGTGTTCGCGTTGCTCGGAAATGAGCGGGCAGCGGAGGTTTCTCGTTCGCTATCGTCGTCCGGGCCTGTCGACACCCCATCACTGGTTTCACACCGCGCCGCAGTGTAAGGAACGCGCATGCCT
Organism: Sphingomonas sp.; assembly: GCF_036387535.1. GTDB lineage: Bacteria > Pseudomonadota > Alphaproteobacteria > Sphingomonadales > Sphingomonadaceae > Sphingomonas_R. The sequence goes on from NZ_DASVTO010000140.1 coordinate 809, forward strand.
TCTCTTCTTCTCGTCATGAGCGGCGGCGCGATCGGATCGGCGCTGCGCTACCTTGTCGGCCGCGCCGCGCTCGCCGCGTTCGGTCCTGCTTTTCCCTGGGGTACGCTTGCCGTGAACCTGATCGGCGGCTGTGGTATGGGTGTGGTCGCCGGCTTGCTCATGCGCCATGCCATCACCGAACCGCTGCGGCTGCTGCTGGCGGTGGGCGTGATGGGCGGCTTCACCACTTTTTCGGCGTTCAGCCTGGAGACAATGACGATGCTCCAGCGCGGCGACGTCGCCGCGGCATCGCTTTATGTCGCGGGATCGGTGGCCGGAGCGCTCCTGGCGCTCTATCTCGGCCTGACTGCCGCACGGGTGCTCGCATGAGCGCGTCCGACGATGTGCGCACTTTCACGGTGAAGCCGGACGACGACGGCATCCGCCTGGATCGCTGGTTCAAGCGCAACCTGCCCGACGCCAGTTTCAACATCGTGTCGCGCTGGTCGCGCACCGGGCAGTTGCGCGTCGATGGCAAGCGGGTCGGCCCCGGTGACCGGGTCGAAGCCGGGCAATCGATCCGTGTGCCCCCCGCGGACGCGCCGACGGCACCGGCCAAGCCCAAGCGCATCGTCGCCGACCTGCCGCCGGAAGACATTGCGTTGATGCAGTCGCTGGTCCTGCACCGCGACAAGCATGCGATCGTGATCAACAAGCCGCCAGGTCTTGCCACGCAGGGCGGAACCAAGACCGACCGCCATGTCGACGGGATGCTGGACGCATTGATGTTCGATGCCGAGGGGCGGCCGAAGCTGGTTCACCGGCTGGACAAGGATACGTCGGGAGTGCTGCTGGTCGCGCGATCCGCGAACGCCGCCGGCCATTTCGCCAAGGCGTTCAGCAGCCGCACCGCACGCAAGGTCTATTGGGCGCTGGTGACCGGCGTGCCGGATGTCCATGACGGCATGATCGAACTGCCGATCGGGAAGCAGCCGGGCACCGGCGGCGAGAAGATGCATGTCGACATGAAGGAAGGCAGCGCGGCGCGCACGCGGTACCGGGTGATCGAACGCGCCGGAAATCGCGCGGCCTGGGTCGAATTGCAGCCCTTTACCGGCCGGACCCACCAGCTGCGCGTGCATATGGCGGCGATCGGCCACCCGATCGTCGGCGATGGCAAATATGGCGGGCAGGACGCATTCCTGACTGGCGGGATCAGCCGCAAGATGCACCTGCATGCGCGCCGGTTGAAGGTGGACCTGCCCGAGGGCGGCGCGCTGGACGTGATCGCGCCATTGCCGACGCATTTCGCCGAAAGCGTCGAGATGCTGGGCTTCGATCCGCTGCGCGCCGACCTGCCGATCGACGAGGTGAAGTTCAGCGAGACTCTGGAGGGCAAGAACCGCGCGGCGCTGAACATCGCCAAGTCCCGCCGCAAGGAGCGCAAGGGCGAACGCCGCGGACGCGGCAGCGAGCGTTGATGCCGGTGGGACTCGAGAGTCTGCCGGCCCGCCCTCATCGTCGGCGGGCGGGTGCAATTGGCCGTCGATCCGCGATCGTCGTGGCATGAACCGGCTGGCGGTGTTCGATTGCGACGGGACGCTGGTCGATTCGCAGGCCAATATCGTCCATGCGATGGCGGTCGCCTTTGCCGAAACCGGGTTGCCGATGCCGCCGCGGGCGCAGGTGCTGGGGATCGTCGGGTTGAGCCTGGTCGAGGCGGTCGCGGCGCTGGTGCCGGACCTGGATGCGGCGGCGCATCGGCTGATCGCGGATCGGTACAAGGCGGCGTTCCAGGCGCAGCGCGGGCGCGGGGAAGTGCAGGAACCGCTGTATGACGGGATCGTGGCGGCGATCGATACGCTGGACGCGGCGGGCTGGTTGCTGGGGGTGGCGACCGGCAAGTCCGATCGCGGGTTGGCGCTGTGCCTGGCGCATCATGGGCTGACGCACCGGTTCGTGACGCTGCAGACCGCGGACCGGCATCCGTCCAAGCCGCATCCTGCGATGCTTGCGCTGGCGATGGCGGAGGCGGGGGCGGCGCCCGAGACCACCGTGATGATCGGCGATACCGCTTTTGATATTGCAATGGGCGCCGCGGCGGGCGTGGCGACGATCGGCGTGACCTGGGGCTATCATGCGCCGGCGCTTCTCATTGCGGAGGGGGCCACCCATATCGCGACGCATCCCGAGCAGCTGCCCGTGTTGGCCGCCGCCTGTATGCCGGAGATCGCATGACGCCCGAAGACATGGAAAAGCTGGCGATGACCCGGTTTGCGATCATCAGTGCGGTGCGCGCGTCGGGTGTGGTGCTGATGCTGTTCGGATTGTGGATCTGGTACGGAGACCTGCTGGATACCGGCGGCAACTGGATGGTGGGCATGCCGCTGTTCGTGCTGGGGATGGCCGAGTCGATGCTGTTGCCACGCTATCTGATCCGCGGATGGCGGAGCCCGCCGCAGCCATGAACCGCGAACGATGAAGCGGTTCTGGACCGAGGTTGCGGTGGTACCGGGACCGGACGGCCATGGCATCACGCTGGACGCGCGGCCGGTGCGGACGCCGGCGCGCCTGCCGCTGATGGTGCCGACGCGCGCGCTGGCCGATGCGGTGGCGGCGGAATGGGCGGCGCAGGGGAAGGAGATCGACCCGCGCAGCATGCCGATGACCGGCCTGGCCAATGCGGCGATCGACCGGGTCGCGCCCGATCCCGCGGCGTTCGTGCCGCCGATTGCGGGCTATGCCGAGACCGATCTGCTCTGTTACCGCGCGGAGGCGCCGGACACGCTGATCACGCGGCAGGCGGCGGCGTGGGATCCGCTGCTCGATTGGGCGCGGGCGCGCTATGACGTCGCGTTGCGGGTAACGGCCGGGATCGTGCATGTCGCGCAACCGCCGGAGACGATCACCCGGCTGCGTGCGGCGGTGGCGGCGCAAACCGCAACGACGCTGGCGGGCCTGTCGCCGCTGACCAGCATTGCCGGATCGCTGGTCGTGGCGCTGGCGGTGATCGAGGGCGCGATCGATGCGGAGGGCGCGTTCGATGCCGCGCATGTGGACGAGTTGTGGCAGGTGGAACGCTGGGGCGAGGACGCGCTGGCGACGGAGGCGCGCGAACTGCGCCGGGCGGATTTCCTGGCGGCGGCGCGGTTCGTGGAACTGGGGCGGGTGGCGTAGGGACACGCCGCGATCCGAGCGGGTGTGTGGCCATGCCATGCGCCGTTCGACGGTGGACGAGGTTGGCTTCTCGGCTACGCTCGGCCCGATCGTACAGTCGTCTTGAGACGAGCCTTGTGGTCACGACAGGTAGGGGCTGCCAACATGATGTTGACACCCCTTCTTGATTTGGCGGGGGTGTCGGTCAGTCAAGCGAAGGCAGCAGTCATTCTGCGGCGACGGTAACGCGCTGCGCCACCGATCGTCGCGAAGCCACCCAGCATCGTCGCCCAGGTTGCTGGCTCCGGAACGGCTGTCAATGTCGTTACGGAGAAGCTGTCGATATCAAAGCCGACGACGGTTCTAAATCCATCGAAACGAAAGTGCGCTTCCGACGTGACAGGCACTGTCCTGTTGATCTGCGTCTCGAAATCGAACGGCAGAATATCGTCGCGAGATGTGAGATTAGCACTTGCGCGTCCGTTAGCACCAACTGCGTCCCCGCCATAACTGTCAAGGCAACAGGTATCGCGCTGGTAGCTCCACACGCGGCTGGAAATTGCGCTTTCTCCGAATTGCCAAACCCCGGAACCGACGGAGTAGGATAAAAGCGGAGAGTTTATGCCCGCGCCCTCACGACGCTTTTCCTGCGGGAATGCAGATAAAATGGACGTCGGCGCATCGATATCGTGGATCAGGCTGATCCACATGCGATCGCCAATGCGTACGGAGTCATCCACGATGTTCGCCGCGTCTTGTAGTACGTCGATCGTGCCGGCAAACCTAATTTCGACCAATGCAGCATCGGCCCCTGACGCCGTGACCAGGGCCGTCAGCAATGCCGTTGCAACGGCAGAACGTGCGATAAAATTCATAGTCGGTCTCCACATGCTAACGGCATGCGGCTAACCGCCCTTCAATTCATCGTCATACCCCAATTGGGGGATGGGGAAACGCCGCGCGACATCGTGCCAGAATAGGACGGTCGCGCAGGTGGTCTTTGCGGATGCGGTCGGTAGAAGCAGGACCGCCTTGCAGCCGGTAAGCCGCGTGTCAGCCGCCGCCCATCAGTTTGCGGGCAAAGCCGATGAGGCCGGTCTGGCGGCTGCGTTTCAGGCGTTCGGCGCGGAGGATGAGGCGGACCTGGGCAAAGCAGCGGTCGACCTCGTCATTGATCAGGACATAGTCATAGCCATCCCAATGGCTGATCTCGCTGGCGGCGCGGGCCATGCGGGCGGCGACGACCTCCGCACTGTCGGTGCCGCGGGCGGCCAGGCGGCGGTTCAGTTCCTCCACCGACGGCGGCAGGATGAAGATCCGCACGACATCGCCACCGGCCTGCTGGAACAGCTGTTGCGCGCCTTGCCAGTCGATATCGAACAGGACGTCGCGACCGGCATCCAGCAGCGCCTTTACCGGGGCTTTCGGCGTGCCGTAGCGATGGTCGAAGACATGCGCCCATTCGTAGAATTCGCCGTCCGCGACCATGCGTTTGAATTCGGGCGTATCGACGAAATGATAATCGCGGCCTTCGACCTCGCCCGGGCGCATCGGGCGGGTTGTGGCGGACACCGACATCGCGATCGATTTGTCCGCATCCAGCAGCATGCGCGCGATCGTCGATTTGCCCGCGCCGGAGGGGGAGGACAGCACGAACAACAGGCCGCGGCGTTGCAGTTCGGTCGCATGCGGCTGGCGACGCTGTGGCAGTGCCGGCGTATCGTTCGGATCGGGCATGCGTCCCCCTTGGCGTGTGGGCGGGGGTGCCGTCAATCGGCCATCGTGCAAAAGCGGCGGTCGCGGGGTGGCCGCGGCACCGTACGGAGCATGGCAAGGCGATTGTCCCCACCGCGCGCCTCGGCTAGGCACCGTCGGCATGAGCGAGCCCGACACCCTGACCCTGAGCGATGCGAGCAGCGACGGCCGGGCGGTGGCGCGCGGATTGTCGATCGTGTCGATTGCCAAATCCTACGACCGGCGGCAGGTGCTGTCGGACGTGTCGCTGGACGTGGCGCGCGGCGAAGTGGTCGGGTTGCTGGGACCGAACGGCGCGGGCAAGACCACCTGCTTCTATTCGGTGATGGGGCTGGTGAAGCCGGACGCGGGCCGGATCCTGCTGGACGGCGAGGATATCACCGGCTTGCCGATGTACCGCCGCGCGATCCTGGGGCTCGGCTATCTGCCGCAGGAGACGTCGATCTTTCGCGGCCTGACCGTCGCGCAGAACATCATGGCGGTGCTGGAGCTGGCAGAACCGGACAAGACGGCGCGTGCCGCCAAGCTGGAGACGTTGCTGGAGGAATTCCACATCGGCCGGCTGCGCGATTCGCCGGCGATGGCGTTGTCGGGCGGCGAACGGCGGCGGTGCGAGATTGCGCGCGCGTTGGCAGCGGACCCGTCGATCATGCTGCTGGACGAACCCTTTGCGGGTATCGACCCGATTTCAATCGCGGATATCCGCGATCTGGTGAAGGACCTGAAACGGCGCGATATCGGCGTGCTGATCACCGACCATAATGTCCGCGAGACCCTGGATATCGTCGATCGCGCCTGCATCATCTATGACGGCAAGGTGCTGTTCCAGGGGTCGCCGCAGGCGCTGGTCGCCGACGAGAATGTGCGGCGGCTGTATCTGGGCGAGAGCTTCGCGCTGTAGAGCGATGGCGGGGCCCCTGGTCGACACGCCGTTTCCAAACCACATGCCTGGGCGGGCCCGGCGATGAGCCTCGCGCCGCGTCTGGACCTGCGCCAGTCGCAATCGCTGGTGATGACGCCGCAGTTGCAGCAGGCGATCAAGCTGCTGGCGCTGTCGAATCTGGAGGTCGAGGGGTTCATCGCCGAGGAGTTGGAGAAGAACCCGCTGCTGGATACCGGGCGCGAGGAAGGCGAGGCGCCGGAGGGGCCGATGGTCGAGGCCAACGTCGCGGAGGCTGGCGAGGCGGCGACCGCGGACCAGTTGATCGCCGGCGGCGATGCCGCGGCGGACCAGCCGCTGGACGTCGATTATGACGCCGAAACCTTCATCCATGACGGGCCGACCGATGGCGGGCGCGGGATGGACGGCGGGCTGGGCCTGGACGGCGCGGCCGCGGGCGGCGGGGTGCCGGAGGACGGCCAGGGATTCGAAGCGACGCTGGCCGAGGACCTGTCGCTGCAGGACCATCTGCTGGCGCAGGCGGGGCAGGTGCTGGCGGGTGTCGACCTGTTGATCGCCGGGCACCTGATCGACCTGATCGACGAGGCGGGATATCTGACGGGCGAGATTGCGGATGTCGCTGCCCGGCTGGGCGTCGCGGTGGCGCAGGTCGAACGCGTGCTGACGGTGGTGCAGGGGTTGGAGCCGACCGGCGTGGCGGCGCGTGGATTGGCCGAATGCCTGGCGTTGCAGGCGCGCGAGGCGGACCGGTACGACCCGTGCATGGCGGCGCTGATCGCGAACCTGGACCTGGTCGCGCGGGGCGCTTTGGGGCAGCTGCGCAAGATCTGCGGGGTCGACGACGAGGATCTGGCCGACATGATCCGCGAGCTGCGCGGCTATGATCCGAAGCCGGGGCTACGCTTTGGCGGCGGGCGGATCGAGGCGGTGTCGCCCGACATCTTCGTGGCCAGGCGTGGCGGCGGTTGGGCGATCGAGCTGAACAGTGCGACCTTGCCGCGGGTGCTGATCAATCGCAGCTATTATGTCGAATTGTCCGGCGGCGCGCAGGACAAGGCATCGAAGGCGTGGCTGGCGGAATGCATGACCAGTGCGAACTGGCTGGTGAAGGCGCTGGACCAGCGCGCACGCACGATCGTGAAGGTCGCGACCGAGCTGGTGAAGCAGCAGGAGGCGTTCTTTCGCCACGGCGTGACGCAGCTGCGTCCGCTGACGCTGAAAACCGTAGCGGATGCGATCGGGATGCACGAATCGACCGTCAGCCGGGTGACATCAAACAAATATCTGAGCTGCGAACGCGGGCTGTTCGAACTCAAATATTTCTTTACCAGTGGTATCCAGTCCGCCGATGGCGGCGAGGCGGCGTCGGCGGAAGCGGTGAAGGACGCAATCGCCAAGCTGATCGCGGCGGAGGGGAGGGCGGTGCTGTCCGACGACGCGCTGGTCGATCATCTGAAGCGCCAGGGCTTCGACATCGCGCGGCGAACGGTGGCGAAATACCGCGAGGCGATCGGCCTGGGATCAAGCGTGCAGCGGCGGCGGCAGAAGGCGTTGGCGGGGTAGACCGTTCCAGATCGTGATGGCGTGGTGGTGGTCAGCAGCTCATGGCCGGTAGCCGGCGGCGCGCAGCCTTCCGGTCCGCTGCAGGATTACGCTGAGGTACCATCCCCGCGATCGGCGCTATACCGGTTCGCCTGGGGAAGCCAGGACTTCGGCGCAGTAGATCCGGGCGACGGGATGGCCGTCATGGTCGGCGATTTCAACACGGCCGTGGGGGTCGAAGCGTTGGCTTGCCGGGCATCCGCCCATCGAGCAGATCCAGCCATTGGCACGTGCCATCGCGTCTCGAAGACCGGGCTCTTCCCGCCGCTCTTCGCGCAAGATCGTTCCTCGACGGTCGCATATACGTTCATAGTAGGTTGCCATGCCGTGTTAACGTGTTGCGAACGTTCGGGTTTCTGCTTCTAACGTGTATTATGGCGATTGTGGCATGGCTCCTGCCGCGAGGCTGGCAGCACCCGGCTGAGTGCTGCGTGGCGGTCACAACACCCGGTACGGGACCACGTCGCGCACGTCGGGGTCGATCGCGATGGCGCGGTCGGCGGGGGGAAAGGCGCGTTGGTCGCAGTCGGGGCGGGGGCAGAGGCGGCAGCTGATGCCGATCGGGGTGGGCTGGTGGCCGATGCCGTCGGCGTAGATGAAGTCGGCGGCATGTTCGACCTCGCAGCCGAGCGCTACCGCATAGCGGCGCGGCGCGCGGGCGTAGCTGCCGCTGGGTTTGACGAGACCCTTGGCCATCGAGACGTAGCGGACGCCGTCCGGGGTTTCGGCCAGCTGGACGAGGATGCGGTCGGGGATCGCGACCGCCTCATGCACGATCCACAAGGGACAGGCGCCGCCGAAGCGGGCGAAGGCGAGGCGGGTGGCGGAGTGCCGCTTGGTGATGTTGCCGGCCATGTCGACACGGCAGAAGAAGACCGGAATCCCGCGTTGGCCGGGGCGTTGCAGCGTGGAGAGGCGGTGACAGGCCTGTTCGAAGCTGACGTCGAAGCGCTGGCACAGCCGGTCGATATCGTGGCGGGCGGCGCGGGCGGCGCGCGCGAAGCGGGTGTAGGGCATCAGCAGGGCGCCGGCGGCATGATTGGCAAGGCCGATGGCGAGCAAGGGGCGCGCGGCGGCGCTGATGTCTGCGCCGTCGACGATGTCGGCGATGATTTCCGCCTGGGCCAGCGCCGCGATCTGGTGCGCGAGCAGGAAACGCTGGCTGGTGGCAGGGAGCGCGCGGTTGAGGGTGAGCGTGCGGGTGGCGCGGTCGTAACGGCGGAGCGGGGGCGCGTCGCCGCCGGCATGGCGGAGATGGATGTCCTGCGCCGCGAGATGGGCGGTGAGCGCGGCGGTGGTGGGGCTGTCGTCCCCGGTGGCGATCAGCGCTTCGGCGATCGCTTCGGCGGCGCGGTCGAGCGGGTCGACATAGTTGCCGGCGGCGTGGAACCAGTCGCGCACCTCCTCCCAAGGCAGGCGACGGCCGTCGGCGATGCCGCTGGCGGTGGCTTCGTCGGCGATGTGGCGGCGATCCTCCGCCTGGCGCCAGGCGGCGTGCAGCGCGAGGAATCGATCGACGAGCGCGGGGTTCTGTTCCGCGGTGCGGGCAAGGCCGTCGGGCGGCGTGAAGCCGGCGAGGACGGGATCGGCCATCGCCTCCGCCAGCGCCGCCAGCCGGCGGGCGGGGGCGTCGCCGGCGTCCTGCCAGTCGAGCGGGAAATGGCGGGCGAGCGCCGCGGCGACGGCGGCGGTGACGGGGCGGTCGTCATTCTCAAGCTGCGACAGATAGCTGATCGAGAGACCGAGCCGTTCGGCCATCGCCGCCTGGCCCAGGCCGGCGGTGCGGCGGAGTGTCTTGAGTTCGGGACCGGCGAAGCGGCGGGGGCGGGGCATGACGGTTTCTTCTGCCGTTGTTCGAGCGCGCGATCGAGGAGCGGGGCGCACCCCCGCGCAGGCCGAGGACCAGTTCGCGTGTTCCGGGCTAAATGCCGGCTAGACCTGAACTGGACCCCCGCCTGCGCCGGGGGTAGTGCTTCGCCGGCAATTTGCAAACTCCTCCTTCGCAACTTTGCAAGTTCACATTTGCGTTGGTGCGCGCAGGATGGGAGGAGGCGGTGGAGGAGAGATGCATGCTGGCGATCCTGGAACGGCTGGAAGCGAAGCGGGCGGAGGCGCGGGCGGGCGGCGGGCCGGCGCGGGTTACGGCGCAGCATGCCAAGGGGCGGTTGACCGCGCGCGAGCGGCTGGACGTGTTGCTGGACGACGGGTCGTTCGAGGAGCTGGACGCCTATGTCGAGCATAATTGCGTCGATTTCGGCATGCAGGACCAGGTGTTTCCGGGCGACGGCGTGGTCACCGGATCGGGCACGATCAACGGGCGGCTGGTGTTCGTGTTCAGCCAAGATTTCACGGTGTTCGGCGGATCGCTGTCGGAACGGCATGCGCAGAAGATCTGCAAGATCATGGACATGGCGTTGAAGGTCGGCGCGCCGGTGATCGGGCTGAACGACAGCGGCGGCGCGCGCATCCAGGAGGGCGTCGCATCGCTGGGCGGATATGCCGAGGTGTTCCAGCGCAACGTGCTGGCATCGGGCGTGGTGCCGCAGATCTCGGTCATCATGGGGCCGTGCGCGGGCGGCGCGGTCTATTCGCCGGCGATGACCGACTTCATCTTCATGGTGAAGGATTCGAGCTATATGTTCGTCACCGGGCCGGAGGTGGTGAAGACCGTCACCAACGAGGTGGTGACCCAGGAGGAGCTGGGCGGCGCGGTGACGCATACGACCAAGTCCGGGGTGGCGGACCTGGCGTTCGACAATGATATCGACACATTGCTGGCGACGCGCGATTTCGTCGATTTCCTGCCCGCGTCGAACCGGGTGGAGCCGCCGGTGCGGCCGACGACCGATCCGTGGGACCGGATCGAACCGGCGCTGGACACGCTGATCCCCGACAGCAGCAACAAGCCCTACGACATGCGCGAGCTGATCGCGCGGGTGGTGGACGAGGGCGATTTCTTCGAGACGCAGCCGACGCATGCCGGCAACATCCTGACCGGGTTCGGGCGGGTCGAGGGCCGGACGGTGGGCATCGTGGCGAATCAGCCGATGGTGCTGGCCGGCGTGCTGGACATCAATTCATCGAGGAAGGCGGCGCGGTTCGTGCGGTTCTGCGACGCGTTCGACATCCCGATCCTGACCTTTGTCGATGTGCCGGGCTTCCTGCCGGGTGTGGCGCAGGAGCATAACGGCATCATCAAGCACGGCGCCAAGCTGCTGTTCGCCTATGCCGAGGCGACGGTGCCGAAGATCACGGTGATCACGCGCAAGGCCTATGGCGGCGCCTATGACGTGATGGCGTCGAAGCATCTGCGCGGCGACCTGAACTATGCGTGGCCGACCGCGGAGATCGCGGTGATGGGGGCCAAGGGCGCGGTCGAGATCATCTTTCGCAAGGAAGCCGGCGACCCGGACAAGATCGCCGAGCGGACCGCCGAATATGAGGCGCGGTTCGCCAACCCGTTCGTGGCGGCAGCGAAGGGCTTCATCGACGAGGTGATCATGCCGCATTCGACCCGGCGGCGGGTGGCGCTGGGCCTGCGCAAGCTGCGCGGCAAGGTGCTGGAGAATCCTTGGAAGAAGCATGACAATATCCCGCTCTGACGCCGCAATGACGATCGGTCGCCTGAACCACATCGGCATCGCCACGCCGTCGATCACGGCGTCGCTGGCGGTGTATCGCGATCTGCTGGGCGGCACGGCGGGGGAGCCGTTCGACCTGCCGGCGCAGGGGGTGCGGGTGTGTTTCGTGGATGTGCCCAATACGCAGATCGAGCTGATCGAGCCGCTGGGGGCGGCGTCGCCGATCCATGGGTTTCTGGCGAAGAACCCGGCGGGCGGGCAGCATCATGTGTGTTTCGAGGTGGACGATATCACTGCGGCGGTGGCGGCGATGACGGCACGCGGCGCCCGCATACTGGGCGTGCCGCGGATCGGAGCGCATGGGACGCCGGTGGTGTTCCTGCATCCCCGGGACATGGGCGGCGTGCTGGTCGAGTTGATGGAAGCGCCGGGGGCGGAGCATTGATCGTCCCCACGTCCGTTTGGTTCGAGCCTGTCGAGAATGGGACATGTTTCGCAGCGTTCTGGGCGAGCACGAACCGAACGGGTTGGGTATTGGTGTGAAAGTGGGAACGCGATGACCGACTATACTTCCATCCGATACGACTTGGCCGATGCCGTCGCGACGATCACGCTGGCGCGGGCGGAGCGGTTGAACGCGATCGTGCCGGACATGCTGGCGGAGATCGGACAGGCGCTGGACCGGGCGGTGGCGGAGGGCGCGCGCGCGTTGCTGATCGCGGGCGAGGGGCGGGCCTTCTGTTCGGGCGCCGATCTGGTCGCGCGGAGTTCGGGCGGCCTGCCCGACGATCTCGGGCAGCTGCTGGAGACGCACTATAATCCCCTGGCCATCAAGCTGTCCGAACTGCCGATCCCGGTGGTGACGGCGGTGCAGGGCGCGGCGGCGGGGGCGGGATGTTCGCTGGCGCTGCACGGCGATTTCGTGGTGGCGGCGCAGTCGGCCTATTTCCTGCTGGCGTTCGTCAATATCGGGCTGGTGCCGGATTTCGGCGCGACGTGGCTGGTGGCGAAGGGCGCGGGGCGCGCGAAGGCGCTGGAGATGATGTTGCTGGGCGAGCGCGTGCCCGCGGAGAAGGCGGAGAGCTGGGGCCTGATTCACAGGGTGGTGGCAGACGACAGGCTGATGGCGGAGGCACAGGCGCTGGCGCAGCGGCTGGCGGCGGGGCCGACGCAGGCGATGGGAATGATTCGCCGCGCGGTGGGGCAGGCGCTGGTGACGACCTTGCCCGAAGTGCTGGCGCAGGAGGCGATCGACCAGCGCCGGGCCGGGCGAACGACGGATTTCATGGCGGGCGTGACCGCCTTCATCGGCAAGCGTCCGGCGGAGTTTACGGGACGATGAGCGCGAAGGACAAGACGGCTTCGTCCGCAGCAGGACCGTGCGGGGTCGGGCGTGGTCCCGCCGCGCTGACCCGCTTCCAGGAAGGGGAGCGGCAGCGATGACCGCGCCAGTCGCACCCGCCATGCCGGGCGAGGATCCGGGGGTTGCGCCCAAGCCGGGCGACGTGCCCGAACCGGTCGCCAATCCCCGCCGCGAGGACTGGGCGAAGGCGGCCGCCAAGGAAACCAAGGGCCGCGATCTGGACTGGCACACGCCGGAAGGGATCGTGGTCAAGCCGCTTTATACCGCAGAGGATGTGGCGGGGATCGATCCCGGCCTGCCCGGTTTCGCGCCGTTCACGCGCGGGGTGCGCGCGTCGATGTATGCGGGGCGGCCGTGGACGATCCGGCAATATGCGGGATTTTCGACCGCAGAGGCATCCAACGCCTTCTATCGCCGCAACCTGGCGGCGGGGCAGAAGGGGTTGTCGGTCGCGTTCGATCTGGCGACGCACCGCGGCTATGACAGCGACCATGGCCGAGTGACGGGCGATGTCGGCAAGGCCGGCGTGGCGATCGACACGATCGACGACATGAAGATCCTGTTCGACGGCATCCCGCTGGACCAGATGTCGGTCAGCATGACGATGAACGGCGCGGTAATCCCGATCCTGGCGTTCTTCATCGTCGCCGGCGAGGAACAGGGGGTGCCGCAGCACCTGCTGGACGGGACCATCCAGAACGACATCCTGAAGGAGTTCATGGTCCGCAACACCTATATCTATCCGCCCGAACCCAGCATGCGGATCATCGCGGACATCATCGGCTACACATCGGCGCATATGCCGAAGTTCAACAGCATCTCGATCTCCGGCTATCATATGCAGGAGGCGGGCGCGACGCAGGTGCAGGAACTGGCCTTCACCATTGCCGACGGGATGGAATATGCCCGCGCCGCGATGGCGAAGGGGCAGGATCTGGACGCGTTCGCCGGGCGGCTGTCCTTCTTCTTCGCGATCGGCATGAACTTCTTCATGGAAGTGGCGAAGCTGCGCGCCGCGCGGAAGCTGTGGCACCGGGTGATGACCGATCTGGGCGCGAAGGACGAGCGGTCGAAGATGCTGCGCACGCATTGCCAGACGTCGGGCGTGTCGCTGACCGAGCAGGACCCGTACAACAACGTCATCCGCACGACGGTGGAGGCGATGGCGGCGGCGTTCGGGGGGACGCAATCGCTGCACACCAACGCGCTGGACGAGGCGATCGCGCTGCCGACCGACTTCTCCGCGCGGATCGCGCGCAACACGCAGATCGTGTTGCAGGAGGAAACCGGAATCACGAAGGTCGTCGATCCGCTGGGCGGGAGCTATTATGTCGAGGCGCTGACGCAGCAGCTGCATGACGAGGCCTGGGCGATCATCGCGGAGGTCGAGGCGCTGGGCGGCATGACCAAGGCGGTGGCGAGTGGGATGCCGAAGCGCCGGATCGAGGAGGCCGCGGCGGGATTTGCGGCGCGCGTCGATCGCGGCGAGGCGGTGATCGTCGGCGTGAACAAATATCGGCTGAAGGACGAAGATCCGATCGACATCCTGGACGTCGACAATGTCGCGGTGCGCGAGGCGCAGGTGGCGCGGATCGCACGGGTGAAGGCGGGGCGCGACGAAGCCGCCTGTGCCGCGGCGCTGGCGGCGTTGACGGAGGGCGCGCGCGGCGAGGCTAACCTGCTGGCGCTGGCGGTGGACTGCGCACGGGCGCGGGCGACGCTGGGCGAGATTTCGGCGGCGATGGAGACGGTGTTCGGGCGGTACGGAACGCAACCGACGCCGGTGTCCGGCATCTATGGCGGCGCGCATGCCGAGGATGCGGCGTGGCATGGCTTGCAGGAGGGCGTGACCGCAATCGGGCGGCGCAAGGGACGGCCGCCGCGGATGCTGGTCGCGAAGATGGGGCAGGACGGGCATGATCGCGGCGCGAACCTGGTATCGTCGGCGTTCGGCGACCTGGGGTTCGAGATCGTTGCCGGCCCCCTGTTCCAGACGCCGCGGGAGGCCGCCGAGCTGGCGATTTCCAAGGATGTCGACGTGGTGGGCGCATCCAGCCTGGCGGCGGGGCACAAGACGCTGATCCCAGAGCTGATCGGGCATCTGCGCGATGCCGGGCGCAGCGATATCAAGGTGATCGCGGGCGGCGTGATCCCAGCGCAGGATTACCAGATTCTGCGCGATGCCGGCGTTCAGGGGATCTTCGGCCCGGGTACGAACCTGGTGGACGCCGCGGGGCAGGTGTTGCAGTTGCTGGGGCACAATGTGCCGCCGGTGGGCGTGGAGATGGTATGAGCGAGATGTTGACGATGGAGCCCCCCGCCCGCGCGCGGGCGCAGGTCGTGCACGCGGATGTTGCCGCGCTGTTCGACCTGCCGTTCATGGACCTGCTGTACCGCGCGCAGACGGTGCACCGGGCACATCATGATGCGAACCGGGTGCAGTTGTCGACATTGCTGTCGATCAAGACCGGCGGATGCGCGGAGAATTGCGGCTATTGTTCGCAATCGGCGGCGTTCGACACCGGGTTGAAGGCATCGAAGCTGATGGACCATGATGCGGTGGTGGCATCGGCGAAGGCGGCGAAGGCGGCGGGGTCCGAACGCTTCTGCATGGGGGCGGCGTGGCGGAGCCCGAAGGAGCGCGACATGCCCGCGCTGACCGCGATGGTGGCGGAGGTCAAGGCGCTGGGCCTGGAGACGTGCATGACGCTGGGCATGCTGGATCGCAGCCAGGCGGATCGGCTGGCCGAGGCGGGGCTGGATTATTACAACCATAATCTGGACAGCGGGCCGGATTTCTACGGCGAGGTCGTGACGACGCGGACCTATGGCGACCGGCTGGATACGCTGGAGCATGTCCGCGCATCGGGTATGGCGGTGTGTTGCGGTGGCATATTGGGTATGGGCGAGACGCGGGCGGACCGGGTGGATTTCCTGCATGCGCTGGCGACGTTGCCCAAGCATCCGGAGAGCGTGCCGCTGAATGCGCTGGTGCCGATCAAGGGCACGCCGATCGGCGACCGCATGATCGAACAGGGCGAGGCGCGGATCGATGATATCGAATTCGTGCGGACGGTGGCGGTGGCGCGCATCCTGATGCCGACGTCCAGCGTGCGCCTGTCCGCCGGGCGGGAAAGCATGAGCCAGTCGACGCAGGCGCTGTGTTTCCTGGCGGGCGCCAACTCGATCTTTACGGGCGATCGGCTGTTGACGACCGGCAACGCCGGCGGGGATGCGGACGGCGCGTTGTTCGCGACGCTGGGGCTGATGCCGATGGGCGCCGGCGCATGATCGCCTCCGCGCTGATGCTGGCGATGCAGGCGGCGGTGCCCAGTGCGGAAACCCTGGCGGCGCATCCGCCGATGGTTTCGATGCCGGCCACGCAGCCGCAGCGGGTCGCGATCGACCCTGTGGAAGCGATCGCGCTGTTCCGGGCGCTGTGCCTGCCGCATCTGACCGATGCAGGCGCGTTCGTGGTGGCGGTGGCCGGATCGGGTGTGCCGTTCACGACGGTGCCGAGCCGCGATGGGGGGACAGGCCAGACATGGCGTTCGGATCGGGCATTGATCCGGTACGGCCAGAGCGCGGATGGCGCGACGCGCTGCACCTTGCTGGCGCGGACGGCGAAAAGTGTCGATCAGCTGAGTTTTTCGGCGAAACTGGCCGAAGCGCTGGCGCTGAAGACCGGGCGGACGCGGACCGGCAAGGGGCAGGGCGTGACCGAATGGTCAGCCGCAGGACCGGAGGGCCGCACGGTGCAGATTTCGGCGGCGACCCGCAACGCGGCGGGCGGTGCGGGCATGGACATCCGCCTGTCGGCGGCACTGGGGAAGTAGACCCGGTCCTGGTTTTTGAAGGATCGGCAATCGGCATCGCATGAGGCCGATGATGGAAAAGGGGCACGCATGTTCGAGAAGATCCTGATCGCCAACCGCGGCGAAATCGCATGTCGGGTGATCCGGACCGCGCGGGCGATGGGGATCAAGACCGTTGCGGTCTATTCCGATGCCGACGCGCGCAGCCCGCATGTGCAGATGGCGGACCAGTCGGTGCGGCTGGGACCGCCGCCGGCGTCGGAAAGCTATCTGCTGGCCGACGCGATCCTGCTGGCGGCGCGCGAGACGGGCGCGCAAGCGGTGCATCCGGGCTACGGGTTCCTATCGGAGCGCGAGAGCTTCGCGCGGCTGCTGGCGGAGAACGACATCGCGTTCATCGGTCCGCCGCCCGGCGCCATCGCCGCGATGGGCGACAAGATCGAGTCGAAGAAGCTGGCGCAGGGCGCGGGCGTATCGGTGGTGCCGGGGTTCATCGGCGAGATCCGCGACACGGATCATGCGGTCGAGATCGCCGGCGGCATCGGCTATCCCGTGATGATGAAGGCATCGGCCGGCGGCGGCGGCAAGGGGATGCGGCTGGCCTGGTCCGAACGCGACGTGCGCGAAGGATTCGAGGCGACCAAGCGCGAAGGGCTGGCGTCGTTCGGTGACGACCGCGTGTTCATCGAGAAGTTCGTCGAAAGCCCGCGCCATATCGAGATTCAGTTGCTGGGCGATCAGCATGGCAATCTGGTCTATCTAAGCGAGCGCGAATGTTCGATCCAGCGGCGCCACCAGAAGGGGGTGGAGGAAGCGCCATCCCCGTTCGTGACGCCGGAGATGCGACGCGCGATGGGTGAGCAGGCGGTCGAACTGGCGCGGGCGGTGGGCTATTTCTCCGCCGGGACGGTCGAGTTCATCGCCGGCGCGGATCGCAGTTTCTATTTCCTGGAAATGAACACCCGGCTGCAGGTGGAGCATCCGGTGACGGAATGTGTGACCGGGCTCGAT
>NZ_DASVTO010000141.1:0-9967 GCF_036387535.1 Sphingomonas sp.
GGGCTGGTCGCTGCAGGTGAACGGGTGCCGCAGAGCCCCGAACT
The DNA here is from genome assembly GCF_036387535.1 of Sphingomonas sp. Lineage (GTDB taxonomy): Bacteria > Pseudomonadota > Alphaproteobacteria > Sphingomonadales > Sphingomonadaceae > Sphingomonas_R. The sequence continues at coordinate 45 of NZ_DASVTO010000141.1, forward strand.
CTTGGGAGGGGTTTCGCAATGAAGCACGCACGTTGGTTCTACCTGTCGACCGCCGCTCGACACCGCCACCGGCATGCCCTCGATCCGCGCCGCGGCCAGATCGAGCAGCATGTCCCAGGCCGGATCGGCGAACAGCCCCTCCCCGAGATACACCTCGCGCAGCCGCCGATCGCGCAGCATCCGACGAAAATCTGCCGCCACGATCTCGGCCGCACCGTCGCGAGCCGGCGGGGGGGCCGGCGTGGCTCTGTGGTCATCCGCAACGTCGGCGAGATCGCCCAGCGTCCGCGCGATCCGTTCCAACTCGCTCCCGATCCCGCGCAGCCGCTCGGCATTTCCGCCGGAATCCTGCCGCACGCTGTCGTTCGCACGCACCAACGCCAGCGCGATCGTCACCGCTGCGTCCGCTTCGGTCGGATTGCACAGGATCGGCACCGCATCCGATCGCAATCGGGCCGTGGTGCGGTCGATCAACTCCGGCACGATCGCCACGACCATCCCGGCCCGCCCGCGCGTCGCCAGGGCCTCGATCCGGTCGAGCACGTCTTCGAAATCAGGTCCGGGTTCCCCGCCCGCCACGACGAACAGCAGGGCCGCCGCCAGCCCGGCATCCGCGTCGGCGGCCTCGGCAAAACCCAGCGTGCGGATCACCTCCACGCCCTGCGCGCGGAGCATGGCGTTCGCCCGCTGCCCATCCGGCGCACGGTCCGCAATGACGATCGCCGTGCGCGGGCTCGGGGAATGCGTGTAATCCACATCCCCCATCGCGGCGATGTTCAATGCGCCATCGCCTTGACGATATCATCGACCATCTTCTTCGCATCGGCCAGCAACATCATCGTATTGTCCATGTAGAATACGCTGTTGTCCACGCCGGCATAGCCGACCCCGCCCATCGATCGTTTCACGAACAGCACGGTTTTCGCCTTTTCGACGTCCAGCACCGGCATGCCGTAGATGGGGGAGGATTTGTCGGTCTTTGCCGCCGGATTGGTCACGTCATTGGCGCCGATGACGAACGCTACATCGGTCTGCGCGAACTCGCCGTTGATATCCTCCAGCTCGAACACGTCGTCATAGGGCACGTTCGCTTCGGCCAGCAGGACGTTCATGTGCCCCGGCATCCGCCCGGCAACGGGATGGATCGCATATTTGACCCGCACGCCCTCTTTCTTCAGCAAGTCGCCCATTTCGCGCAGCGCGTGCTGCGCCTGGGCCACCGCCATGCCATATCCCGGCACGATGATGACCTGTTCGGCCTGCTGCATCAGGAATGCGGCGTCTTCGGCCGATCCGCGCTTCCATGGCCGGTCCGTCGCCGCTGCCGCCGGCCCGGCGCCGGTATCGCCGCCGAACCCGCCGGCTATCACGCTGATGAAGCTACGGTTCATCGCGCGGCACATGATGTAGCTCAGGATCGCGCCGGACGATCCCACCAGTGCGCCGGTGATGATCATCGCACTGTTGCCCAGCGTAAACCCCATCGCCGCCGCCGCCCAGCCGGAGTAGCTGTTGAGCATGGACACCACCACCGGCATGTCCGCGCCGCCGATCGGGACGATCAGCAGAAAGCCGATGACGAACGACAGGCCCGTGATCGTCCAGAACACCCACGCCGACTGATCGACGGTGAAATAGCCGATCAGGATCAGGATTCCCGCCAGCAGGCCCAGATTGATGACGTGCCGCCCTGGCAGCATGATCGGTTTTCCGGACATCTTGCCGGCCAATTTCAGGAACGCGATGATCGATCCCGAAAAGGTGATCGCACCGATCGCGACACCCAGCCCCATTTCGATCCGGCTGGCGGCGTGGATCAGCCCGGTCGCGGGATCGACGATCCCGAACGCATCCGGATTGAGGAACGCCGCCGCCGCCACCAGCACGGCCGCCAGACCGACCAGCGAATGAAATCCCGCCACCAACTGCGGCATGTCCGTCATCGCGATCTTCTTCGCGGTAAACAGCCCGATGCCGCCGCCGATCGCGATCGCGACCAGGATTTCGGGCAGGCTGGCGATGTCGTGCGTCAGCAGCGTCGTCGCGACCGCGACACCCATGCCGAAGATACCCAGTCGGTTGCCTCGCCGCGACGTCGCGGGGCTCGACAGCCCGCGCAGCGCCAGGATGAAACACACCCCCGCGACCAGATAGGCGACCCCGACCCACGCCGGCATTGCGATCGCTTCATGCATCTCTCGTCCCCCCACGGCGCCTAGCGCTCTTTCTTCTTGTACATCGCCAGCATCCGTTCGGTGACGGCGAAGCCCCCGAAGATGTTGATGCTCGCCAGCACAACCGCCAGCAGGCCCAGCCATTTCGACGATGCCGAACCCGCTGCCGCGGACGCGACCAGCGCGCCGACGATGATGACGCTGGAAATCGCGTTGGTCACCGCCATCAACGGCGTATGCAGCGCGGGCGTCACCGACCACACGACATAATAACCGACGAAGCACGCCATGACGAAGATCGAGAGGATCGCGATGAAGCTCATCGTGCCAGCACCTTTTCACCCAGCAGTTTCTGGATCGCGATCGTATCGCTCTGCCGGCTGATCTTGACCGTGATCGGCGCAGCCGCACTCGATATCCAGAGATTCAGGTCCGCATCCAGATCGAACGATCCCGCGGTCTCGACCGAAAATCGCACGATCGAGCGATACGGAATGCTCTGGATCGCAACCTTGCTGCCGGTCAGGCCCTGTACGTCCACCAGCACGAAGCGATGGGTCGTCAGGAACGCCGTATCCCGGACGGTGCGAAATGCCGCCAGCACCGACTCCCCGGCTATCAGGATCGGACCATATTTCTCGGCGATCTCCGCCGGATTGATCTCATGTGCGCTGAACAGTCCCATTGGGTTCCCCTCCCGTTCGCCGGCCGCAGCAGGCATCATCCCAGCAATCGCGGATGCACCACTTGTCCGCCCTGCGTCAGGCGGATCGCGTCACCGATCTCGTCGCCGGGCGCCAGTACCGGTCTTCCGGCCTCCTTGTCCCAGAATGCGGACAGGAAGTTGAACAGGTTGCGCGCGTAGAGCGCGGACGCGTCCGCCGCCAGCCGGGACGGCACGTTGCGATGTCCGACGATCTTGACGCCGTGACGCACCACCACTTCGCCCGCGACTGCGCCTTCGACGTTGCCCCCCGCTTCGACGGCCAGGTCGACGATCACACTGCCCGCACGCATCGTCGCGATCTGCGCATCCGACACCAGCCGCGGCGCCGCACGGCCCGGGATCAATGCGGTCGTGATGACGATGTCCTGCTTGGCGATATGGGCGGAGACCAGATCCGCCTGCCGCGCCTTGTAGGCATCCGACATCTCGGTGGCATAGCCACCGCTGCCCTCGCCCTCGATCCCGGCCTCATCCTCGACGAAGATCGCCTTGGCCCCCAGGGATTCGATCTGCTCGCGCGTCGCGGATCGCACATCGGTCGCCGACACCTGCGCGCCCAGCCGGCGCGCGGTCGCGATCGCCTGCAACCCCGCCACCCCCACACCCATGACGAAGGCGCGCGCCGCCGATATAGTACCCGCCGCCGTCATCATCATCGGAAAGGCGCGGCCATATTCCGCAGCGGCATCCAGGACCGCCTTGTACCCCGCCAGATTGGATTGCGACGACAACACGTCCATGGATTGCGCCCGCGTGATCCGCGGCATCAATTCCATCGCCATGGCCTCGATGCCCGCCGCGGCATAGCCATCGACCCGCGCGCGTTCCACGAACGGCGCCAGGGTCGCGATCAGCCAGGCGCCGGATGCCGTTCCGGTCAGCGCCGCAGGATCCGGGCCCTGCACGCCCAGCACGATGTCCGCACCCGACACCGTTGCGACCCGATCGCCCAGCACCGCGCCGGCCGCGGCATAGGCGTCATCCGCGATCGACGCCCCCGTGCCGGCGCCATGTTCCACCGCCACGCTGGCGCCCAGCGCGATGTATTTCCTAACCGTTTCCGGCGTCGCGGCGACACGCGCTTCCCCCGCGGCCCCCTCCCTCAAAACCGCGAGTTTCATGCCTTCGTCCTCAACTGGCGATGATGAATACGACGACCGCAACGACGATGGCGGTGGCGATCGTGCCCCATTTCGCCATGTTCAGGAACCCGGTGTACGTGGCGACGTGCGCCTTCTGATCCATGCCGTTACCCTGTTCCGCGCCCATTTGACTTTCCTCGCTCGTTTCTTGTTGCCGGTGTGATAGCCGCGACATTCGGCCACGCCAAGCCCGCGCTTAAGCCCGCCTTTACTACCCACCGGCTAGAACAATCGCCGGACTATCCCCAACGGAGCACCGCCGGCAATGCCCGACGACACGCGCACGCTGCTGCTGATCGACGACGAACCTGCGCAGGGGCGGCTCGTCTCCGCGATCGTCGCGCGTGCGGGATGGCGTACCCTGCGCGCGCGCCATGCCGAAGAGGCGCTCGCGCTGCTGGGCGGGCCCGGCATGCCCGCGGTGGATTGCGCGCTGATCGATCGCTGGGCACCCGATGTCGCGACCGCGGGCGACGATCCGGCGGGCGACGTCGCGATGCTGCGCGCCTCTCACCCCAACCTGCCGATCCTGATGATCGCCGCGACGCCGACCGTCGCCGGCGCGGTAGCCGCGATGCGGACCGGCGCCACCGATTTCCTGGTGAAGCCATTGTCGCCCGATCGCCTGCTCGCCGCGCTCGACGCCGCGGTGGATGGCCGCCGCGGTGCCGGCGAACTGCGACCGCTGACCGAAAAGCTGTCGCAGACCCTGGCGTTCGATGAAATCGTCGGATCCGCGCCCGCGTTTCGCTCCGCGCTCGCGATCGCGGCCAAGGCGGCGCGCGCGCGCGTCTCGATCCTGATCGAAGGCGAAAGCGGCGTCGGCAAGGAAGTGGTCGCACAGGCGATCCACGCCGCATCACCGCGCGCCCGCCGTCCGCTGATCGTCGTCAACTGCGGCGGCATCCCGGCCAACCTGATCGAAAGCGAGTTGTTCGGCCATGAACGCGGCGCCTTCACCGGCGCCTTTGATCGCCGCGTCGGGCGGTTCGAACAGGCCGATGGCGGTACATTGTTTCTGGATGAGGTTGGCGAACTGTCACCGGACGCACAGGTCCGGCTGCTGCGCGTGCTGCAATCGGGCGAGGTCACACCGCTTGGCGCGCGCGGCCACCGCATCGTCGATGTCCGTGTCGTCGCCGCCACCAACCGCACGCTGATCGACGAAGTCGCCGCTGGCCGCTTCCGCGAGGATCTCTATTACCGGCTGGCGGTGGTGCAGGTCGCCGTACCGCCGCTCCGCGATCGAATCGCCGACCTTCCTGCCCTTGCCCGCCACCTGCTCGCGCGCATCGCGGATCAGCCGGGCGTGCGCGGGCTCGGGATTACGGACTCCGCGCTTGCGCTACTGGCGCGCTACACCTGGCCGGGCAACGTCCGCCAGCTCCAGAACGCCTTGTTCCGCGCCGCAGTCCTGTGTGACGGCGACGCGCTGACAGCGGCGGATTTCCCGCAGGTCGCGACCGAAACCGGTGCGGAGCGCGCAAAGGTGGCCGGTCCGGTGCTGGCGGGCGGCGTCACCCTGTTCGAACCCAACGGCCATATGCGCACGCTGGAGGCGATCGAGGCGGACGTGATCCGGCTGGCGATCGGCCATTATCGCGGCCGGATGACCGAAGTCGCGCGCCGGCTCGGCATCGGTCGCTCGACATTGTACCGCAAGCTCGGCGAAATGGGCATCGACAACGCCGCCTGACTGGACACCGTCCCGCACCGCCCCGCATGAGTTTCCACATGTTCGACCTCCAAGACCGCGCCATCCTCGTCACCGGTGCCGCATCCGGCATCGGCCGCGCCACCACGCACGCGCTGATCGCGGCGGGCGCGGCCCGGCTGGTGCTGGTCGACCGCAATGCGGGCGGCCTCGCCGCCATTGATGCCGCCGGCGCGGCGGTCGAGCATCATGTCGGCGACGTGTCCGACCCGGTGTTCTGGGATCGGCTCGACCTCGGGCGGATCGATCATCTCGTGGCCTCCGCCGGCATCGCGACCAGCGGCATGATCGCGGATCTCGATCTGGCGGACTGGCGCCATACGCTTGCGGTCAATCTCGACGGCACCTTTCTGGCCCTCCGCGCCGCCATGCGCGCCATTCCCGCCGCCGGGTCGATCGTCCTGGTCGCATCGGCATCGGGCGTGAAGGCCGAAGCCGGCATAGCCGCCTATGCCGCATCCAAGGCGGCGGTGCTGCAATTGGCCCGCGTCGCAGCCAAGGAGGGTGCACCGCGCGGACTGCGCGTCAATGCAATCGCGCCCGCCGGCGTCGAAACCCCGATCTGGAACGCCGTCCCGGCGTTTGCGGCGCTTGCCGCCGAACGGGGTGAAGCCGCCGCCTATCGCGCTATGGCGGCACAGGCGACCCCGCTCGGCCGCTTCGCCACCGCGGCCGAAATCGCCGGTCAGATCCTGTTCCTGCTATCAGACGCCTCCGGCTATATCACCGGCCAGGCCATCATCAGCGACGGTGGCTACACCTTGTGATCCCCGCCGTTCGCCTCCTGGCCATACCAATCCGGCTGATGCTAGCGCTGTTCGCGGTCTATGCGCTCTGGACCATCCCGTCCCTGCTGCCGCGCTGGGGCGCATCGCCCACCGGCTTTGCGCTGCTCGCCGGCTGGCTCGTCCTCGCGTCCGCCGCCTGGCCACTTGCACGGGGCCGGTGGCATGGCCCGCGGCGGTGGACCGTGCTGATCGCGATCACGGTCGGGCTCCGGCTGGTAGTGCTGGCCTTCAGCTGGGGGCATGCCCCGACCGGCGATCCGATGATCTACGTCCAGCTCGCACGCGACATGCTCGGCGGCCGGGGGCTGTCCTTTACCGACCCGTTCACCGGCGTCACCTTCCGCGCGCTCTATCCGCCCGCGTATCCGCTGCTTCTGGCCGGTCTTGGCGGGCTGTTCGGCCTCGGCTCGCTCATGCTCTGGTCCAGCAATCTGCTCCTCGACCTCATGGCCGCCGCGCTGATCGTCCGGATCGGTCATCGCGCCGGCGCTGCGCGCGGTGGGCAGGCGGCGGCATGGCTCTATTTGATCTGGCCGACTTTCCTGCTCGCCACCCCGTTCGCGCAGAAGGAGCCGCTGGTGTCCGTCCTCGCCCTCGCGCTTGTCCTGCGCCTGCTCGGGCTGAAGAACAGGCGGGCACCGGACACCCGCGACGGGGCGATCTTCGGCATCCTTGCCGGCCTGCTCGCGCTTACCCAGCCCGGGCTCGCCACACTGCCGCTGATGGCCGGCCTGCTGCTGCTGCCCGTTCTCGGCTTTGCGCCGCTGTTCGCGCTGGCCTGGCGCAGCATCCCCGTCGCGCTGCTCCTGCTTGCGCCCTGGTGGATCCGCAACGGCCTGCTGCTCGGCCATTTCGTACCGCTCACATCCACCGGCGGTATCGGCCTGTGGATCGGCAACAACCCACAGGCCAGCGGCAACTGGATGCCCCTGCCGGACAGCCTGTCGCACCTGCCCGAACTCGAACAGTCCGCCCGCGCCGCCACCGCCGCAAAGGCGTGGATCGCCGGCCATCCGTTCGACATGCTGCGGCTCAACCTCACCAAGCTGTTCCGGACGTTCGGCGTCGAAATCTTTACTCCCCTGCGCTGGAGCCTTCTCCGCCCCGCTTTACCCGCCGCCGTCGCGGCGGCGCTGTTCCCGCTGCTGCAGGGTGCGCTGTTTATCGCGATGGCGCTCGGTGCCGCGCTAATCCGGCGGAGCGGCGGGATCCTCATCCTGCTGCTGGCCGCCATCTTCGCGCAATTGTTGATCTTCGACCTGTGGTTCGAATTCGCCGAACGCCATCGCTATGTCGTCATGCCATTCCTGTTCCTGATACTCGGACAGGCGCTGGCGCGACGCGCTACCCCCGCGGCGTCAGCGCCTCGTCCCGCATCCCGCGCCATAGCCTGATCGCCTGCACCGTCTCCGCCACATCATGCACGCGCAGCAGCTGCGCGCCCTGCGCCACCCCGCTCAGCGCCACGGCGACCGATCCGCCCAGCCGGCGGTCGACCGGCGCTTCGTTGGAAAGGGCGCCGATGAACCGCTTGCGGCTCGCCCCCAGCAGAACGGCGCAACCCAGTCCGTGGAACAGCGACAGCCCGTTCAGCAGCGCTAGATTATGCGCCACGCTCTTCCCGAACCCGATTCCCGGATCGATCAGGATCCGCGCGCGATCGATCCCGGCCGCCACCGCCGCATCGATCCGCGCCGCCAGCCAGTCATAGACCTCGATCAGCACGTCATCATAGTGCGGTCGATCCTGCATGGTCTGCGGATCGCCGGCATGATGCATCAGCACCACCGGACATCCCGCTGCGGCGACCACCGCCGCCGATCGCCTGTCCCACAGCAGCGCGGAGACGTCGTTGACGATCCCCGCCCCGGCCGCCAGCGCGGCCTCCATCACCGCCGCCTTGCGCGTGTCGATCGCCACCGCCACCCCCGCGCGGGCCAGTCGTTCCACCACCGGCGTGATCCGCGCGATCTCGTCGCCTTCCCAGACCGGGGTGGCACCCGGCCGGGTCGATTCTCCGCCCACGTCGATCATTGCCGCGCCCGCCGCGGCCATCACGACTCCGGTATCCGCGGCTGCAGCGGGATCGTCGGCATGGCGACCCCCGTCGGAAAAGCTGTCGGGCGTCACGTTCAGGATGGCCATCACCTGCGGCTGATCCAGCCGGATCGTCCGTTCGGCCAGTGTCAGCGCGGTTCGCGCCGCCACGATCCGCGCCAGCACCGCCTCGGCCTGTCCGCGCGGCCCGTCGGGCAATCTCGCCAGGACGGTCGCCAGCCGTTCGACCGGCACCAGCCGCTGCTCCACGCGCCGCCCGTCTTCCACGCGGATCAGCTCGACCGCGGAGAACCAGACCAGCCCGCCGGCCAGCCGCAACACCTGTTCATCATGACCGAACGGCGCATCGACGAAGCCGGTGGGGCGAAGATAGATATCGCTCACCCCGCCGCCGCCAGATGTCGCTGACGATAGATGTCGATCGGCACCAGCCCGTCCGGCCCATCCACATGCCAGAATGTCCAGCCATTGCAGGACGGCGCATCCTGCACCAGCGCGCCCAGCTTGTGGATCGATCCGGTCCGCAGGCCGGGACCACCCACCGACACCAGCGTTCCGTCACCCCGCACCTCCGCGCGCCAACGCCGCTTCAGGTCGGTCAGCACGGTTCCCGGCACGATTGCGCCCGTTTCGATCATCACGCCGAACGCCACGCGCGGCGCACTGCGCTTCGACGGGATGGTCTGCATCGCGCTTTCGTCCAGCGGCAGCGTCGACGCGATCCGCGCGCGCGCCACCTTCACATATTTCGCCTCGCGCTCGATCCCGATCCAGCGCCGCCGCAGCCGCCGTGCCACCGCGCCCGTCGTGCCGGTGCCGAAAAACGGGTCCAGCACGATGTCGCCCGGCTGCGTACAGGCGAGCAGCACGCGGTACAGCAGCGCCTCCGGCTTCTGGGTCGGATGGGCCTTGTGCCCGTCGTCATCCTTCAGTCGCTCGCCACCCGAACAGATCGGCAGCACCCAATCGGACCGCATCTGGATATCGTCGTTCAGCGCCTTCATGCTGGCATAGTTGAACGTGTAGCGCGCCTTCTCCGACTTCGAACACCAGATCATCGTCTCGTGCGCGTTGGTGAAGCGCGTCCCCTTGAAGTTCGGCATCGGATTGGCCTTGCGCCAGACGATATCGTTCAGGATCCAGAAGCCCTGATCCTGGAGCGCGGCACCCACGCGGAAGATGTTGTGGTAGCTGCCGATCACCCACAGCGTACCGTCGTCCTTCAACACCCGCCGCGCTTCGGCCAGCCAGGCACGGGTGAAACGATCATAGGCTTCGAACGACGCGAATTTGTCCCAATCATCGTCACACGCATCCACG
>NZ_DASVTO010000142.1:0-12717 GCF_036387535.1 Sphingomonas sp.
GCCGCCTTTTCGGAGGTGACCAGCGCCGTATAGCTGCCCTTGCCGCGCACCAACGGCGCCAGGATCTCGGTGTACCAGCCACCGCTCGGGATGAATTCGACAATATGGTCGGTCGGCTTGACCCCGAAGAAGGCGAGCGTCTGCGCCGGATGGCGGTAGCGATCACGCGGGCGGTTTTCGGCGGTACGTGCGGGGTTGGCGACCGCGGCCTGAATCGCGGCGGACGGCGCTTGCGCGGGGGCGAGCGCGGGAACGACAAGCGCCGCGATCGCGGCGATGGGCAGCAGGGTGTGGCGCAAGACGTCTCTCCGATGGTTTTCGGACCGTTATCGGGCCACGCGCCTGGGGTTGCAAGCGCGACAGAGGGTGCGCGGGCAGGGTAGCGCGATCAGAGGCAGCTTTCGAGATAGGGTTGGTCGAACCCGAACTGCTTGGCCTTGTCGAGCGTATAGGGGCGCAGACCCATGGCGCGATATTCGCCCTGGATCATGCCGTCCTGGCCTTCATCCAGATATTCGAACTTGAACAATTCCTGGGTGACGATCACCGACCCTTCCATGCCGATGACCTCGGTAATGTTGGTGATGCGGCGCGATCCGTCGCGCAGGCGCTTTACCTGGATGATGAGATCGACCGAGTCGGCGATCTGGCGGCTGATCGCCTCCTTCGGCACCTTGATATCCGACATCAGCACCATGTTCTCCATGCGCGCCAGCGCCTCCCGCGGTGAGTTGGAGTGGAGCGTGCACATCGAGCCGTCATGGCCGGTGTTCATCGCGGCCAGCATGTCGAAACATTCCGGCCCGCGGATTTCGCCGAGGATGATGCGATCGGGACGCATACGCAGCGCGTTGACGACCAGATCGCGGATCGTGACCGCGCCCTTGCCCTCCAGGTTCGGGGGACGGGTTTCGAGCGGCAGCCAGTGTGGCTGTTGCAGGCGGAGTTCGGCGGCGTCCTCGATCGTGATGACGCGTTCGCCGGGGTCGATCATCTTCGACAGCGCGTTTAGCATCGTGGTCTTGCCCGAACCGGTACCGCCCGAAATGACGATGTTGAAGCGGCAGGCGCCCGCGATCTTGAGCGCGGTGGCCATCGCGGTCGACATCGATCCGCCGCTGGCCATCATGTCGAGCGTGATCGGCTTGGCCGAAAACTTGCGGATCGAGATTGCCGTGCCGCGCAGCGACAAGGGCGGCACGATGACGTTGACGCGGGATCCGTCGGCAAGGCGCGCGTCGGCCAGCGGCGTCGTCTGATCGACGCGGCGACCGACCTTAGACACGATCCGCTGCGCGATCTGGAACAGATGTTCCTCGTCGCGGAACACGACGGGCGCGATCGTCAGCTTGCCCTTCTTTTCGATATAGACCTGATCCGGGCCATTCACCATGATGTCGGTGATGAGCGGATCGCTGAGCAGTTCCTCCAACGGCCCGAGCCCGAGCAGTTCGTCGACCAGCACCTTTTCTAGCGCGAACTGTTCGCGGCGGTTGAGCGTGATCTTCAGTTCCGCCAGGACCTCGCCGATGATCGGGCGAAACTCCTCCGCCAGTTCATCCTTGCTGAGCGTCGCCGCGGCCTCCGGATCGATCCGTTCGAGGAGTTGCGGGAGGACCTGTTCCTTGATCTTGTGGACGGACGCCTCGAAGCCTTCGGGGCGGCTGCTGCCCGCCTCGCCTGACGCCGCCTGGCGATCGGCGAGCCGGGTCATGGCGTCGGTGGCCGGCATTTCGGCACCGGGCTCCGCGCCCGGCCAGCTTTCGATCGGCGGGAATTGCGCGCTGCCGAGATCCGACGAGCTGGCGGGACCGGGGCCGCCCTGCATCGGGCGGGCGACGCCGAAGGCCGGGCGCGATCCCGTGCCGCTGCCCGTGCCGCTACGCCGTCCGAATGCACTCATGCCGATCTGTCCCCGTGGACCATGGCATTGCCAGGTCCCTCGTCGATCAGTGGTAGCCGCGGAGTTTTGACAATTTGCTAATCGCGTCCGATGAGGCGCGATGACGATCGCGATGCAGTGCCGGCTGGCGGGTGCCGATGACGCCGAGGCGCTTGCCGTGATCGGCGGCGCAACCTTTTTGGAGACCTTTGCCGACAGCATTGTCGGGGTCGACCTGCTGGCGCATATCCGCGACCGGCACGCGCCGTCGGTCTATGCGGGGTGGCTGGACGATCCGGGTTCGCGCTGTTGGCTGGGGGAGACGGAGACGGGTGCGCCGGTGGGCTATGCGGTTCTGACCGCACCCGATCTGCCGCCGGCCCTGGCGGGTATCGGCGACCTGGAACTCAAGCGGATCTACCTGTTGAGCATCGCGCATCGCGGCGGCAACGGCGCGGCGATGATGCAGGCGGTACTGGCGGAAGCGGGCGTGATGGGCGCGCGCCGCGTGCTGCTGGGCGTATATGGCGAAAACCACCGCGCCATCGGTTTTTACCGCCGGATGGGCTTCGTCGAGACCGGACGGCGGGTGTTTACCGTCGGGACGCAGGTCTATGACGACCTGGTCTTCGCGCGGGCGGTGTGAGGGTCAGGCGATCTCGTTCGCGGTTTCGGCCAGGATGGTGAGACCCTTTTCATTGACCTCGGCAAAACCGCCGTCGAGCGTGATGCGGCCGGTGACGGTGGTCGCGTCGGAGTAGATCGCCAGTTCACCGGGGCGGATGACGGTCATGAACGGCGCATGCCCTGCTAGCACGCCGAAGTCGCCCTCGATACCGGGGACGACGACCATATGCACCTCTTCGGAGCGGAGCAGCTTTTCCGGGGTGACGAGTTCGAAGTGTAGAGCCATTTCAATCTCTCCCCCCTCCGCTTGCGGGAGGGGTCGGGGGTGGGCGCACGCTCGATCACAAGCCGTGCTTCCGGGGGCAAGCATGCGCCCACCCCTCAATCCCCTCCCACAAGCGGGAGGGGAGGCACTTAGGACTTACGCCTCCTGCGCCATCTTCTCGGCCTTTGCGACCGCTTCCTCGATGCCGCCGACCATGTAGAAGGCCGCTTCGGGGAGATGGTCATATTCGCCGGCGACGATCGCCTTGAAGCTCTTCACCGTGTCCTCGACCTGCACGAACTTGCCACTGATGCCAGTGAAGACCTCTGCGACGTGGAACGGCTGCGACAGGAAGCGCTGGATCTTGCGGGCGCGCTGCACGGTGAGTTTGTCCTCTTCCGACAGTTCGTCCATGCCGAGGATCGCGATGATGTCCTGCAGCGACTTGTAGCGTTGCAGCAGCGACTGCACCGCGCGGGCGGTGTCATAATGTTCCTGGCCGACGATGCGGGGGCTGAGCATGCGCGACGTGGAGTCGAGCGGATCGACCGCCGGGTAGATGCCCAGTTCGGAGATGGCGCGGTTGAGGTTGGTGGTCGCGTCGAGATGGGCGAAGGACGTGGCCGGCGCCGGATCGGTAAGATCGTCGGCGGGGACGTAGATCGCCTGCACCGAGGTGATCGACCCCTTGTTGGTCGAGGTGATGCGTTCCTGAAGCGCGCCCATGTCGGTCGACAAGGTCGGCTGATAGCCCACCGCCGACGGGATGCGGCCGAGCAGCGCGGACACTTCCGAACCCGCCTGGGTGAAGCGGAAGATGTTGTCGACGAAGAACAGCACGTCCTGCCCTTCGACATCGCGGAAATATTCGGCATTGGTGAGGCCGGACAGCGCGACGCGGGCGCGGGCGCCCGGCGGCTCGTTCATCTGACCGAACACCAGTGCGACCTTCGATCCCTCGCTCTGCGGATTGCCGTCGGCATCCTTGGCGATGACGCCGGCGTCGAGGAACTCGTGATAGAGATCGTTGCCCTCACGCGTGCGTTCGCCCACGCCCGCGAACACGCTGGTGCCGCCATGGCCCTTGGCGATGTTGTTGATCAGTTCCTGGATCAGTACGGTCTTGCCGACGCCGGCGCCGCCGAACAGGCCGATCTTGCCGCCCTTCGCGTAAGGCGCGAGCAGATCGATGACCTTGATGCCGGTGACCAGGATCGCGCTTTCGGTCGACTGGTCGATGAACTCCGGCGCCTTGGCATGGATCGGCATGTGGGTGGCGGCGTTCACCGGCCCGCGTTCGTCGATCGGTTCGCCGACGACGTTCAGGATGCGGCCGAGCGTGGCCGGGCCGACCGGCACGCGGATCTGCGCGCCGGTGTCGGTCACGCCCTGGCCGCGGGTCAGCCCCTCGGTCGAATCCATCGCGATCGTGCGGACGGTGTTCTCGCCCAGATGCTGCGCCACTTCGAGGACGAGGCGGTTGCCCTGGTTGGTCGTCTCCAACGCGGAGAGGATCGCGGGCAGCTTGTCCTCGAAGGTCACGTCGACGACGGCCCCGATGACCTGCGACACGCGGCCGACATTGTTGGTGGTGAGTGCTGCGGTTGCCATCGGGTTCGTCCCTTGCCTTCCTTGCGTTCGTCATCCCGGCGAAGGCCGGGATCCAGTTCCCACCGTCGAGCTGGATCCCGGCCTGCGCCGGGATGACGGTGGGTGATGTATGAAGTTTACAGCGCTTCCGCGCCCGCGATGATTTCCACCAGTTCGGTCGTGATCGCGGCCTGACGGGTGCGGTTATACTGGATGGTGAGGCGGTTGATCATGTCGCCCGCGTTGCGGGTGGCATTGTCCATCGCGTTCATGCGGCTGCCCTGTTCCGACGCCGCATTTTCCAGCATGGCGCGGAACAGCTGGATCGCGACGTTGCGCGGCAGCAGTTCGGCCAGGATGGTTTCCTCGTCCGGTTCATATTCGGTCGACGCAGCAACCGAAGTTGCCGAAGTTGTCGCCTGGACCGGAATGGAAACCGGGATGATCTGCTGTTCGGTCGGGACCTGCACCAGCGCGGACTGGAACCGGGCGTAGAAGAGTTCGGCGACGTCATAGTCGCCGGCGTCGAACCGGGCGATCAGGTCGCGGGCGACCTCCAGCGCGTCGGCGAAGGCGACGTTCTTGATGTGGGTCTGATCGACCTGATGAACGATGCGGCCCGGGAACAGGCGGTTCAGCACCGCGCGGCCCTTCTTGCCGATCAGGTAGAAATGAACGTCCTTGCCCTCGGCGATCAGACGGTCGGCCGTCTTGCGCGCGGCGCGGACGATATTGCTGTTGAACGCCCCCGCCAGGCCGCGTTCGGAAGTGGCGACCACCAGCAGATGGCGCTGGTCGGAGCCGGTGCCGGCGAGCAGTGTCGGGCTGTTCGGCCCGACCTGCACCTTTGCCGCGAGGCTGGACATCACCGCGTTCAGCCGTTCGGCATAGGGACGGCCGGCCTCGGCCGCCATCTGCGCGCGGCGCAGCTTGGCGGCGGCCACCATCTTCATGGCCTTGGTGATCTTCTGGGTCGACTTCACCGAAGTGATGCGGACCTTGAGGCTCTTGAGGCTGGCCATCTTAAGGCTGTGTCTTTCCCTGTCTCGTCATCCCGGCGAAGGCCGGGATCCAGTTGCAACCGTCGAACTGGACCCCGGCCTGCGCCGGGGTGACGGTCATTGTCGCTTATGTTTACGCGAACGTCTTGGCGAAGTGGCCGATCGCTTCCTTCAGCGCCTCCGTCGTCTCCTTCGACAGATCCTTGCTGTCGCGGATCGCGGTGAGGACGGCGGCGTCATGCTGGCGGATGTGGGTCAGCAACGCGGCTTCGAAGCGGGTCACGTCGGCGACGGGCACCTTGTCGAGATAGCCGTTCACGCCGGCGAAGATCGACACGACCTGTTCCTCGAACGGGAGCGGCTGATACTGCCCCTGCTTGAGCAGTTCGGTCAGGCGCGCGCCGCGGTTGAGCAGGCGCTGGGTCGAGGCGTCGAGATCGGAGCCGAACTGGGCGAACGCCGCCATTTCGCGATATTGCGCCAGTTCCAGCTTGATGCTGCCCGCGACCTTCTTCATCGCCTTGGTCTGCGCGGCGGAGCCGACGCGGCTGACCGAGAGACCGACGTTGATCGCGGGGCGGACCCCCTGATAGAACAACTCGGTTTCGAGGAAGATCTGCCCATCGGTGATCGAGATCACGTTGGTCGGGATATAGGCGGACACGTCGCCGGCCTGCGTCTCGATGATCGGCAGCGCGGTGAGCGAACCGTTGCCATTATCGTCGTTCATCTTCGCAGCGCGTTCGAGCAGGCGGCTGTGCAGATAGAAGACGTCGCCCGGATAGGCTTCGCGGCCCGGCGGGCGGCGCAGCAGCAGCGACATCTGGCGATAGGCAACCGCCTGCTTCGACAGATCGTCATAGACGATGACGGCGTGCATGCCGTTGTCGCGGAAATATTCACCCATCGCGCAGCCGGTATAGGGCGCCAGGAACTGAAGCGGGGCAGGTTCGGACGCGGTGGCGGCGACGACGATGGAATATTCCATCGCGCCATTCTCCTCCAGCGCGCGCACGATCTGCGCCACGGTCGACCGCTTCTGACCCACGGCGACATAGATGCAGTAGAGCTTCTTGCTCTCGTCCGTGCCCTGATGGCCCTGTTTCTGGTTGATGAAGGTGTCGATCGCGACCGCGGTCTTGCCGGTCTGGCGATCGCCGATGATCAGTTCGCGCTGGCCGCGGCCGACGGGGACGAGCGCATCGAGCGCCTTGAGGCCGGTCTGGACGGGTTCGTGCACCGACTTGCGCGGGATGATGCCTGGGGCCTTCACCTCGACGCGCATCCGCTTCTCCGCGACGATCGGACCCTTGCCATCGATCGGGTTGCCGAGGCCGTCGACCACGCGACCGAGCAGGCCCTTGCCCACCGGCACGTCGACGATGGTGCCGGTGCGGCGGACCGTATCGCCTTCGCCGATTTCGGCGTCGGAACCGAAGATCACGGCGCCGACATTGTCGGCTTCCAGGTTGAGCGCCATGCCCTGCACGCCATTGGCGAATTCGATCATCTCGCCGGCCTGGACATTGTCGAGGCCGTGGATGCGGGCGATGCCGTCACCGACCGACAGCACGGTGCCGACTTCCGACACCTGCGCTTCGGTGCCGAAATTGGCGATCTGGTCCCGGATGACCTTCGAGATTTCTGCGGCGCGGATATCCATGTTCAGCCTTTCATCGCGTGCGCGAGCATGTTCAATTTGGTGCGGATCGACCCGTCGACCTGGCGCGAGCCGAGCCGGACGATGAGGCCGCCGAGGATGGCGGGATCGACCGTGGTTTCGATCGAGACGTCCTTGCCGGTCTGCGCCTTCAGCCGGGTCTTCAGCGCGTCGAGCTGATCGGCGTCGAGCGGATGGGCCGAGATGACGTCCGCGGTGGTTTCGCCGCGATAATTGGCCGCAAGCTGCCGATAGGCGCGCATGATGGCGGGAAGATCGCGCAGGCGGCGATTGGCGGCGAGGACGCCCAGAAACTTTGTAGTGAGCGGATCGAGCGCCAGTTCGGCGGCGACGCCCGCCACCGCATGGGCGGCGTCGGTGCGATTGACGATCGGGCTGGCGATCAGGCGCGCGAAATCGGCCGATCCGGTTGCGGCCTGGTTGATCGTCGACAGCGAGGCGGACACCGCATCGATCTGTTTTTCATCACGGGCCAGTTCGAACAGCGCCATTGCATAGCGTCCGCCGAGGCTGGCCTGAATACCGCCGGAAGTCTCCACGCGTGCGCCCGTCCCATCAATGGAGTTCGTCCCATGCGAAAAGAGGGGCGCGTTCGCGTCCCATACATGGTGATGGGGCGGTTAGCATCGGACCCGTACCGATGCAAGACACGGTGGCCCGCCGGCTTTGAACGCAAGCGACAGGATGCGGGACGCGGCGTCATGCGCCCATAAGGTGGCCATGAGCGACAGCGAATCGGATATCGATGCGGATGCGGCCTGGGCCTGCGTGCTGGCCCGCGACCGGGCGGCGGACGGCCGGTTCGTGACCGGCGTGCTGACGACCGGCATCTATTGCCGGCCGTCCTGCGCGGCGCGGCACCCGGCGCGCGGCAATGTCCGCTTCTTTCGCGATGGCGCGGCGGCGCGGGCGGCGGGGCTGCGCGCGTGCCGGCGTTGCCACCCCGACGATGTGGCGCGCGACGTGGCCGGGATCGCGGCGGCGGTGGCGTTGATCGACCAGGCGGACGGCGTGCCGACATTGGCCGCGATGGCGACGGCGGCGGGCTATGCCCCGCATCATTTCCACCGGCTGTTCCGCAGGGCGACGGGATGCACGCCGGCGGCCTATGCGCGCGGACAGCGGGCGAGACGGATGGAGCAGCAGTTGGCGGGAGGCGCGCGCGTGACGGAAGCGGTCTATGAAAGCGGGCACGGATCGGCGAGCGGCTTCTACGCCGCGGCGGACGACCGACTGGGCATGACGCCATCGGCATGGCGGGACGGCGGGCGCGACGTGGAAATCCGCTGGACGATCGTGCCGACGGAGTTTGGTCCGATGCTGATCGCCGCGACCGCGCGCGGGGTATGCCGGCTGGCGTTCGGCGACGTGGGCGAGGCGACGCTGCGGTCGCGGTTTCCGAACGCCCGCCTGCTGCCCGCCGATGCGGCGCTGACCGAACTGGCGCAGGCGGCCGTGGCGGCGGTGGGAACACCGGGCCGTGCGCACGGCCTGCCGATCGACGTGCGCGGGACGGCGTTCCAAGAAGCGGTGTGGCAGGCGCTGGCGACGATCCCCGCGGGCGAAACGCTGTCCTATGCCGCGCTGGCGGTGCGGGCGGGCAAGCCGGGCGCGGCGCGTGCGGTGGGATCGGCGTGCGGCGCCAATCCGGTGGCGGTGCTGGTCCCGTGTCACCGCGCGCTGCGTGGCGACGGATCGATCGGCGGCTATGCCTGGGGATTGGACATGAAGCGCGTGCTGCTGGCGCGCGAGCGTGATCATCGGACGGCGCGGCCCGGCGCATAAATCCTTAAATGTAAATGTGATATCGCGTGCATTAGCCTAAGCAGGAAGCGTGAGCGAAGAGGATGGCGGTGGCGCAACACGCGAAGTTCGACGTGCGATATGATCATGCCGACCGAATCCTGCATTGGACGATGCGCGATTTCTGGGAGATGGCCGACGTCGCCGCCTTTGCGACCGCGATGCAGCGCGCGGTCGCGGTGCTCGGTGCGCCGCCGCATGTCTATGACGCGCTCTGCGACTCCCGCGGTTTTCCGGTGCAATCGGGTGAGGTCAGCCTTGCGCTTGGCCGGATCAACGATGTCGGGCGCACGATGCGCAGCGGCCGCACGGCGATCGTGGTCGGCAGCACGATGAACAAGCTGCAGGCGCAGCGCACGCTGATCGACCCGGATCTGCGCGTCTTCCTGACGCTGGACGCGGCGATGGCGTGGCTCGGGGAGAAGCCCTGACGCAGGATCAGGTGCCGTCGGCGGCATCCGGTGCGGCATCGATCCGAGCATCGATCGCCTTGGCATCGCCCTTGTCGATCAGCGCGATCAGTTGCGACGCTGCGTTGTCCGGCGCGGCGTGCGGGTTGAAGGCGAGCGGGGCAAGGATCCGCCGGGCTTCGGCCCGGTCGCCCTTGCGCAGATATTCGGTGGCGGCGCGGAAGCGGAGTCCTTCGTCCTGCGGGGCGAGATCGAAGGCCTGCAACAGACCGATGACGGCATTGTCGGTCGGTTTCGCACCGGCGGCGTGGAAGCTGTCATAGAACAGCATCAGCGGTTCGGCATCGTCCGGATCGAGGCGGTTGGCCTTGACGAACCAGCCGCGCGCCGCCCGCCAGACCGCGGGATCGGCCGATCTGGCATCGGCCGCACGACGCAGCGCGATCCGTCCCTTGTAGAGCAGCGCCTGGCGGTTCGCGGGATCGGCGGCCAGCGCGCGATCGGCCGCGGCATCGGCCAGGTCGAGGTGGCCGGCGTCATATTCCGCCTCCGCCAGGGCGCCCTGTACGGCGGGGTCGTCGGCAAAGGGCGCGGCGATGCGGCGCGCCTCGATCACTACCTGCGCCGCCTCCGCCTTATCCACGCCGCGTTTCGACCGCCAGACGACCGGCAGCATCGCGGCCTCGCCCGGCCCCAGTGTGCGGACGGCGATCGGGCCGATCGGCAGGCTGGCAGGCCGCAGCGGCAGATAGGACATCTGGCTTTTCATCAGATAGCGGTCCAGATCGCGGTCGAGCTGCTTCAGATCGCCGAACGCCGAACGGGCCGCATCCAGGCTGGGCTTGCCCCCGTTGAGCGCCTGCAGATAGCGGGAAAGCTGTTCCCGGCGTTCGGGCGCGAAGGTGAGATAATGGGTGAGTAGCCAGCCGCGGCCGTAGAGCGCATCGCGCTGCTGCGGGTCGAGCTTGCGATTGTCGGCGGTCAGCATCGCCTCCAGCGACAGCGGCTTGCCCGACACGAGGCCGTAGGCCCGGTGCATCGCGGGAATGCCGAAGCCGATGCCGCCATCCTTTTCAAAGCGGGCAGTGCCGTTGAACTCCGCAAACCCTTCCGTGAACCAGGCGGGATAGGCGCCGGAATAGTTGGCGAACATGAAATGATGCGCATATTCGTGGAACAGGACGGTCTGCGCATTCAGATCATATTTGCCCTCGCCCGACCGCCGCGGCGTGAAGGCGACCGACCGGCCAGGCCGTGTATTGTAGAAGCCATAGACTTCGCCGCAGCCGGTCTTCTTCCGCCCGCCGGCGCACAGGCGCTGGACCGTGTCGACATTGGGAACGACGAATACGATCACCGGATTGGCGTGATCGGAGGGCCGCGATTCCAGGCCGCGAAAGACATGCAGGCCCTTGTCATAGCGTTCGAGCCGGGTGGCATAATCGCGCACCGACTGCGCATCGCCCGCGGCATAGACGATGAAATGATCGGTCCGCGCCTCCTGCCACGCGGTGGCCGCCCAAGCCGGGCCGGCGCACATCGCCGCCAGCAGCATCCATCCGCGTCCGATCCTGATTCCAAGCACGCGATATCACCTCATCTTTGGCGGCGATGCTATTCCCGCCGTTCGGATGGGGGAAGGGGTGATCTGGCCCAGCCGTCGCGGGCGGGTTCGAGGGTTGCGAGGAAGGTGGCGGCGCTGGCGCGGTATTCGGCGCGGCGTTCCGGGGTCATCCGGTTCCAGCTGG
The DNA here is from genome assembly GCF_036387535.1 of Sphingomonas sp. GTDB lineage: Bacteria > Pseudomonadota > Alphaproteobacteria > Sphingomonadales > Sphingomonadaceae > Sphingomonas_R. Next base: position 11,008 of record NZ_DASVTO010000142.1, read on the forward strand.
CATAGATGGTACGCAGCCGCATGTTGCCGCGCAGGCGATCTTCGTGCCGGGCCAGGAAATCCCAGTAGAGCGCATTGAACGGACAGGCGTCCGGCCCGGTCTTCTGCTTCACGTCATAGCTGCAACGGCCGCAATAATCGGACATGCGATCGATATAGGCACCGCCGCCGGCATAGGGTTTCGACGCGATCATCCCGCCATCGGCATATTGGCTCATCCCGATCACGTTGGGCAGTTCGACCCATTCATAGGCATCGAAATACACGACCAGATACCAGTCGCTGACGTCCTGCGGCAGGATGCCGGCCAGCATCGCGAAATTGCCGAGCACCATCAACCGCTGGATATGATGCGCATAGGCTTCGCGCTTCGTCTGATCGATGCTTTCCGACAGGCAGCGCATGCGGGTGTCGCCGGTCCAGTAGAAATCGGGGAGCGGGCGGGTGGCGTTCAACGCGTTGCGGGTCGCGAATTCGGGCATGTCCCACCAGTACATGCCACGGATATATTCGCGCCAGCCGGCGACCTGGCGGACGAACCCCTCCACCGAATTGAGCGGCGCATCACCGGCGGCATAGGCGGCGACCGCGGCCTCGCACACCTCCAGCGGTTCGAGCAGGCCGATGTTGAGGCAGAGCGACAGCACGCTGTGGAACAGATAATCCTGCCCGGCGACCATCGCATCCTGATAGCGGCCGAAATCGGGGAGCGCGGTGGCGATGAAATGGGCAAGCGCCTGTTTCGCGTGCGCACGCGTGACGGGGAGCGCGAACGGCAGCAGATCACCGAAATGGTCGGGAAATTCGGCCGCGACCAGATCCAGCACCGCCTGCGTCACCGGATCGGGATCAAACCGCAGCGGGGCGGGATAGTTGACGCCGCGCGGCGGGGTTTCGCGATTGTCCTTGTCATAATTCCACTGGCCACCCTCCGGCTTGCCGGCGGCGTCGATCAGCAGGCCGGTCTTGCGGCGCATGTCGCGATAGAAGAACTCCATGCGATGTTCGCGCCGACCCTGCGCCCAGGTGAGGAATTCGGAGATCGAGCAGAGGAAGCGATCGTCGTCGAGAATGTCGACGGGCAGGCCGATCTGGTCCGCCCACTGATCCTGCATCTGGCGGACCCGATATTCGGCGGCCTCCACCACGCGGATGGCGGCCGGGCGGTGGCGTTCGACGGCGCGGCCGACCTCCCCCGTGAAGCTGTGGCTGTTATCGGGATCGGTCAGTTCGACATAGTCGACGGTCCAGCCGGCAGTGCGCAGGGCGGCGGCGAAATGGCGCATGGCGGCGAAGATCAGCGCGATCTTCTTCTTGTGATGCTTCACGTAGCCGGTTTCGGCGCGGACCTCGACCATCAGGACGGTGCAGGCCTTGCGATCCTGATCGCGGAGCGACGCGAGCGTGCCGGACAGCTGGTCGCCGAGGATGGGGATCAGGGTGGTCATGGCGCGTCGGACCTTCGTGTCACAGGAAGCTGTAGGGGTCGACGTCGACATGGACGCGCACCGTCTTCGGCCAGTCGAGCGCGGCGAGCCAGGTGCGGATCGCATCCTGAATATCGACGCTGCGCACGGCGTGGACGAGCAGGCGGTGACGGTGGCGGCCGCGCAGCATGGCGAGCGGGGCGGGGGCGGGGCCGAGCACGATCATATTCTCGACATCGGGAGCGGACCGGCCGATCCGGTGCGCCGCTTCCTTGGCCTCGGCT
>NZ_DASVTO010000143.1:0-24040 GCF_036387535.1 Sphingomonas sp.
CGTAATTGCCGAAATTGGCGACATAGATCCCGAAGCCCAGCGTCAGCGCCAGCCACAGCACGGTCGTCAGCAGCGATCCCGGTGTCAGCCAAGCCCACTGAGCCTGGTCGCGATCCGGGCCATAGCGATACAGGCTGGCCGCCGCCGCCGCGCCGACCGCCGCCATCACCAGATAGGACAGCAGCTTGCCGATCAACAGCACCGGCGCCGGCAGGTCGGGCAGCACGCTTTCCAGGTGCCCCAGCGCCGCGATGGCCACCATCGCCAGGATCGCGGTCACCACCGCCCCCACCGTGATCGCCAGCGCCAGCGCATTCAGCCGCACGAACCCACGCGTCTCCTCCTGTTCATACGCGATGTCGAGCGCGGTGATGATCGCGCTGGCCGCCTTCATCGCACCATAAAGCGCAAGCCCCAGCGCGAGCGCCAGCCCGAACCCCTTCTTGCCGCCCGACGTGGCGACCACGTTCAGCAATTGCTCCCCCACCAGCCGGGCGGCATCGGCCGGCATGACCGCGGTCAGCGCGCGGATGTCGTGCAGCACCGTCGCCGGATCGGCGATCAGGCCATAGCTCAACACCACGGCACCCAGCAGCGGCACGATCGCCAGAAACGCGTAGAAAGCGACGCCGGCGGCGATCAGCCCGATATTGTCGCGGCCCGTTTCCTGATAGGTGCGGACCAGCACGTCCTTCCAGCCGCGGGCGGGCATGGCCAAGGGCGAAGTGGCGGTCCGGCCGCGGGGGTCGCGGTCGCGGGGCGGGGCTGCGGTCATGACGATTCCCTTGTTCGATCCCGCCTCAAACCGGCCTCGTCGCGCTTACGTTCCCACCTGTAAACTCCGGAGGAACGCGGCCAGCGGCGGATCGATCACCACCGGCCGCCGGGTCACCCGGTCGACATAGACATGCACGAACCGGGCTTCCGCCACCGGCACGGCCGCCCCCTCGCGGAACAGGCCGATTTCATATCGCACGCTCGACCGGCCGATATGGCCGACGCGGATGCCCGCATCGATCCGGTCCGGGAACGCGACCGGCGCCAGAAACCGGCACGCACTGTCCACCACCAGCCCGATCCGGTCGCCGCCGCGTATGTCCAGGACGCCGCCCTCGATCAGCAGCCGGTTCACCGCGCTGTCGATCCAGGCATAATAGACGACGTTGTTGACGTGGCCGTAGACGTCATTGTCGCCCCAACGCGTGTCGATCGACACGGAACGACGATAGGCGCCGCGCGGTTCGGGGGCTGGTCGGGGATCGGTCATGCGGCAGGCTCCGGTTGCACCACCACGATATCCCGCGCCATAGCCCATGCAATCACCGCAAAAGGCCCGACCCATGGAAATCCGCGCCGCCGTCCTGCGCAACCGCACCGCCACCCGCCCGTTCGCGGACAGCCGCCCGCTGACGATCGAGACGCTGACGCTCGACGCGCCCGGGCGGGACGAGGTGCTGGTCCGCATCGCCGCCGCCGGCCTGTGCCATTCCGACCTTTCGGTCATCGACGGCGCCCGCCCGCGCCCGCTGCCGATGGCGCTGGGTCATGAAGCGGCAGGCACGGTGGTCGCGGTCGGCCCCGGCGTCGACGATCTGGAACCCGGCGATCCGGTTGTCCTGGTCTTCATGCCCAGTTGCGGTCACTGCGTCCCCTGTGCGGAGGGGCGGCCCGCGCTGTGCGAACCCGGCGCGCGCGCCAATGGCGACGGCACCCTGCTGTCGGGCGCGATCCGGCTCCAGGACGCGGCGGGCGAGGTCCACCATCATCTCGGCTGCTCCGCCTTTGCCGATCACGCGATCGTCTCGCGGCGCTCGCTGGTGAAGATCGACGCCGACCTGCCGCTGGATATCGCCGCGCTGTTCGGCTGCGCGGTGCTCACCGGCGTCGGCGCGGTCGTCAACACCGCGGGCCTGCGCGCGGGGCAGACCGCCGCCGTGATCGGGCTCGGCGGGGTCGGGCTCGCGGCGCTGCTCGGCACGCTGGCGGCCGGCGCGGCGCAGGCGATCGCGGTGGACCTGTCGCCCGAAAAACTGGCCGTCGCCCGCGATCTCGGTGCCACCGCCACCATCGACGCGCGCGATTCGGATGCGGTGGCGCAGGTCCGCGCGCTGACCGGCGGCGGCGTGGACGTCGCGCTGGAAATGGCGGGATCGGCGGCGGCGCTCACCAGCGCCTGGGGCATGACGCGCCGCGGCGGCACCACCGTCACCGCCGGCCTGCCGCCCGCCGGCACCGCGCTGCCGATCGACATCGTCGGGCTCGTCGCCGAAGAACGCACGCTGAAGGGCAGCTATATCGGCACCTGCGTCCCCGCGCGCGACATCCCCCGCTACATCGCGCTCTACCGCGCCGGCCGGTTGCCGGTCGATCGGCTGCGCTCGCACACGGTGCCGCTCGACCGGATCAACGAGGCCTTCGACCGGCTGGCCGACGGCCATGCCATCCGCCAGATCATCCGGTTCTGATCGATCCGGGATCGGCGCGCTTCAAACCCGCCCGACCGGCACCACCATCCGCTGCCCCGCCACGTCGCCGACCCACGCCGCGACGCCGTAGACCGCCGCCAGCCGCTCCGGCGTCAGCACCGCCTCCGGCCGGCCGTCCGCCGCCAGCCGCCCCGCGTCCAGCAACAGCAGCCGGTCGCAGAAGCGCTGCGCCATCGCCAGATCATGCAGCACCACCACCACCGTCATCCCCTCCCGCGCCAGCCCCGCCAGCAGGGTCATCACCTGCAGCTGATGCCCGGGATCCAGCGCGGTCAGCGGCTCGTCCGCCACCAGCACCGGCGCCTCCACCGCCAGCGCGCGCGCCAGCAACGCGCGCGCGCGCTCGCCCCCCGACAATTCCGTCGCGGTCCGGTCCTGCAACGCCAGCACATCGGCGCGCGCCATCGCCCGGTCGACGGCCACACGGTCCGCAGCCCCGATCCGGGACAGCGGCCCCAGCCGCGGCAAGCGCCCCAGCGCCACCAGCCGCGCGACCGACAAGGGCCATTCCAGAACCTGCCCCTGCGGCAAATAGGCGATCGTCCGCGCCCGCGCCGCCGCCGGCATCGCCGCGACATCGCGTCCGTCGATCCGCACCGCCCCCGCCGCGGCCGGCACCAGGCCCAGCACCGCGCGCGCCAGCGTGGATTTGCCGGCGCCGTTGGGCCCGATCACCCCCACCAGCTGCCCCGGCGGCAGCATTGCGTCGATGTCGATCAGCACCCGCCGCCCGCCCAGCTGCACCGCCAGCCGCTCGATCCCGATCGTCACCATAACCGTCGCGCCTTCAACAGATGGTGCAGGAACACCGGCACGCCCAGCAACGCCGTCACCACGCCCAGCCGCAATTCCTGCTCGGTCGGGATCGCCCGCACCAGCATGTCGGCCGCGGTCAGCAGCACCGCCCCGCCCAGCATCGACGGCAGCAGCGCCGACGACGGTGCGCGGTCGGTCAGCGGCCGCACCAGATGCGGCACGATCAGCCCGACGAAGCCGATCGCGCCCGAAACCGCGACCGCGCCGCCCACCCCGATCGCCACCCCCGCCAGCATCCGCACGCGCGCCGCGCCCAATTCGATGCCCAGCGTCCGTGCGGCATCCTCACCCAGCGACAGCGCGTCTAGGGCGCGCCCGTCCCACAGCAACAGGACCGCCCCGATCAGCAGGCATGGCGCCGCAATCAGGACATGACGGAACGACCGATCCTCCAGCGACCCCATCAGCCAGTTCATGATCTCGACCGCGGCGAACGGGTTGGGTGCGAAGTTCAGGGCCAGGCTGATCCCCGCCCCCGCCAGCGTCGCCACCGCCACCCCGGCCAGGATCAGCGCCAGCGGCCCCGCCGCCTTGCACGACAGCAGGATCAGCGGCAGCAATCCGACCACCCCGCCCAGGATCGACAGCAGCGGCAGGCTGGCCACGCCCGCGAAATCGACACCGTAGTACAGCGCGACCACCGCCCCCAGCGCGGCGGCGTTCGACGTGCCCAGCACCGATGGTTCGGCCAGCGGATTGCGCAGATAACCCTGCAACACCGCCCCGCTCAGCGCCAGCATCGCCCCGACGCCCAGCGCCAGCAAGGTCCGCGGCAGGCGCAGGTCGATGACGATCGTCGCCGCCACCGCATCGCCGCGCCCCAGCACGGCGGCCAGCACGCGCGGCAGGCCCAGCGCCACCGGCCCCATAGCCAGGGACAGCAACGCCAGCACCAGCGCCGCACCGCCCAGCCCCGCGATCAACAGCATCGGACGAACCGGGATAAGTGGTCTTGTCGACATGCGTGTCCTGAAATCCGGCGCCCGGCCTTGTCACCGCCGGCGTCCGCCGCCATCGATAGCGGCATGTTCGGCCCGCGCCATCCCCTGATGCTGATCGCGGTGCTGCTGATCGCCGCCGCGCCGGCCCCGCATCGCCCGCGTCGGATCGTCTCGCTCAACCTGTGCGCCGACCATTTCCTGATCCCGCTGGCCGATCGCGGGCAGATCGCCGCGCTGACCCGGTTCGCCCGCGATCCGGAGATTTCGGCCGAAGCCGCGCGCGCCGCGCACTATCCCGTCAGCCGCGGGACCGCGGAGGAACTGCTCGCGCTTCGTCCCGATCTGGTCATCACCAGTCCGTGGCGCCGCGCGGCGATCGCCGAATTGCTGCGGGGTCGCGGCGTCGCGATCGCCGACGTGCCCGATGCGCAGGATTATGCCGGCATCCGCGCCAATATCGCCACCGTCGCCGCGCTGGTCGGTCATCCCGATCGCGGCACCGCGCTGATTGCGCGCATGGATGCGCAGCTGGACGCGCTCGGCCCGGCGCGGGGGCATGGCCGCACCGCCGCCTATTGGCAACGCCGCGGTTTCCTGACCGGCGCGGGCACGCTGGTCGACGATCTGCTGCGCCGCGCGGGGCTGGCCAATCTCGCCACCCGACTGGGTCGCCCGGCGCTGTCGCGGCTGTCGCTGGAGGAACTGGTCGCGAACCCGCCCGACTTCCTGTTTGCCGAGGCCGGACCGGTCCGCGACCAGGGCACCGAACTGCTCACCCATCCCGCCGTGCTGCGCGCGGTGCCGCCGCGCCGGCGCCTCCACATTCCCGGCGCGCTGATCGCTTGCGCCACACCGGCCTATCCGCGCGCCGTCGCGAACATCGCCGCGCAACTCCTGGCCGCCGATCGCATTCCCACCAGGGCACGTTCGCAGTAAACGCATCGCCGCATGCCAGATTTCAGGAGCCGCACCGCATGACCGATACCCCATCCGTCCTCGTCACCGGCGGCGCCGGCTATATCGGCAGCCATGCGGTGCTGGCGCTGCTGGATGCGGGCCGCAGGGTGGTGGTGCTCGACAATCTCGTCACCGGCTTCGCCCATGCGGTCGATCCGCGCGCTGCGTTCGTCGAAGGCGATGTGTCGGATGCCGAACTGGTCGCGCGCGTCATCGCCGATCACCGGGTCGCCGCGATCCTGCATTTCGCCGGATCGGTCGTGGTGCCTGAATCGGTCGCCGATCCGCTCAAATATTATCGCAACAACACCGCCGCGACGCGCAGCCTGATCGAAAGCGCGGTCAACGGCGGGGTGAAGCATTTCCTCTTCTCCTCCACCGCCGCCACCTATGGCACGCCGGAACGCGTGCCGGTGCAGGAAGGCGATCCGAAACGCCCGATCAACCCGTACGGCATGTCGAAACTGATGTCGGAACTGATGCTGGCCGATGTCGCCGCCGCGCATCCGATCAGCTATTGCGCGCTGCGCTATTTCAACGTCGCCGGCGCCGATCCGCAGGGCCGCGCCGGCCAGTCGACCGCCGGCGCCACCCACCTCATCAAGATCGCGTCCGAAGCCGCGCTGGGCAAGCGGCCCGCCGTCTCGGTCTTCGGCAGCGATTTCGACACGCCCGACGGCACCGGCGTCCGCGACTATATCCATGTCACCGACCTGGCCGACGCGCATCTCCACGCGTTGCAGGCGCTGGAGGCATCACCGGGCGAAAATCTGACGCTCAACTGCGGCTATGGGCGCGGTTTTTCGGTGTTGCAGGTGCTGGACGCCGTGGACCGCGTCGCGGGCGTCACGCTCGACCGGCGGATGGAACCGCGCCGCGCCGGCGATCCCGCCACGCTGATCGCGGACAACAGCGCGATCCTCGCCCGCCTGCCCTGGCGCCCGCGCCATGACGATCTCGACCTGATCGTCCGTCACGCGCTCGCCTGGGAAGGCAGCGTGCGGCAGGGGGCATGACCGTCGCGGTCCTCCGCGCCGCGGCGCTCGGCACGGTGCCGCACGGTTTCCTGGGGCGGCAGGGCGGCGTCTCCACCGGCCTTCACGCCAGCCTGAATGTCGGCCTCGGTTCCGATGACGATCCCGCCGCCATTGCCGAGAACCGCCGCCGCGCGGTCGTGGCCGTCGCGCCCGATCGTACCCTGATCACGCTGCACCAGGTCCATTCCGCCGATGCCGTGACGGTGACGCATGCGATCGCCGACGACGCCCGTCCGCGCGCCGACGCGCTGGTCACCGACCGCCCCGATCTGCTGCTCGGCATCCTGACCGCGGATTGCGTGCCGGTGCTGTTCGCGGATGCGTATCGCGGCATCGTCGGCGCCGCACATGCCGGGTGGAAAGGCGCGCTGACCGGCGTCACCGACGCCACGATCGCCGCGATGGAACGGCTCGGCGCGGACCGCGGCGGCATCGTCGCCGCAATCGGCCCCTGCATCGGTCGCGCCTCCTATGAGGTCGACGACGGATTTCGCCTGCGGTTCGAGGCGGACGATCCGGAGAATGAACGCTTTTTCCGCGAAGGCCGGCGTCCGCTCCATCACCAGTTCGATATCGAGGCCTATGTCGTCCACCGGCTCGGGCAGCACGGTATCACCCGGATCGAGGCGCTCGGGCGCGACACCTATGCCGATCCGCTGCGTTTCTTCAGCTTTCGTCGCGCCACGCATGCCGGCGAACCCGGCTATGGCCGCCAGATCAGCCTGATCGGTGCCCCGGCGCCCTGAACGATCACACCGCCATTCCCCGTCCCTGCGTGAGGCTGCCATGTCCGACGATACCGTTCCCACCGAAGCCGATCTCACCGGCGCCACCCCGCGCCGCCGGCCGAAGCAGCAGCCGCTCGACATCGATGGCCACCGGCTCAGCCCGTCCACGCTGATGATGGGGCATGGCTATGATCCGATGCTGTCGGAAGGATCGCTGAAACCGCCGATCTTTCTGACATCCACCTTCGTCTTCGAATCGGCGGCGGCGGGCAAGCGCCATTTCGAGGGCGTGACCGGCAAGCGGCCCGGCGGGGCGGAAGGACTGGTCTATTCCCGCTTCAACGGTCCCAACCAGGAAATCCTGGAGGACCGGCTCGGCATCTGGGACGATGCGGAGGATGCGCTGACCTTCTCGTCCGGCATGGCGGCGATCGCGACCGTGCTGCTGGCGCATGTCCGCCCCGGCGATGTGATCGTCCATTCCGCGCCGCTCTATGCCGCCACCGAAACGCTGATCGGCAAGATCCTCGGCCGGCTCGGCGTGCAATGGCTCGATTTTCCGGCGGGCGCGACCCGCGCCGACATCGACGCCGTCCTCGCCCGCGCGCAGGCCGCCGGCCGGGTCGCGCTCGTCTATCTCGAAAGTCCCGCCAATCCGACCAACGCGCTGGTCGATGTGGAGGCGGTGGTCGCCGCGCGCGACACCGTCTTCGCGGATCTGGAGGCAAAGCCGCCGGTCGTCATCGACAACACCTTCCTCGGCCCGCTCTGGCAGAAACCGTTGCGGCAGGGGGCGGATATCGTGCTTTATTCGCTCACCAAATATGCGGGCGGCCATTCCGATCTGGTCGCCGGCGCCGCGGTCGGGTCAAAAGCGCAGATCGATCTGATCCGCACGATCCGCAACACCATCGGCACCATCACAGATCCCAACACCGCCTGGATGCTGCTGCGGTCGCTGGAAACGCTGGAACTGCGGATGACCCGCGCGGGCGAAAATGCGGCGCGGGTCTGCGCCTTCCTGCGCGACCATCCGAAGGTGGAACATGTCGGTTATCTGGGCTTCCTCGATCCCGGCGGTCGCCAGGCCGATATCTACCGCCGCCACTGCACCGGTGCCGGCTCGACCTTTTCGCTGTTCCTGCGCGGGGGCGAGGCGGAAAGCTTTCGCTTCCTGGACGCGCTCCGCATCGCGAAGCTGGCGGTCAGCCTGGGCGGTACCGAAACCCTGGCCAGCCACCCCGCCGCCATGACCCACCTGTCGGTGCCCGATGCGCGCAAGCAGGCGCTGGGGATCACGGACAATCTGGTCCGCATCTCGATCGGCGTGGAAAATGCGGACGACCTGATCGCCGATTGCGACCGGGCACTGCGCGCGGTCTGATCGCCGGCGGGCGGGTCCGATCACCCGCCCAGCTTGGTTTTCAGCGCGGCCAGCCCGGCAAAGGCGTTCGGCTCCTCGACGACCGCGTCCTCCGCCTTCACGCCCGCCGCGCGCAGCACCGCGTCGGCATCCGGGCTGCGGGGAAACGGGTCGAGCGCCAGCGCCAGCGTTTCCGCCACCGCCTCGCCCAGGTCGACCGCCGCGCCATCGTAGGGCACCACGTCCAGGTCGGCGGCATCCAGCTCGACCTCATCGCCGTCGACCGTCAGCGCGGGTACGAATTTCAGCGAAAACGGCTGCAGGACCGTCACCGGCAACTCCACGCCCGTCGCGGCGCAGGCCTGCACCACCGCGGCGGACAGCTCGCCCGACACGAACACCTCCGTACCCTTGCGGATGCAGCTGGCCGATGCCTCCAGCCGGTCGATCGCCACCAGGTCGAACCGGGTCGCCAGCGCGGCCCGCTCCCCCGCTTCCGCGGCGATCGCCTCCTGCCGCCCCATCTCGCCGATCGTATCGATTCGCACCGGTCGCGAAAACTCCACCGCCGCGCTCATGCGATGTGCCCGCCCATCAGCTCCACGACCGACCGGCATGCCATGCCCGCCTCTACCCGCCGCAACCCGCCGGCGACATAGGCCACCGCCGCAGGTCCCGGGTCCACGCCGCGGTACAGGTTGCGGACCAGCGCCGTTTCCAATGCCCCGTCCTCCGCCGCCAGGGCGGTGCGATACGCGGTCAGCCGCCCACCCAGCGCCGATACCATCTTGCCGATATGCTTGCCGACCACGACGTCGCCGACCCCGGCTTCGCGCAACTGTCCGTCCATGTCGTCGACGAACGCCTCGGTCAGTCGGGTCGCGGCGGCGTTGCCGTGTTCGGGATCGCGTTCCAGCCGGATCAGGGCGATGGCCGTCACCGCCGCCACCATGTCGAACCGCCCGTCCATCGTATCCGGCACCCGCCCGTCCAGGTACCAGCCCGGCCGGCGCGCGGCCGCGACGATCGCGGCATAGAGCGCGTCGGCATCGGCCCCGAAATTGCGGGACTTGAAAAAGCTCTTCAGGAAAGACACTGTTGGCACCTTCAATTGGGATCGGTCGCTTGCGGCCGGGGGCTCCCGGCCATATTGAGGCGTCGGCCGGCGGATGCAATCGCGTCCGCAGCTTCGCGTATAGGGTTCGCCCATCCTCCGGGAGAGTTTTTTATGACGGCATTCATCCACCGGCTCCGCACGGTTTCGGCCGTGGCGCTGGCGGCACTGGTGCTGACCTCCGGCTGCGCCCGGATCCGCGATCACAAGGGCTATGTTCCCGACAACGCGCTGATCGCCACGATCGCGCCCGGCGTCGACAATCGCGCCTCGGTCGAACGCACGCTCGGCCGCCCCAGCTTCGTGGGGCAGTTCGACGACAGCGTATGGTATTATCTGTCGCGCAACACCAACCAGCTGGCGTTCGGCAAGCCCAAGCCCGTCGATCAGATGCTGCTTGCCGTCCGTTTCGACGGTGCCGGCAACGTCGTTTCCGCCACCCGCACGGGCAAGGAAACGATCGCGTCGATCTCGCCCAATGGCGACAAGACCCCCACGCTCGGCCGCCACACCAGTTTCTTCAGCGAACTGTTCGGCAATATCGGCCGCGTCGGCGCATCGGGCCAGGCGGCGACCACCGCGGACAACCCGACCGGCAACTGATCCGGCCGCTCCCCTCCGCCTGGCCGGGGGAGTGGGACGCTGACCCTGATTATATAAAATCATCGCTGTCCCGGCGGCTATTCTCTGTTAGCACCGCGGCATGACGCCGACCGCCGCCACCTCTGCCGCCCGCGAAATCCTGACCCGGCTGCATGACGTGATGGCCGCGCGCACCAATGCGCAGGCAAAGCTCAACCAGGTCGTCAACATCATCGGCGAAGCGCTGACAAGCGAGGTCTGCTCGATCTACCTGCTGCGCGACGGATCGCTCGAACTCTACGCCACGCGCGGGCTGAACCAGGATGCGGTCCACGTCACGAAGCTGTCGCTGGGCGAAGGACTGGTCGGCACGATCGCCGATCATTGCGAGACGCTTAACCTGGACGAAGCGACCAGCCATCCCGATTTCGCCTATAAGCCGGAAACCGGCGAGGACCTGTATCACAGCTTCGCCGGCGTCCCGATCGTCCGCCGCGAACGCGCGGTGGGCGTGCTGTGCGTGCAGCATGAGGCGTCGCGCCGCTACGACGATGTCGAAATCGAGGCGTTGCAGACGGTCGCGATGGTGCTGGCCGAACTGATCGCCGGCGCCGGCCTGATCGACGAGGCCGCGACCGCGGGCCGCGACGCGCGGCAGATCGGTCCGATGCGCTTGACCGGCCTGAAACTGGTCGCCGGCATGGGCCGCGGCCATGCCGTGTTCCACCAGCCGCGCGTCGTGATCGAACACAGCATCGCGGAGGATACCGAAGCCGAGCGCCACCGCGTCTATTCCGCGTTCCGCCAGATGCGCGAACAGATTGACCGCATGATGGGCCAGGCCGAATTCGGCGTGGCGGGCGAGCATCAGGACGTGCTCGATACCTATCGGATGTTCGCCTATGACGAAGGCTGGAGCCGCCGGATCAACGAGGCGATCGACAGCGGCCTGACCGCGGAGGCAGCGATCGAGCGGGTGCAGCAACGCACCCGCACCCGCATGCGATCGATCAGCGATCCGTTGCTGGCGGACCGGATGCACGATCTGGAGGATCTGTCCAACCGCCTGCTCCGCATCGTATCCGGGCAACTGGGCACGGCCGCGCAGATGGGTCTGCGCCGCGACTCGATTCTGGTCGCGCGCAATCTCGGGCCGGCGGAACTGCTGGAATATGATCGCCGCCGGCTGAAGGGCGTGATCCTCGACGAAGGTTCGCTGACGGCGCATGTCATCATCGTCGCCCGGGCGATGGGGGTGCCCGTGCTCGGCCGTGTCGCCGACATCCGCACCACCATTTCCGAAGGCGACGAACTGCTGCTCGACGCGCAGGAGGGGGAGGTGCTGGTCCGCCCGACCCCCGCGATGGAGGAGGCGTTCGAAGGCCGGCTGGTCGTCACGCAGAAACGCCGCGCCGAATTTGCGGCGATGCGCGACCTGCCCGCCATCACCACCGATGGCCGCCGGATCGCGCTGATGGTCAATGCGGGCCTTGCCGACGATGTCGCCGCTCTTGACGTCACCGGCGCCGACGGCATCGGCCTGTTCCGCACGGAGTTCCAGTTTCTCGTATCCGCCACCCTGCCGCAGCGGGAACGGCAGCAGCGGCTCTACCGCGACGTGCTGGACCGGGCCGGGGATCGCCCCGTCATCTTCCGCACGGTCGATATCGGGGGTGACAAGGCGCTGCCCTATATGAACCACAATGCCGGGGACGAGGAGAATCCGGCGATGGGCTGGCGCGCCATCCGGCTGGCGCTGGAACGCGAAGGCCTGATGAAGGTGCAGGCCCGCGCGCTGATCGAGGCCGCGGCCGGCCGCACGCTCAACGTCATGTTCCCGATGATCTCGGAACCGTGGGAGTTCGATGCGGCCCACACGCTGTTCGAAAAGCAGCGTGCCTGGGTCCAGTCGCGCGGCCGTCCCTTTCCGACGCAGATCCGCTACGGCACCATGCTGGAGGTGCCGGCGCTGGCCGAAGTGCTCGACATGCTGTTGCCCCGGCTCGACTTCCTGTCGGTCGGGACGAACGACCTGACCCAGTTCCTGTTTGCGGCCGACCGCGCAAATCCGAAGCTCGCGGAACGCTATGATTGGCTTTGCCCCGCCATTCTGCGCTTCCTGCGCCGCGTGACGCGCGAATGCGATACGGCGTCCGTGCCGATCGCGGTCTGCGGTGAAATGGGTGGCCGCACGCTGGAAGCGATGGCGCTGATCGGGCTGGGCATCGAACGGCTGTCGATCACGCCCGCGGCGATCGGCCCGGTCAAGGCGATGATCCGCACGCTTGATGCCGGCGCGCTGCGCGCCGAAATGGCGGGGTGGTTGAACGCGCCATCGGCGGACCTGCGCGGCGTGATCCGCGATTGGGCGCTACGGAATGATGTTGCGATCGGTTGAACCGAGCGACGATCATTTGACTTGAGCCGCATGATACGGTGACAAGGTGCCGGGTATTGCGCGGATCGCGTGGGCGAAACGGGGGCTGCGGGAGTCTACATGGAAGATGGCGTAACGGGCAGGACAGACGGCGTCGCCGCGCCGATCGGCGAACGTCTGGCCGCCGCACGGCTGGCGGCGGGTCTGTCGCTGGAGGATATCGCGGCCGCCACGCGCATTCCCACGCGCCATCTCGCCACGATCGAGGCGGATGGAACCGAAGGTCTGCCCGCCATCCCCTATACGCTTGGCTTCGTGCGCAGCTTCGCGCGGCAGGTCGGGCTCGATCCGGAAGCTGCGGCGATCGAATATCGCGCGCGCATCAACGCCGCGCCGTCGACGCGCTATGTCGCGCCCGAACCCTATGAACCCGCCGATCCGGCCCGCGTGCCGCCGCGCTGGCTCGCCATCATCGCGCTCTGCGTCGCGCTGGTGATCGCGGCCGGCTATGCCGTCTGGCGCAACCGGGAAAATGACGGCGCGCGCGTGGCCGCAACCGCGTCCGACGCGCCGCCCGCGTCCACCACGCCGGCGCAGACCGCCGCCGCCCAGCCGCCGCCACCCGCCGCAACCGGGCTGGTCAGTGTCACCGCGATCGCGCCGGTGTGGGTCAGCATCTATGAAAAGAACGGACCGAAGCTGTTCGAACGCGAAATGGCGATCGGCCAGACGTTCGAAGTGCCCGCCGCCGCGGTCGATCCGCGCCTGCGCACCGGCCGGCCACAGGCGCTGGCGATCAAGATCGGCGATACGCCGGTCGGCCCGGTCGGCCGTCCCGAACGCCTGCTGGTCGATCAGTCGCTGAAGGCCGACGCGCTGCGGAACGTCCCGGCTGCGGCCGATCCCGCGCCGCAACCGATCACCCCGCTGGTCCCGCAGAACAGCAGCGCGCCCGTCGCCGGGCCGGGTGCTTAAGCTCCGCGACAGCTACCGCGCGCTATGGCGTCGTCCCTTGGCGCACCCTTGCCTGGAAGAGCTTATCCGATGCGAATTCCGCTGATCCTCTCGCTGCTGGCGACCGTCGCCACCCCTGTCGTCGCGCAGACCAGCGCGCCGGTCACCGCCCGCGTCGATCGCCTGGAAAAGGAGATGCGTGCGGTGCAGCGCAAGGTTTTCCCCGGCGGCGCGGGCTATGTCGAACCCGAAATCACCGCCCCCGCCGCACCGGTCCAGGCCGGCAACGCCTCCGCCCCGATCACGGATCTCACTGCCCGCGTGTCCTCGATGGAACAGGAACTGGCGCGGATGACCGGTCAGGTCGAACAAAATGGCTTCCGCCTGCGCCAACTGGAGGAACAGCTGACACGCCTGCGCACCGAAACCGGGACGCGGCTGGATACGCTGGAGCGCGGCGGTGCCGGCGCCGCGCCCGCTGCGCTGCCGGCCCCCGCCCCGGCGGCGGACGCCGACCCGGGCGAAACCGCCGCACCGCCTGCACCCTCCCCCGCACCGGCGGCCGCGGGGTCGGACGGCGACAGTGCGGAGGCGGCCTATCTGGCCGGCTACCGCCTGTGGGAGCAGAAGAATTATGCCGATGCCGAAACCGCATTGAAGGCATTCGTCGCGAAATATCCGCAGTCGCGCCGCGCCAGCTACGCGCAAAACCTGCTCGGCCGCACCTATCTGGACGACGGAAAGCCCGCGGCGGCCGCGGTTGCTTTCCATGCCAACTATACCAAGAATCCCCGCGGCGAACGGGCGCCGGACAGCCTCTATTATCTGGGGCAGGCGCTGACAAAGCTCGACAAGCCCAATCTGCCCAAGGCCTGCGAAGCCTATGACGCACTGCTCCGCGAATATGGTGGCACCATCAACCAGGCGCTGAAGGACCGCGTCGCCAAGGCCCGCACCGACGCGAAGTGCAAGACAGCGGGAGCTTAGGTAAGGATAACGTCCCGATTTTCCAGGAGCCTTCCGGGATACGGCCAGGACCTGGCACTTCAAAGGTTGCGACCCATGCCGGACGCCATCACCGCATTGCGGGATCACCTCGCCGGCCATCCCGCCCTCACCCCATTCGCCGTCGCGGTGTCAGGCGGGCCTGACAGCCTGGCGCTGCTGCTGCTTGCCCAGGCCGTGCGGCCCGGCGACGTTCATGCCGCCACGGTCGACCACGGCCTTCGCCCCGACAGCGCGGCGGAAGCCGCCACGGTGGCGCGCCTCTGCGCGGATCGCGGCATTCCTCATCATACCCTGCGCGCCACCTGGTCTCCCGCCCCCGGCATCGGCCTCCAGGCGCAGGCCCGCGCGTATCGCTACGGCTTGCTCGACACCTGGTGCCGGGAACAGGCGATCCCGCTGCTGCTGACCGCGCACCACCGCGACGATCAGGCCGAAACTCTGCTGATGCGGCTTGCGCGCGGTGCCGGTCTGTCGGGTCTTGCCGGCGTGCGCGAACGCCGGCCGTTGCAGGCGGAGTCACCGGTCACGCTCGCCCGTCCGCTGCTGGACGTCGCCAAGGCCGATCTTGCGGCATTCGTCGCCGGACAGGGGCTGACCCCGGTCGATGATCCCGCGAACCATGACCCCCGCCACGATCGAACATGGACACGTACTTTTCTGGGCCGGACGCCCGCACTCGATCCAGCGCGACTCGCGGCCAGCGCGCGCCATCTGGCGGAGGCCGAAACCGCGCTGGAATGGACGACGGCCAAGGAATCGGAGGCGCGAATCCATCATATTGATGCCGAGACACTGTTTCTCGACCCGACCGGGTTGCCCGAGGAACTGCTTCGTCGGCTCGTGCTGCGGTGCCTGCACGCGCGGGATATCACGGCCAACCCGTCCGGGCCCTCACTTAAGCGGTTGATTGAACGCCTGAAATCGGGGAATGCCGCCACCTTGGGCGCCACCGTCGCCCGCGTCGAACCGTGTGGCTGGATGTTCCGCCCCGCCCCCCCGCGTCGTCCAACCCGCAACACCCATTGATCATCGCTGTTCCATTGCCATTAACGCGTCCGTGCCTATCTTGGTCGCATAGATCGGAGTGGGCATGAACGACGACAAGGAACCGCAGCCGCAGGGCAATCCCTGGATGAAGAGCGTGGGCATCTGGGCGGGCATCCTGCTCGCGCTGGTCCTGTTCGTATCCGTGTTCGACGGCGTGTCGCGGACCCCGCCGGGCGAGAATATTGCCTATTCGGAGTTTCTGGGTCGCGTCGATGAAGGCACGGTTCGTTCGGTCGAAATCGCCGACAAGCAGATCAGCGGCACCACCACCAACGGGACGGCATTCCGGACCTATGCCCCGGACGATCCCACGCTGGTCCAGCGGCTCCAGAACAAGAATGTCGTGTTCCGGGCCAAGCCGGAGGAACAGGCCAGCATCTGGATGATCCTGATCTACCAGTCGCTGCCATTCCTGCTGATCCTTGGCATCGCCTTCTTCGTGATGCGGCAGATGCAGAAGAATGCCGGTTCGGGCGCGATGGGCTTCGGCAAGTCCAAGGCCAAATTGCTGTCCGAACGCCAGGGCAAGGTGACGTTCAACGATGTCGCCGGCATCGACGAAGCGCGCGAGGAATTGCAGGAGATCGTCGATTTCCTGAAGGATCCCAGCAAGTTCGCGCGGTTGGGCGGCAAGATCCCCAAGGGTGCACTGCTGGTCGGATCGCCCGGCACCGGCAAGACCCTGCTCGCCCGCGCGATTGCTGGTGAGGCCGGCGTCCCCTTCTTCACCATTTCCGGATCGGACTTCGTCGAAATGTTCGTCGGCGTCGGCGCCAGCCGCGTGCGCGACATGTTCGAACAGGCCAAGAAGAACGCGCCCTGCATCGTGTTCATCGATGAAATCGACGCGGTCGGTCGTCATCGCGGCGCAGGGCTCGGCAATGGCAATGACGAACGCGAACAGACGCTCAACCAGCTGCTGGTCGAAATGGACGGGTTCGAGGCGAACGAAGGCATCATCATCATCGCCGCCACGAACCGGCCCGACGTGCTCGATCCTGCGCTGTTGCGGCCGGGCCGCTTTGACCGCCAGGTCGTCGTGCCCCGCCCCGACATCGACGGGCGCGAAAAGATCCTGGCCGTGCACATGAAGAAGGTGCCGCTGGCGCCCGACGTCGATCCGCGGGTCATCGCGCGCGGCACGCCCGGCTTCTCCGGCGCCGATCTGGCCAATCTGGTGAACGAGGCCGCGCTGTTCGCGGCGCGCATCGGCAAGCGCCTGGTCGCGATGAGCGAATTCGAAGCCGCGAAGGACAAGGTCATGATGGGCGCGGAACGCCGTTCCATGGTGATGACCGAGGACGAGAAGCGGATGACCGCCTATCATGAGGCCGGCCACGCCGTCGTTGCGCTCCACGAACCGGCGTCGGATCCGATCCACAAGGCGACGATCATCCCGCGCGGGCGTGCGCTCGGCATGGTCATGCGCCTGCCGGAACGCGACAGCTACAGCTATCACCGTGACAAGATGTACGCGAACCTGTCCGTCTCGATGGGCGGCCGCGTCGCGGAAGAAGTGATCTTCGGCTATGACAAGGTGTCGTCTGGAGCCTCGTCGGACATCGAATATGCGTCCGGCCTGGCGCGCGACATGGTGACCCGCTGGGGCATGTCGGATGCACTGGGGCCGCTGCAATATGCGGAACCGCAGGGTGAAACGTTCCTCGGCTATTCCTCCAGCCAGCCGATCCGCATGTCGAACCAGACCGCGCAACTGATCGATACCGAGATCAAGGCGATCGTCGAAGGCGCCTATAACCGCGCCAAGCAACTGCTCAGCGATCATGTCGACCAGCTCCACGGGCTTGCCCATGCGTTGCTGGAATATGAAACGCTGAGCGGCGACGAGATCAAGCGCGTGCTGGCTGGCGAGACGATCGAACGCGACGATCCGGCCAAGCGGCGGGCGCTGCCGATCGGCATGGGCGGCTCCTCGATCCCGAAGAGCAAGCGCCCCGGTGGCTTCGGCGGCGCGGCCCCGCAGGGCGCCTGATCGCCGCGCACAGGATATCGGGACCAGGACGACAGGCCCGGCGATGCTTCGCCGGGCCTGTTTGTGTGTCGACATGCCGGCGGACGTTCAGTCCGCCACGCCCAGATACAGCAGCAACAGGAAGAACAGGCTGGACGTCACCGTCACGACCGCCAGCAGGCACAGCGTCCGCCAGCCCGCGCTGAACCGCGGCAGCGCATAGCCGTAGCGCAGCTGCTTATACATGTGGATCGGCGGTACGGTGGCGAGCGCGATCCAGCCGATCGCGCGCCCGGTCCCACCGAACGCCGCCGCCAGCAATGTCGCCGCGACCACCAGCAGAGACATGAACGCAATCGAATAGGTGGCGAACACCGCATGGTCGTAAAGCCCGAACCGCCGCTTCCACGCGAACATCAGCCAGAGGAACGGCAGCGACAGCGGGATCAGGGCCCAGCTATATTTATAGCCCGCGCTCTTCATCTTGTAGAACATCAGCTTGGGGTTTTCGCGGGCATGCGCCACCTTGCGGCCGATCCAGTCGTCGACGTCCGCGATCGTCGGCATCGGCCCGCCCTCCGCCCTGGCTACCTCCCGCGGGCTCGCCTCCGCGTCGCGCGGCAGGAACTTCTCCGCAATGGCAAGCCCCTTGCGATCGTCCGCCAGGCTGGCCAGTCGCCGGTCGATCGCCTCGGTGGGCGTGCGCTGCCGCACCGCCACCACGCGGTCGGCCTGTAACGTCGCGACCTCGGTATCGATCGTCCGACGCGATGCGCCGATCTCGCGGCGGGCATCGTTCATGCCGCTCCCCAGGCCGGATGACAGGTCGCCGGCGGGATCGCTCCGCCCGGCCAGCCCCGATATGTTGGAAACGATCGCGAACATCAGGAACACCGAAAACAGGAACATCGCCATCGGCGTCACGAACTTCGTGCGTTCTCCGTCGATATAGCGCCGCGTCAGGTGCCCGGGCCGAAACGCCAGCAACGGCAAGGTCGTCCAGAACTTGCCATCGAAATGGAACACGCCGTGCAGCACGTCATGCGCGAAGCCCATCATGTCACGGTGCAGATGCGCGGCCTGGCCACATTGCTGGCAATGGCGACCGGTCAGGGCCGCGCCGCAATTCGGGCAGGGCTGCCCCGCATGCCCGTCGTGCGCGGTTCCGCCGCCGCTTCGCCCGTCCAGTTCGCGTGCGATCACGCCGCCTGTCAGCACCGCGCCCACATCGTCGATCCCGTCCATCATCCCCGCTGCCCCCCGAACGCGCACCCCGAGCAGAAATGCCCGATCGCCGCCACGGCGTCGAGACGGGTTCGCAACCCATGCGCCACCTGCTAGCGCGATCGGCATGGACGTCACCGAAGCCACCGCGCTGATCGCCGATATGGGCCGGAAGGCCCGCGCCGCCGCGCAGATCCTGTCGCGCGCTCCGACCGCTCAGAAGGCCGCGGCGTTGCGCGCGGCCGCCGCCGGGATCCGGGCACGCGCGATCCCGATCCTGGCCGCGAACGCCGCCGATATGGCGCGCGCCACGGAAAGCGGGCTCGCCCCTGCCCTGCTCGATCGGCTGCGGCTGGACGAGGACCGGCTGTCCGGCATCGCCGCTGCGCTGGACGCCGTGGCGGACCTGCCCGATCCGGTCGGTCAGGAGATGGATCGCCGCATGCCCGCCAACGGCATCGTCCTGACCCGCGTGCGCGTGCCGCTGGGCGTGATCGGGATCGTGTATGAAAGCCGCCCCAACGTCACCGTCGATGCCGGCGCGCTCTGCCTGATGTCCGGCAACGCCGTCATCCTGCGCGGCGGATCGGAGGCGGCGGACAGCAACGCCGCGCTGCACCAGGCGCTGGTCGCCGGCCTGGTTGCCGCCGATCTACCGTGCGATGCGGTGCAACTGGTCGCCACGCGCGATCGGGCCGCGGTCGGCGCCATGCTGGCCGCCGCGGGTCTGATCGACGTGCTGATCCCGCGCGGTGGCAAGGCGCTGGTGGCGCGGGTTCAGGCGGATGCCCGCGTGCCCGTGCTCGCCCATCTGGACGGCAACAACCATGTCTATGTCCATGCCGCCGCCGATCCCGCCATGGCAAGGGCGATCGTCATCAATGCCAAGCTGCGGCGCACCGGCGTCTGCGGCGCGATGGAAACGCTGCTGATCGACAGCGGCTTCCCCGCCGCCCCGGCATTGCTCACCGCGTTGCTCGATGCCGGCTGCGCCCTGCGCGGTGACGGCCGGGCGCAGGCGCTCGATACCCGCGTCACACCGGCGTCGGCCGAGGATTGGGACACCGAATATCTCGATGCGATCGCCGCGGTCGCGATCGTCGATGGCCCCACCGCCGCAATCGCCCATATCGCCGCCCATGGCTCCGGCCACACCGACGCGATCCTGACCGAGGATCGGGCCGCCGCGGATCGTTTCCTGGCACAGGTCGACTCCGCCATCGTCCTCCACAATGCCTCGACGCAGTTCGCGGACGGCGGCGAATTCGGGCTCGGCGCGGAAATCGGCATCGCCACCGGCCGCCTCCACGCCCGCGGCCCGGTCGCGCTCGAAGGCCTCACCACCTACAAATGGCTCGGCCGCGGCACCGGCCAGGTCCGCGCTTGAAGGGCGCGCGGCCGCGGTATAGGTTTGCGTGATGGGCAAGATGAACGATATCCGGACGCAGGTTGACGACGCGATGATGGTCGACCTTGACCGTCTGGCAAAATCGATGGATCGCAGCCACGAATCGCTGCTGTACTATGCGTTGGAAAGACTTCTCGACGAGGCCGCCGAGCGCGCGTTCATTCAGGAGGGTATCGATTCTGCCGAGAACGAACCGATGATTCCGCATAAGCAGATGGTGCTTGAAATCGAAGCGATGATCACTGCTCATCGCGCGCGATGCGTCGGCTGAACTGGACCGCCCAATCCCGGCGTGACCTGTATATCATCAACGGCTGGCTGGCCGAACATGCCGATCCGCACATCGCCATCGATATCGTGACCCGGATTCAGGATCGCACGACGTTCCTTATGGCCTATTCTTTTGCCGGAGCGCCGGATGACATCGACACGCGCCGCCTTCGCGTCGCGAACACCTCCTATCTAATTCTCTATCGCGTTCCGTCTGACGATCTGATCGACATCCTGCGCATCCGTCATGACCGTCAGGATCGCGTGAAGCCCGTCCGCTCGTCTTGAAACGCATCGGCCTGCTCGGCGGCTCGTTCAATCCGGCGCATGGCGGGCACCGCGCGATCAGCCTGTTCGCGATCGCGGCGCTCGGGCTGGACGAGGTGTGGTGGCTGGTCTCGCCCGGCAACCCGCTGAAGTCCGCGGCCGGCATGGCGCCGCTCGGTGCGCGGCTGCGATCGGCGCAGGCGCTGGCCCGGCGCGCGCCGATCCGCGTCACGGCGATCGAACGGGATCTCGGCACGCGCTATACGGTCGACAGCGTCCATGCGCTGATCCGCCGCTATCCAAAGCATCACTTCATCTGGATGATGGGTGCGGACAATCTGGGCCAGTTCGCGCGGTGGCGGGACTGGCGTGGGATTGCGCGGGCGCTGCCCATTGCCGTGATCGCCCGTCCGGGATATGATGGTGATGCCCAGGCCGGTCCGGCGATGGGTTGGCTGCGGCGTTTCGTCCGACGCGCAGACCATGCTGAACGGTGGACGGACTGGAGACCACCGGCGCTCGTGCAGCTGCGCTTTCGCCCCGATCCCCGATCCGCGACCGCGGTCCGCCAGGCCGCCCCAAACTGGCATCTTGCCCATATCGGACGCCCTGCCCGCGATGCCGTGACGCGTCGCCTGCGGGATGGTCCTCGTCACCACGTCTAGGAGGTTTCTTGCCCGCATCCCCCGCCCCGAAGAGCGCCGTTCCCGTCCGTACGCCGGACGAGTCGATCGACGCGCTTCACCGGATCATCCTCGCCTCGCTGGAGGACGACCAGGCGATCGAAACCGTCTCGATCCCGCTCAGCGGCAAATCGACGATCGCCGACTATATGGTGGTGACCTCAGGCCGCTCCACGCGCCAGGTTGCGTCGATGGCCGCAAAGCTGGCCGAACGGATCAAGGCCGAAACCGGCCGCCCCGTCCGGACCGAGGGTCTGCCGACCGCGGACTGGGTGTTGCTGGACGCCGGCGACATCATCGTTCACCTGTTCCGGCCGGAGGTGCGGTCCTTCTACAATCTGGAACGGATGTGGGCGTTCGGCGAGGCACCGGCGGTGGCCGGTCCGACGCATGAACCGTTCGAGGACTGACGCCTGCTCCTCCACATCGTCGCGCGCGGCCGCATCGGCCGTGGGCCGGAAGCGGAGCTGGTCGACCGCTATCTGAAGCGGATCGCCGGGCCTACCCGGGTCACCGAATTGCCCGACACCGGCGGTCGCATGCCGCCGCGCGCGCCTGCGACCAAGCTGGTCATGCTCGACGAGACGGGCGATCAGATCGGCTCCCTGGCCTTTGCGACGCTGATCGGTCGCTGGCGGGATGACGGCATCCGCGAATGCCGGTTCCTGATCGGTGCCGCCGATGGTTTCGACGATGCGGCGCGGGCCGAGGCGGATCAGCTGATCGCGTTCGGCCGCGCGACCTGGCCGCATCTGCTGGCGCGTGCGATGCTGGCGGAACAGCTGTTCCGTGCGACATCGATCCTCGCCAACCACCCTTATCATCGCGAAGGGTGATGACATCGGCGCTGGCCCCCAAGCCGAAAGTAGAACGCCGCATCCTGGGATTTGCGCTGATCGCGCTGATCGCGGCGCCGCTCGCGGCCCAAAGCGTGATGGAGCAGCGCGCCGCCCTGTCCCATGCGCAACGGGATGCCGCAACGGCGGCCGAACGCGCCGCCCGTTATGAACAGGCCGCCGCGCGGGCCACCGATGCCGCGGCACGGGCCCGCCGGGCGCAGGTTGCCGCCGCCGCCCGGATCCAGTCGGCGGAAGCGGACATCGCGGCGGCCCGCGCACGCCTGCGCCTGATCGATCTGCTCCGCGCGCGGCACCGCGCCCGGCTGGCGGTGGTGCAGGCGCCGATCGTCCGGCTGACCGCCGCGCTCCAGACGCTCGCCCGCCGCCCGGCCGCGCTGGCGCTGGTGCAACCCGGATCGATCGACGACATCATCCATGTCCGCGCGCTGCTGGCTGCGGGCCTGCCGGAAATCCGTGCCCGATCGGTCGGTGTCCGCCGAGAACTCGCGATCGCCGATCGCCTGCGGGGTGCCGCGGATCGCGCCACCGCCGCCCTGCTTGCCGGCCGCGACCGGCTTCGCGCCGAACGCGTCGCGCTGACCCGCGCGGAGGCGACGGCCCGCGCGCGATCGGCACAACTGGCCGATGCCGCCATGTTCGAACAGGATCGGGCGCTGGCCTTGGGTGAACAGGCGCGCGACATCGCCACGCTGATGGATCGGCTCGACGCGCAGGCCAGCCGGCGTGAACGGCTGGCGGCGCTGCCCGGACCGATCCCGCGCCCGGTCGTGCCCGGTCTGGCACCGCCGCCCGCCACGGTCGCGGCAATCCCTATCCGCCCGCCCCGCTACCGGCTGCCGGTCGTCGGCCGGGTCCTGGCCGGGCTGGGGGAGGTGTCCGATGCCGGCGTCCGCGCGCGCGGACTGACGCTGTCGACGGCGCCGCAGGCCCAGGTCGTTGCCCCCGCCGGCGGCCGGATCGCCTTTGCCGGTCCGTTCCGCGGCTATGGCCGGATCGTCATCGTCGATCATGGGGGCGGCTGGACCACGCTGCTGACCGGGCTGGCCAGCGATACGGTGGCGGTGGGGGACCGGGTCGACGCCGGCAGTCCGCTCGGCACCACCCCCGCCGCGCGGCCGATCGTGACGCTGGAGTTGCGCCACGACGGCCGACCGGTCGATATTACCCCGCTGCTGGGCGGTTGAACCCCGTCGGCCAGCCTTCGTTCAGCATCGATCGCCGACTATCGCGATCGGCACTTACCTTGTATCCTGCACGCATCGCCTGATGGAAAGTCTCGTCCTCCTATGACCAAGGCCCTGTTGCGTCCCCTTCTCCTCGTCGGCGCCGTCGCGCTGGTCCCGGCCGTCACCGCCGGCATGGCGGCGACCGATGTTCAGACCTATCGCGAACTCGACCAGTTCATGAACGTGTTCGAACGCGTTCGCGCGGAATATGTCGACAAGGTCGATGACAAGACGCTGATCAAGGGCGCGATCGACGGCATGCTCGCCAGCCTCGATCCGCACAGCTCCTATCTCGACGCGCGCGATTTCCAGAATATGAAGACGCAGACCGATGGCGAATATGGCGGTCTCGGCCTGACCGTCGGCATGGAGGATGGCGCGGTCAAGGTGCAGTCCCCGACCGAGGATTCACCCGCCGCCCGCGCCGGAATCAAGTCCGGCGACTATATCACGCATCTCGATGGCAAGCTGATCTACGGCGGCACGCTGGACGAGGCGGTCGACAAGATGCGCGGTCGCCCCGGCACCGCCGTTCGCCTCACCATCGTCCGCCCCGGCCGCGACAAGCCGTTCGACGTGACGCTGACGCGTGAGATCATCCAGCTCAAGCCCGTGAAGTGGGAGGTGAAGGGCCAGGTCGGCGTGGTCAACATCAACACCTTCAACAAACAGACGTCGGACGCGGTGAAATCCGCGCTGGTATCGATCGACAAGGCCCTC
>NZ_DASVTO010000144.1:0-1810 GCF_036387535.1 Sphingomonas sp.
CGCGCGGGGATGGTCACGCGCGCGCGGTACAATACGCCGTCGGTGATCTCGACGCTGCGCGGCGCTTCGTAATACAGGCCGGCGCGGCGTTTCAGGTCGACCAGGCCCCGGCTGAACCGGTCCTGCTCCGCCGACGCGACATTCGACGCCGGCGACAATTGCAGGCTGTCGAGCCCCAGTTCGTAAATCGCGCGGGTGCGATCGTCGACCAGCGCCGCGATCGGCCGCGACGATGCGATCGCGTAGAAGGACGGCGCCGATCGATAGCGCAGCCGCGCCGCATTCACCCAGATGCCGGCCACCTTCTCCTTCTCGCGCATCAGGATCGACTGTGTCGGGCCTTTCACCACCACGACGATATCGGCCGGCCGCTCCTGCGTCTGCGTGCCTTGGCCCGGATACAGGATCGCGCCGAACAGCAGCAGGTCGGCGCCGGTGAAGCTGTAGACGATCTCGATATCGCGCTGCGACACGTCGGGCACCAACACCGGCTTGGTCTGCCCGCACAGCATCAGCAACGCGGGCAGCGCGACCAGCCAGCGCCTCACGACACCTCGACCGAAAATATCTCTCCCGGCCGCCACACCAGCCCCAGCAGGATGCGCGTGCCCACCAGCAGGACCAGGATGGCCAGCGCCAGGCGCAGATGTTCCGGCTTGAACCGCGTCGCGAACCGCGCGCCCACTTGCGCCCCCGTCACCGATCCGACCAGCAGCAGCGCGGCCAGCACGATGTCGACCGCCTTGGTCGTCGTCGCATGCACCATCGTCGCTGCCGCGGTGACGAACAGGGTCTGGAACAACGACGTGCCGACCACGACCTGCGTCGCCATGCCCAGCAGATAGATCATCGCCGGCACCAGGATGAAGCCGCCGCCGATGCCCAGCAGGATCGTCAGGATGCCGACTCCAAAGCCAAGGATCATCGGCGCCAACGGCGAGATGTACAGGCCCGACCCATAGAATCGCGTGCGAAACGGCAAGGCGGCGACCAGCGGGTGGTGGCGGCGCTTGCGCGGGCGGGGCGGCCGGCCGCGCTTGGTTGCGACGATCGCACCCAGCGATTCGCGCGCCATCATCCCGCCGATCGACCCGAGCAGCAGGACATAGACGACGGCGATCACCGTATCGATCTGGCCCAGTTGCTGGAGCAGCCGGAATATCCACGCGCCCGCGAAACTGCCCAGCACCCCGCCGGCGACCAATACGCCGCCCATCTTGGCGTCCACCCCGCCCCGCCGCCAGTGCGCGAACACCCCCGACACGCTCGCGCCCGTCACCTGACTGGCCGACGATGCCGCCGCCACCGTCGGCGGGATGCCATAGACGATCAGCAGCGGCGTCGTCAGAAACCCGCCACCGACCCCGAACATCCCCGACAACAGCCCGACGCCCCCGCCCAGCAGGACGATGACGATCGCGTTGACCGACAGATTGGCAATGGGAAGATACAGCGCCACGCGCCAGGCGATATACCGCCCGGACGATAACCGCCAGAAGCCACTCGCGTGGCGGGTGGCTTTGGGAACGGATCGGCCGGTCGGCCGCACGCGCCCGGCTCCCCGGTGGCCGGCATCCGGCGGGGCGTCCGGCCCGTGCAGAACCGATCGATGGGACGGGGGTCGAAATGCCGTCGCGTCGGTTTCCCCGCAAGCCGGCGGATTTCATCGCGAACGCTCCATACATCGCCTGGTGGGATAGACGAGACTTGGGCGGTCCGGCGTCGGCGGATGTCTCCCGAACCGCGCTCGCACTGCCCATGCAATGCTCCGGTCGGGCGGCATGCGCAGGCTGTCGTTCCGTTATTGGAA
>NZ_DASVTO010000145.1:0-16548 GCF_036387535.1 Sphingomonas sp.
GGCCTTGTCAGATGCTTGGACGAGCCGGCTCTTACAGCTTGTTCCAGTTCAAGCGTGAGAAAACCGCATCAAATTAGCCCCAAAACGACACAGGTAGCAAACAGGCGTTGCGAACAGATCGTTAATTTTGCATGAACAAACCGTAATGTTCCGGGGGATGCACATGAAACGATCTTGGTTCGCCATAGCCGGCGCGGCGATTCTGCTCGCTACAGGCGCCGATGCGGCGGTTACCGTCAGCGGTAGTGGGTCGAACGCCGGAAGCTATTCATTTGAAGGCATTTCCTCGACGGGTTTTGTCACATCTTCGGATGACAGCTTCGACAGAAGCTTCGCCGGTAGCTCGGCCTTTGCAGCGACGGGTATGTTGTCGACATCCGTCGGAGCTGCGGGGTCTGCCACCGCCTATGCCGATGCGCTGTGGACGGACACGCTCAATTTTCGCGTCACCAACGGCACCGCGCAATCGGTGACGCCCGTCTTTCTGTATTTCGACGGGGTGAGCGGAGCCAGCGGCTCTTCAAACGCGCCAGGCCAATATTCCAACAGTACCTCCGTCCTGCTGTCCTCGGTCAACGGTATCGCGACGACAGCGTCGATCCTGCAGCAAGGCACCGGCAATTTCGGTGATAACGACAGCTATTCGGATGAGTCGGACGGTTGGATCACGATCCAATATGTCGGCCGCTACGCCGCTCTGTACGGTTTCAACATCTATGGTGCCGAACAGGATTTCTCGTTCCGGACCATGTTGACCTCCTCGGCAGAAAGTTATGAATTCTTCGGGATTTATATACAGGCTGATGCCTATGCGACCTTGCGGTTCGTACTGCCCGAGAATGTTGCGATGACGTCGCAGGGAGGCGCGTTCCCGACCTTGGCCGTCAGCAGCCAGGATGTGGATGCACCGATGTTGCCCGGCAGCGTCAATGCCGACGGCGGGTTCCAGTTTGATTTCGTGGCGGTGGAAGGGGAGACACTGTTCTTCGATCCCGAGGTCGCGGTAGGCTACGACTATGTCGTCGGAAGTGGCGCACCCAACATCGCGACAGCGCTGTTCCCGACCTTGCTGGGCGACGCGGACGGATATGAGATCTATGCGATGTCTGACATGACCACGCCGTTGTTCACCGGCGTGATGGGTGGGCAGACCGTCGATTTCGCCACGGTCGGCTATGCTGCTGGCATTGCGGGCTTCGCGTTGCGCGGGATCGACGTGGCGGCGGGGCTGGACCCGGCGGATACCGCCGCATTCGTGACCGGGCTGAGCTTCGTCAGTTCCGGGATCGGGTCACTCACCCAGACGCCGGTCACTATCCTGACCGGCCCGGCGGCCGTCCCGGAGCCAGCGACCTGGGCGATGATGATCCTGGGCCTCGGGTGGGTGGGCGCCGGGTTCCGTCGGCGGAAGGCGATGCCCGCATCAGCCTGACTCCGTAGTCGGGGCGTCGGTTCTCGCGTCGCGCATTGTCCCAGGTTAGCGACAGGAGGCTGTGTTTTCGGCACGGCCTTCGCCCATGATCGATCCGCCCCAGCCCAGCCCGCAGCCCGCGCCGATCCCGGAGCCCGAAGATCGCGCCTATTGCGGTGTCCTGCGCCTGTCGGTCGACGCGACCGACGTGACACGGCGCATCTATCAGGCGCGCGAGGTGATTCCGGTGCCGGGACCCGGGCCGATGATGCTGCTCTACCCGAAATGGTTGCCCGGTTTCCATGCGCCGCAGGCACCCATTGAGCTGTTCGCAGGGTTGACGATCACCGGCGGCGGGCGGGACATAGCGTGGACGCGGCATCCGGTCACGGTCAACGCATTCCATGTCGACGTTCCCGACGGCGTGGACGAGATCGTGGCGGCGTTCCAGTTCCTGTCGCCCACCGATCCTTCGCAGGGCCGGGTGATCGCCACGCCGGAGATGTTGGCGCTGCAGTGGAACACGGTGGTGCTGTATCCGGCCGGCCATTTCGTACGTCAGATCATGGTGGCAGCGGACCTGACCCTGCCGCCGGGATGGGAGATGGCCTGTGCGCTGGAACGGCAGCGGCAGGAGGGCGACACGCGCTGGTTCGAACCGGCGCCGCTGGACGTGCTGGTGGACTCGCCCGTATTCGCGGGGCGCCATTTTCGCCGGATCCCGCTGGACGATGGCGGTCAGGTCCGGCTGAACCTGATCACCGACCGGGCCGAACTGCTGGACGCCACGCCCGAACAGATCGCGCCGCACCGCGCGGTGGTCACGCAGTGCGACCGCCTGTTCGGGGCGCGCCATTTCGATCATTACGACATGCTGCTGGCGCTGAGCGACGAGATGACCGGCATCGGCATCGAGCATCACCGATCATTCGATGCGGTGAGCATCCCCGACTATTTCACGGAGTGGGACGCGACCTTTGCCCGGCGCGATACCGTGCCACACGAATATGTGCACAGTTGGAACGGGAAGCATCGCAAGGGCGCGGATTCCTGGTCGCCCTGTTTCGAACTGCCGATCCGCAACAGCCTGATGTGGGTATATGAGGGGCAGACCCAATATTGGAGCCGGGTGCTGTGCGCCCGGTCCGGGCTGTGGACGCTGGAGCAGGCGCTGGACGCGCTGGCGCAGACCGCCGCCACGTTCGATGCGCGCCCGGGGAGCCGGTGGCGGCCGATGATCGACACCACGCGCGACCCGATCATCGCCGCGCGCAGCCCCTTGCCATGGACCAGCTGGCAACGGAGCGAGGATTATTATTCGGAAGGCGCGCTGATCTGGCTGGACGTCGATACGCGGCTGCGGATGCTGTCGGGCGACACCCGCTCGCTCGACGATTTCGCGCGCGGCTTTTTCGGGCGGAACGGCGGGGAGTGGCGCAAGACCGACACCTATGTGTTCGAGGACGTCATGCGCGCGCTGGACGCGGTGGCGCCGTTCGACTGGACGGGATTCTTCACCGAGCAGCTTGAGGGCAAGCGGCGGGGGACGCAATTGGACGGGATCACGCGCGGGGGGTACCGGCTGGTCTACCGCGACGTGCCCAGCGCGTTCTCGGTCAGTTCCGACCATGTGTTCGGGACCACGACGCTGAGTTTTTCGATCGGTGTCACCCTGGATTCGGACGGGGCGCTGAAGGATGTGCTGTGGGATGGGCCGGCGTTCGACGCGGGGCTGACGGTCGGATCGACGCTGCTGGCGGTCAATGGCGCGGCGTATAGCGCGGATGTGTTGAAACAGGCGATCGCCGCCGGCGCGTCGGGCATGCCGATCGACCTGTTGATCAGGACCGGCAAGCATGTCCGGCCGGTCACCATCGCGTATGACGGAGGCCTGCGCTATCCGCATCTGGAGCGGGTGGCGGGCGCGGATCCGCGGCTGGACGCGATCTATGCCCCCCTGCCGGGCGGGGCGTGAGCGCGAGGGCAGGAGCTAAACGCGAGCTTGGTGGGGCCGGTCCCGCCGCAGCGATCCCGGCCCCGGGCAGGGTGACAGACGATCAGGCGGTGAGGCCGGTGCCGCGGATGACCAGCGCGACGCCGATCGGATCGCGGCGACCCGCGGGCAGCGTCACCTCCAGCGTATCGGCGGTGCGGGTGAAGCGCAGCGGGCCGGCGTCGCCCGCCAATGTGACGCGTTCGACCGTGCCGCGGCCGGTGGGCGTGGCGGTGCCCAGCCGCGTCAGGCGGACGACCCCGTCGTCGGGCCAGCCGAGCACATAGGCATGGACCGCGCCATCGGCCTGCGCATAGCGGATGTCGCGCGCGCCGAACGGAGATTTCGGCCCGGCCTCCGCGAACATGCCGGTCTTGATCTGGGTCGGCCCTTCGCCATACGCCCGCCAGGGGCGGGTACCGTAGATCGCGCTGCCGTTCCGCTCCATCCAGGCGGCGACCGCCTCCACGATGCGTTCTTCCTTCTCGTCGATGGTGCCGTCGCCGCGGACCGGAACGCTGAGCAGCAGGTTGCCGTTCTTCGAAACCACGTCGCACAGCGTGTGCACGATCGTCTGCGCGCTCTTGTACCCGTCGCGATTGTACAGATCGCGATCATAATGCCATTTGCCGATGCACGTATCGGTTTGCCAGACGGTGGGCGAGATGTCGGGCTTTGCGCCGCGTTCGACATCCTCGATCAGCCCGGCCCGGTGTTCGGCGGGCAGTTCCTTGGCGTTCAGCACCGCTTCCAGCCGGCCGCCGTTGCGGATCATGTTGCTGTTGTAATAATAGGCGGCCATATCGAGCCCGGCCTGTTCCAGTGGCAGGCCGAAATTGTCGAAGTAGATGAGATCCGGCTGATATTTGTCGATCAGTTCGCGGCAGCGCAGCGACCAGTTGCGGACGAAGCCGGGATTGTTGACCGGCGCGGTCTCGGTCCATTTCCGATCGTTCGCCTCGTGCCACCGATTGGCTTCGGCAATGCTGGTGATTCCGTCCGGCATGACCATCGACCGGCCGGTATAGAGCATCTGCGGATCGAGGCCCTTCCACCATTTGCCCTTGCCGTCGGCCTTGGTCAGCCGGAACGCATCGTAGCGGACGCCCTGCTTCGCGCCTTCGGGGTCATAGCCATAAGCGGGTTGATACCAGTGCCAGGCGTGCGCGCTGTGGTTCGACACGCCGAAGCGCAGGCCGCGTTCCCGCGCGAGTTTCGCCCAGGTGCCGATAATGTCGCGTTTCGGGCCGACGCGCACCGAGTTCCACCGATGATAGGTGGAGTCATAGGTATCGAAATTGTCGTGGTGATTGGCGAGCGCCACGAAATATTTCGCGCCCGCGCGCTTGTAGAGATCCAGCAGGCGGGCGGGATCCCAATGTTCCGCCTTCCAGCGGTTTTCCATTTCCATGAAGCCGACGTCGCTGGGATGCCCGTAATGTTCCAGATGATGTTTGTAGGCGCGGGTGCCCTGGATATACATGTCGCGTGCATACCAGTCTCCCGCTTCGGGCACGCATTGTGCCGACCAGTGCGCCCAGATGCCGAACTTCGCATCGCGGAACCATTCCGGCGGCGTGTACTGGGATGTGAGCGAGCCCCAGTCGGCCGCGAACGGACCGCGCGCTTTCTGCGTGATGCCGGCGGTGGGCATGGCTCCGGCGACGGCGGCCGCGCTGGCCATCATGGTGCGTCGTGTCAGTTGCATCCGTCTGCTCCCTGGTTTTTCCCGAAGGCGCGGCGGTTGCGACGCAGCTTCAGGACATGTGATGGCCAAGTGTGGCCGAGATGGCGGTGGTGCTGTCGCGCAGCCGTTCGCGGGCGGCGTCGATCTTCACCTTCTGCGATCCGTCGATGAGTTCGAGGAAGGGTATGGTGAGCGCCCCCGCCAGTTCGCCGTCGAAGCCGAACACCGGAAAGCTGATGTCCGTGACGCCGTAGGTGATCGGGCTTTTCCGGCTGTCGAACCCCTGGTCCCGCACCTTTTTCAGGCGGCGCATCAGCGGTGGCCGATCGACCGGGCGATCGTCCAGCGCCGCCGCGAGGTCCAGCATGCGTTCGGTATTCTGCGCGGACGAGAAGGCGAGGATGACCTGGCCCGAACAACTGACGATCAGGTCGATCGAGGCGCCGAGTTTCAGGGAGAAGCCGCGCGTGCCGGGATTTTCCTCGCGCGCGATCACGAGGCCATGGCCGCCGTTCGGCACGACGAGGTGGCAGGATTGACCGATGTCGCGTGCCAGCTGCTGCATTTCCGGCATCGCGGCGCGGGCGAGATTCTGGGCCGGTGTCGCGCGGTAGGCGAGGTCGAGGATCTTGTAGGCGACGGTGTAGCGGTCGGTCTTGGCCGATTTCTGAAGATAGCCATGTTTTTCCATGACGATCACGATCCGGAACAGTTCGCCGACCGAACGGCCGAGCCGGGCCGCCATCTCGCTGACCAGCGCGCCGTCGGGATGATCGGCCAGCAATTCGATGATCTCGAACGCCTTTTCCAGCGCGGGTGCGGCGTAGGTCCCCTTTGGACCGATTCGATTCATGGCGTCCGTGATCCCCCGGTTGGTCCGGCGCGACCGTTAGCGCGATCGGCGGCGTTTCCGCCAGCGGATGGTGGAAGATCATCGGTGAGCGACGTGCATGGGGATCGCGGGCGCCGCCATGCCCGATCCGTCTGCCACCGGCGTCCTGCTGCATGGTCCCATCGGCTGTCGGTCCTGTCGGTAAGGGTCAGAAGCGGGCGATCGCCTTCAGCACGCGATCGGCGCCGGCGATCAGTTCGGGAATGCGCGTCGGCAGGTCCGCCGCGTCGCACGCGTGGGTCTGCAGCGCATCGGTCGGGATCAGGCCCTGCTTGATGGCGGCAATGACCCGGTCGAAATCGGTCGACAGTGCGTTGCGGCTGGCAAGAAGCGTGGTTTCGCGCTTGTGAAATTCGGGATCGGCGAAGACCAGATCCTCCTTCACCACGCTGATCAGCACATAGGTGCCGCCATGCGCGACATAGGCCAGGCCGCCGCGCATCGCATGGATGTTGCCGGTGGCGTCGAACACGCAATCGAACATCTCACCGCCGGTGCGGTCCGACAGGGTGGAGGTGGTGTCGGGCGTCACCAGGGCGGTATCGCGCAGGTCGAGACGGTCGCGGGCGTAGTCCAGCCGCGACTGGCGCGTGTCGATCATCGTGACGAGGGCACCGTCCAGGCGGGCGAAGAGCGCAGCGGCGACGCCGATCGGACCGGCGCCCACCACCAGCACGCGCGCCTTTGGCAACAGCCGGGCGCGGGCGACGGCATGCGCGCCGATCGCAAGGAATTCCACCATCGCCGCCTGGTCCAGCGTCAGCCCGGTCGCATCGACCAGCGCGCGTTCGGGCACCGCGATCACATCGCACATGCCGCCATCGATATGCACGCCGAGCACGCGCACGCGGACACAGCAATTGGGCTTGCCCTTGCGACAGGCGATGCAGGTGCCGCAGGCGAGATAGGGATTGATCGTGACGGCCTGACCGACGGTGAATGCCGATCCATCCGGCGCGAGCGCGATTTCCCCGGCCAGTTCGTGACCCATGACGCGCGGATATTCCAGATAGGGCTGGTTGCCCGCATAGATGTGATAGTCGGTACCGCACAGACCAACCCGGCGGATCCGGACCAGAGCCTCACCCGGGCCGGCCGTGGGTTCGGGGCGGGCAATCACCGCAAGATCGAACGGCTTGTTGCAGATCACGGCCTTCACCGGCGCATCCTTCCCGCTTGCATCGCACGGATCGTATTTCTATCGTCGCATATATGAAATCGTGTTTGCGGTGATGCAACAGGAAATCTGGTGAAGGACGAGCATGCGGATCGATGCGCATCACCATCTGTGGCGGTATTCCGCCGACGCCTTTGGCTGGATCGCACCAGGCAGTGCGATCGCGCGCGATTTCACTGCTGTGGACCTGGCCCGGGAACTGGCGGCCGCCGGGCTGGACGGTGCGATCGCCATTCAGGCGCGGCAGGTGGCGGAGGAGACCGCATTTCTGCTGGACTGCGCCGATGCGGTGCCGGCGATCCTGGCCGTGGTCGGCTGGACCGACCTGCGCGCGCCCGACATCGCGCAGCGGCTGGCGGACGAGGCCGCGCCCGGGCTGGTCGGATATCGGCATGTGGTGCAGGACGAGCCGGACCCCGATTTCCTGCTGGATCCGGCATTTGTGCGCGGCGTGCGTGCGGTGGCGGCGCGTGGCCTGAGCTATGACATGCTGGTGAACCAGGCGCAGCTGCGGACCGTGCCGGCTTTTCTGGACCGGGTAGGCGCCGGGCGGTTCGTGCTGGATCATGCGGCCAAGCCCGATATTGCAGGCGGTGCATGGCAGCCATGGGCCGATGCGATCGCGGCGATTGCCGGTTATCCGCACGTCGACTGCAAGATTTCCGGCCTGGTGACGGAGGCGGATCCGGCGGGCTGGACCCCCGCCGACATCGAACGCTATCTGGCGCATGTGCTGGAGCAGTTCGGGCCGGATCGACTGATCTGGGGATCGGACTGGCCCGTGTGCCTGCTGGCGGCGCGGTACGGCCAGGTCGTCGATCTGGTCGCCGATTTCGTGGCGCGGCATGTGCCCGCGGCGGCGGCGGCGATCTTCGGCGGCAATGCCGCCCGTGCCTATGCGCTGGAAGGATATGTGCGATGATCCTGCAATTCGGGACCAGCCGGTTCCTGCAAGCGCATGTCGACCTGTTCGCGCAGGAGGCAGCGGATGCCGGGCAGACGGTGCCGCCGATCCTGATCGTGCAGACCACCGGCGACGCCGCCCGCGCGGCGCGGCTGCGCGGCTTTGCCGATCCCGCCGGATTTCCGGTGATCCTGCGCGGGATCGCGGCGGGGGAGACGGTGGACCGGACGGTGCAGGTGCGCAGCGTGGTGAACGGCCTGAGCATCGCCGCGGACCGGGATGCGGTGACCGCCGCGTTCGTGGAGACGGTGACCCATGTCGTGTCGAACACCGGCGACACCGGCTATGCCATTGCCGATGACGACCGGGCGATCACGATCCTGACCGGCGGCGCGTCGCGCAGCTTTCCGGCGATGCTGCTCGCGCTGCTGCATCATCGGTGGCGGGCGGGCCGGCCAGGCGTGACGATCCTGCCGTGCGAGCTGGTGCAGCGCAACGGCGCGATGCTGCGCGCGCTGTTGACCGGGCTGGCGACGGACATCGGCGCGGAGGCGGGGTTCATCCTGTGGCTGGAACGGGATTGCGTGTGGACGAACACACTGGTCGACCGGATCGTGAGTACGCCGATCGAACCGGCGGGGGCGATCGCCGAGCCCTATGCGCTGTGGGCGATCGAGCGGCAGCCCGGCCTGACCCTGCCTTTCACGCATCCCGCGATCGTGCTGGCCGACGATCTGGAACCGCATGAGCGATTGAAGCTGCATATCCTGAACCTGGGGCATAGCTGGCTGGCGGAACGCTGGCATGCGGCGGGGGCCGACCCCGACATGACGGTGCGGGCGATGCTGGCGGATGCGGAGACGCTGGCGGCGCTGCGGCGGCTCTATGCCGAGGAGGTGGTGCCGGGTTTCGCGGCGCACGGTCTGGAGCAGGAGGCGCGCGCCTATGTCGACGGGACGCTGGACCGCTTCGCCAATCCGTTCCTGGATCACCGCGTGGCCGACATTTACGGCAATCACGCCGCCAAGATCGATACCCGCGTCGGCGGCTTCGTGCGGTGGGTGGCGGGGGCGGATGTGCCGGTGCCGGTGCCGATGCTGCGCGCGCTGGCGCGGGCCTATCCCGCGGCGGCGGGGCATCCGGCATGACCCGCGTGCGGAAACCGGGCGATCAGAAGGTCGTGCCATGGCCCTTGAGAGCGTGGACGGGAGCATGGATGTGAGCGAGCCGACCACCCGTCACTGTTTCGTGCTGGACCTGCACGACGATCCCGAACTGATCGCGGGATATGAGCGATGGCATCGGCCGGGCGGGCCGCCGGTGGCGATCACGCGATCGATCCGCCAGGCCGGGATCGCGGCGTTGGAAATCTGGCGCGCGGGGCCGCGGCTGTTCATGATCCTGGAGGCGGGGCCGGATTATGACGCCGCGCGCAAGGCCGAACAGGACGCGACCGATCCCGATGTGATCGCGTGGGAGCAGCTGATGTGGCAATTTCAGCGGCCGGTGGCCTGGGCCGCGCCGGGCGAGAAGTGGGCGGCGGCGGCGCGGATCTATGCGCTGGCCGAACAGCCCGATCCGCCGGTGGCCGCACCGTCGGCTTGACAGCGGCCGGACCCGATCCCTTGGCTTATGGAGGACCCGAATGCGACGCGTCGTGACGATCGATCGCCGTACCCTGATCGCGACCGCCGCCGCCGCCGGATGTGCCGTGGCGGGATCCGGCGCGGGCGCGAAACCGGCGACGCAAGGCGCCGGTGCGATGCTGGCCCCGACGCCGCCGATGGGGTGGAACAGCTGGAACAGCTTCGCCACCACGATCACCGAAGCGCAGGCGATCGAAACCGCGCGGATCATGGCGGCCAAGCTGCTGCCCTATGGCTATGATATCTTCACGGTGGATATCCAGTGGTACGAGCCGCAGGCGCGCAGTTACGCGTATAACCAGAACCCTGACCCGGTGATGGACGGTCATGGCCGTTTGCTGCCGGCGCCGAACCGCTTTCCGTCGAGCGCGGGCGGCAGGGGCTTCGCGCCGCTGGCGGCGCAGGTGCATGCGATGGGGATGAAGTTCGGCATCCACCTGATGCGCGGCATCCCGCGCAAGGCAGTCGAGCGCAACCTGCCGGTGTTGGGCACCAGGCTGCACGCGCGGGACATTGCCGACACCGCCAGCCTGTGCCCGTGGAATCCGGACATGTACGGCGTCGATATGACGAAGCCGGGTGCGCAGGCCTATTATGACAGCGTGTTCGCCCTGTATGCCGGTTGGGGCGTCGATTTCGTCAAGATGGACGATATGAGCCGGCCCTATGATGCGCATGCCGCAGAGATCGAAGCGGCGCATGCGGCGATCGCGGCGAGCGGCCGGCCGATCATGCTGAGCCTGTCGCCCGGCGAGACACCGGTGGTCCGCGGCGATCATGTCCGCAAATACGCACAGATGTGGCGGATCAGCGATGATTTCTGGGACGAATGGCCGATGCTGGAGGCGCAGTTCGTCCGGCTGGAAAACTGGACCCCGCACCGCGGGCCGGGGGGCTGGCCGGATGCCGACATGCTGCCGCTGGGTCGGCTGGCGCTGGGGCAGCGTGACACCCGTTTCACGCCGGACGAACAGCGGACGTTGATGTCGCTATGGGCGATCGCGCAATCGCCGCTGATCATGGGCGGCGACCTGCGCCACCTGGATCCGGCGACGCTGGCGCTGTTGACCAACAGCGAGGTGATCGCGGTCAATCAGGCGAGCCACGATGCCCGCCCGCATTTCGTGGCGGACAAGACGCATGTCTGGTCATCGAAGGCGGCAAAGGGCGGGCGGTATGTCGGGTTGTTCAACGTCGACAAGACGGCACGACCAGTGAGCATCCCGTTGCGGCAGCTGGGGCTGGGCAACGGCGCGCGGGTCCGCGACCTGTGGGCGCAGCGCGACATCGGGCCGGTAACCGGCGCGTTGACGCAGACCCTGCCGGCCCACGGCGCCGGGCTATATCATCTGACCGGCTGATCGCGGGCGGGCTGGCGCACGAACAGCAGCGCGGTGGCCGCGAGAAGCGAACCCGATGCCATCACCACGGCGACGACCTGCAGCCCGAAATCCAGGTTGAACAGATAGCCGGCGAGGACCGGCCCGAGCGCGGCGCCGCCCCGTCCCACGCCGACGACGAAACCCGTGCCGCTGCCCCGCACCGCGGTGGGGAAAGCCTGGGCGATCAGCGCGTACAGCGCCACCACGCCGGCATTGGTGCAGAAACCGGTCAGCGCACCGACGAGGGCGAGATGGCCGAGATCGTCCTGGCCACGACCGAACAGGATGACCGCGAAAACCGACAGCAGCATCACCGTGATCGCCAGCGTGCGACCCGCGATCCGCCAGCTGAGCAGGCTGAGCAGCAGCGCGCCCGCAAGCCCGCCGACATTGGCCCAGACCAGCACCTGGCCCGCGGTGGCCGGGGCATGGCCCATGTCCACCACGATCTTCGGGATCCATTTGAGGATGAAGTAGAATGTCATGATATGGGCGAAATAGGCGATGGTCAGCAGGATTGTCGTCCTTGCCAGACGGGGCGCGAACAACAGGCGGAAATTGGGGCGCGGCGGATGTCCGTCGGATGAGGGAAGCCGGGCAATCGCGCCATGGCGAAGCCGTCCCAGCACCGCGTTCACCCGGTCCAGTCCGTACGTCGCGCGGTTTTGCAGCAGGAAGCCGACCGACTCCGGCAGCAGGAACCAGGCGACCGGCAGGAACAGCGCGGTGGCGCCGGCGCCGAACAGGAAGACATCGCGCCAGCCTCCGGACGCCAGC
This sequence comes from Sphingomonas sp., assembly GCF_036387535.1. Classification (GTDB taxonomy): domain Bacteria; phylum Pseudomonadota; class Alphaproteobacteria; order Sphingomonadales; family Sphingomonadaceae; genus Sphingomonas_R. Next base: position 11,870 of record NZ_DASVTO010000145.1, read on the forward strand.
AACAGCGACGCGATCGACCCGCCCACGATCGCCCCGGCGGGATAGCCGGCGGCCATGATCGCCACGGCCAGGTTCCGGGACCGATCATTGGCGAATTCCGCGACGATCGCGCTGGTGCAGACCAGCATGCCACCGATGCCGAAGCCGGTGAACAGCCGCCACAGCGACAGCGCCCAGACCGTGTTGGCGGTGGTGGCAAGCGCCATGCCGGTCGTCATGACGAGCAGGCAGCCGAGTGTCGTGGGACGCCGCCCGGCCCGGTCCGCAAGGCCCCCGATCAGCACGGAGCCCGCCGCCATGCCGATCAGCTCCACCGACAGCACCACCCCCAGCGCGGCACGGTCTATGCCCCATTCGGCGGCGATCCCGGGTGAAGCGAAGCTGATCGCCAGCACGTCGAACCCGTCGAGCGCATTCAACACGACGCAGAGCGCGATCACCAGATACTGCATCCGCCGCATCGGCGCGTCCGCCAGGATCCGGCGTGGGTCTTCGGTCATGCAGCCTCCGTCAGGCGTCGCGAGCCGCGCCGTCACCGGGCGTAGCGTCGCACCCGCGCGAAAGGCAAGACGAGGCAGGTATTCGGCCTGTCGGTGGGGCGGACGGGCCGCGATCAATCGGCGGTGATGATGGGATGCCGGGCGCGCAGCCGATCCGCAAGGTTTTCGATGGCGTCCACCATGTCTGCACTTCCGGCCGGGTGGATCGACCAGTTGCAATGCGGATGGGTGGCGATGCTGTGACACCGGATGTCCCCGATCGCACGGCGCCAGTGGCGCGGCAGCCCGCCCACCTCCCGCAGCAGGGTGGTGACGAACAGCGTGTGGAGATCGGACGCCGTCATGACACGCATGCAGGCGCAGGCGCAGGCGCAGGCGGGGGCTGGGCGGCAGGATCCATGTTCATCGCCACAGTCTTCGCCCTGCTCCGCTCCATAACATGAAGCGATATAGAAGGCCGGCCGGGCCATTCCAGTGGGCGGGCGGCGCCGCCCGGTGCCGCCGGTGCGGTGCCGCGGCCACACTGGACGCGGGCCATGGCAGCAGGAGGCCACCACCGCCGAATACCGATTGTGTTTGCGTTCGATCTGGTATCTGTGCGGCTGGGGATCAGGGGAACAAAGGGGGGACCATGAGGCGATCGCATCCGACCCTGTTCTTCGATCGGACGCTGAGCTGGGCCTTGCAGCAGTCGACGTCGCAGGTCGTTCGCTATCTGATCGCCGCGCTGGCGATCCTGGCGATGGCGGCGATCCGGGCGGCCTGGGTGACCACGCTGTTGCCCTGGTTGCTGTTCGTGCCCGTGATCCTGGTGATCGCGCTGTTGATCGGGCCTGGACCGGGCAATTTCGCGACGGTGCTGGCGGCGGCGCTGGCCGGACATTCCATCGCTCCCAGACACGCGCCGATGTGGCTGACGGGGCAGCAATGGGCGGCGACCGCGCTGTTCCTGGCGGTGGCGTTCGGGATCGTCGCGCTCTCGGCCGAAATGCGCGCGGCCTATCGCCGCATGAAGCAACTGGTGGCGACGCGCGATGCGGCCCTTGAGACGCTTGCCGTGCGCGAAAGCTTTCTGTCGAGCGTCCTGGCGAGTTCCACCGACTGTATCAAGGTACTGGACCTAGAGGGTCGGTTCATCTTCGTCACCGACCATGGACTGAAGGTGCTGGAAGTCGACGATCTCAGCGAGGTCGCGGGCCGGCGTTGGGCGGATTTCTGGACCGGCGACGGACGCGCCGCAACGATGGCCGCGGTGGAGGCGGCGCGCGCCGGGCATGCCACCAGCTTCATCGGCCGTATGACGACGGGGAAGGGCATGGCCCGGTGGTGGGACGTGGCGGTCAGCCCGATCCTGGCGCCGGACGGTACGCCCGACCGGATCCTGGCCGTGTCGCGGGATATCACCGCGTCGCGCAAGACCGAGGAGGATCATGCGCGGCTGGCGCGGATGGTGGAGACCAGTTCGGACTTCATCGGCATGTTCCGGCTGGATGGCAGCATGTTCTTCCTGAACAATGGCGCGCACACGCTGGCCGGATTGAAGCGGGATGACCTGCACCGTACGTCGATCTTCGATCTTTTCCCCGACGACGAGGCCGAGATCGTCCGCCGGGTGGTGTTACCGGTGGTCGACCGGACCGGTTTGTGGTCGGGCGAGCGCGTGATCCGCCATTCCAGCACGGGCGAGCTGATCCCGGTGCTGTACACGGTGTTCCCGGTGAAGGATCATGACGGATCGATGATCGGGTACGGCACCGTCACGCGCGATTTCCGCGAGCGCAAGCGTGCCGAGCAGCAGTTGCAGATGCTGAACCATGAATTGAGCCACCGGTTGAAGAACAGCCTGGCGGTGGTGCAGGCGATCGTCAGCCATTCGCTGCGCACCGTGGCGACGCCGGAAGAGGCGCGCGAGGCGATCGGCGAGCGGCTGGCGATGCTGGCGCGCGCGCACGACCTGTTGACGCAGACCAACTGGACCGGCGCCGCGTTGCGCGCGATCGTCGAAGGGGCGGTGGCGGCGACCGGGGTGGAGGACGCGCGGTTCCGGATCGCGGGACCGGACCTGACCCTGAATGCGCGCGCGGCGCTGGCGCTGGCGATGGCGCTGCATGAATTGTCGACGAACGCGATCAAATATGGCGCGCTGTCGAACGAGCATGGCCGGGTCGAGATCACCTGGTCGCTGAGCGGCGACGACGGCGACGCCATCCTGCAATTCCAGTGGCAGGAAGTGGACGGCCCGAATGTGAACCCGCCGACGCGTAGCGGCTTCGGATCGCGACTGATCGGCCGGATGCTGGCGTCCGACCTGGGCGGCGAAGGTATCGCGCGGTATGATCCATCGGGGCTGTCCTGGACGCTGGCGGCGCACCGTGCGGTGATCGAGGACGGCTGATCAGGGTGCGCCGGTCCGGCGGACCTCCAGCCCGTCGACCAGCGTGTCGATCAGCCGCGTGACGCTGGCCTGCCAACCCGGCTGATCGCGCAGCATGCACATGCCGACGACCGCGAGCAGCAGTTCCGTGCCATCGATATCGGAGCGGACCCGCCCGGCGGCGACAGCCCGCGCGAGCAGGCGGTCGAGCGCCTGCGTCACCGCGCCGGTAGACCGCGCCGAGATTGCCGACGTGGTATCCGCGGCAAGCGCGAACGCGGCGATCATGCCTTTCTTGGTCGCGACGACGTCGATCATCGCATGGAGCCAGTCGCGGAGCGCGGCAACGGGATCGCGCGCGGCGGAGGCATCGGCGCCGAGTGTCACAAGCTGTTCGATATCGCGGCGGTAGACGGCTTCGTACAAGGCTTCGCGCGTCGGGAAATGCCGATAGAGCGTGCCGATCCCCAACCCGGCTTCGCGGACGACGGCATCCAGGCTGGCACCGGGACCGGTGCGCGCGAACACCAGCTTGGCCGCGGCCAACAGGCGTTCGCGGTTGCGCGCGGCATCGGATCGCGGCTTGCGTTCGGGAGGTTTCGGTGTTTCCATCGTACCGGGATCGTGGTCCATTGTGAAACGGAGGAACCCTCCGTATAAGCTATTCCGACAGCGTCACCAGCCCAGCATCGATCGGAGCCCCGGCATGACATTCGCGATCAGCCTGACGATCAACCGAACGCAGCACGATATCGTGCTGGACGATCCCAGAGTCACCCTGCTCGACCTGTTGCGCGAGCGGCTGTACCTGACGGGTACCAAGAAGGGGTGCGATCGCGGGCAATGCGGCGCCTGCACCATCCTGGTCGACGGGCGCAGGATCAATTCCTGCCTGGCGCTGGCGGTGAGCCATGACGGGGCGGACCTGTTGACGATCGAGGGCGTGGCGGAGGGCGACACGCTGCATCCGGTGCAGCGCGCGTTCATCGCGCATGACGGGTTCCAGTGCGGATTCTGTACCCCCGGCCAGATCATGAGTGCGATCGGGCTGATCCGGGAGGCGCAGGCCGGCGACGACCCCGAACGGATCCGCGAGAATATGAGCGGAAACCTGTGCCGCTGCGGCGCCTATCTCGGCATCACCGAGGCAGTCTGCGCCGCACAGCGCGAGATGGCCGCGGCCGATGCGGGAGAGCCCGCATGAACCGGTTCGATTATGTCCGCCCGGCCACGCTGGCCGATGCGGTGGCGGCTGCCGGAGCGGACGGGGCGGCCTATCTGGGCGCGGGAACCAACCTGCTCGACCTGATGAAGGGGGGCGTGGTGGCGCCGGCGCGACTGGTGGATGTCACCCGGCTGCCGGACCTGAACCGGATCGAGACGCTGGCCAATGGCGATGTGCGGATCGGTGCGCTGGTGCGCAATGCCGACCTGGCGTTCGATCCCGGCTTCGCCGCCAGCTTCCCGGCGGTGGCCGAGGCCCTGTTGTCCGGCGCGTCGCCGCAGTTGCGCAACGCCGCGACCGTGGGCGGCAATGTGCTGCAGCGGACCCGGTGCCCCTATTTCTACGACACGGCCAGCGCGTGCAACAAGCGGGTGCCGGAATCCGGGTGTGACGCGCGCGGCGGCGAGAACCGCCTGCACGCCGTGCTGGGCTGGAGCGCGGCGTGCATCGCCACGCACCCGTCGGATTTCTGCGTTCCGCTGGCCGCGCTGGATGCGGTGGTGGAGATTGCGGGTGCATCGGGCATGCGGGAGGTGCCGATCGTCGATCTGCACCGCCTGCCCGACGACCGGCCGTGGGA
>NZ_DASVTO010000146.1:0-5806 GCF_036387535.1 Sphingomonas sp.
AAAAGGCAAGCTGATGCTCGTCGACATCCTGCAAGCCCGAAAAGATGTCGTCCTTCTGGAATGCCTTGTCGACCAGCTGCGAGTCATACAGGCCGTTCGGTGTTTTGAACGGACCGTAGAAATAATTCATGTAGGACAGCGTGTCGAAACCCGGCGTCGGAATGTCCTGGCGCAGGTGCCGCTTCTGCTTTTCGTAGAAGGCGCCAACGGTCCAGCTGACCGGACCACCCGGCTTCGAAACCAGCCGGGTTTCCAGCATATAGTCCTTCAACTTCTGGTCGATCTGGTAATATTCGGGCGGCAGGGCCAGCGCGATATTCTGATCGTAGGTCGTCGGCGCCTTGAACAGGGGGTAGGTCGTCGTGCTGACCGGCTTGCCCGAATTATAATCCTGAAAGAAATACCCGATCTGCGGTTCGACGCTGGCATCGAAACCAATCGCGCGATCGGTGTAAGCACCCGTCACCACCAGGCTGGCAAAGCCGAGATTATAGTCCACACCCAGCGTGTACAGCCGGAACTTGTCGTCGGTTCCCTCCGGCCCGTTGGTCAGGATCGTATAGGATTTCAGGCCATCGAACGCCGCGTTCAGCCCGCGCGCGCGGCTTTGTTCATAGGTGAAGCTGGCATCCACCGTCAGGTCCGGACTGGGGGTCCAGCGCAACGCCGCGCGTCCCTGATAGGTGTTGTTGCGATTGGCATTGTCCTTGTCGCGCCGCCCGATATTGTCGATGAACCCGCCGTCGCGGCCGACATAGAAATTGCCGCGGAACGCCAGCGTGTCCGACACCAGCGGCACGTTCACCATACCACGGACGTTGAAGCTGGGCTCGCCATGCTGGGTCGTCGCGATACCCGTTTCGACGGAGCCGAACGCCTGCTTCATGTCCGGCTTGGCGGTGACGAAGCGGATGGTGCCGGCCATCGATCCTGCCCCGAACAGCGTACCTTGCGGCCCGCGCAGGATCTCGACCCGTTCCAGGTCATAGACTTTCAGGTCGGGCGTCTGGCCCTGGACCGAGATCGGGGTATCGTCCAGATAGACCGCGACCAGCGACCGATCGGACGTATCGGACGTGTTGTAGCCGCCGGTCGACAGACCGCGCATGTTGAACTTGTTGAACCCCGGCCCGCCTTCCGTGATGGACAGCGACGGCGTGAACTTGGCGAGATCGACCAGATTGCCCTGCCCGGACTTGGTGATCTGATCGACGTTCACCACCGCCACCGCGATCGGCACATTCTGCAACGATTGCGCGCCCGCCCGGCTGGCGGTGATCACGATATCGGTCAGTTCCGCGCTGGACGCCTGCGCGGCCGCCACGGGCGGATCGGCCTGCGCCTGTGCCTCGGCCATCCCCGGCATCGCGACCGCGATCGCCGCGGCGGATGTCCACCAGCGGGCCACCATCCTGGCCCGACCGTGCCTGTTGTTCGCGCGTTCGATTGACTGCACCGCCCACCCCCCTTGTCGATCCCGAGACCGTGCCCGTGCCGCCTACCGCCGGCGTTATCGCCTGTGCGGTTGGACGGCGCGGCCTTCCGAGTGTGGAGGCTCACCCGAAACGATCGACGCAGGAAACACTATATTGGGATGAAGCCATGCCATATTGTCATCGGCCGGTCATGGCCGCGTCGCCGCCGCGTCATCCAGTGCCGCGATCAGCGGACCGATCCAGGGTTCGTACCGGCGCCACCGACCGATCGACGTGCGATACAGCGGCTGGCGCACCTGTTCCGAACTGGCGGTCCGCACCGCGCGGTCGTTGTCGGAAAAGCGCAGGCAGGCGGGATCGAACGGCAGCCCGACATGATCGAGCAGCCGCCTGGTCTGCCCTTCGAGATCGTCGACCACCCGTTCATAATCGACGCGCAGCACGCGCCCGGGCAGCACGCGATCATAATGCCGCGTCAGGTCGACATAGCTGGCATGATGGCGCGCCAGATCGCCCAGATCATAGCTATAGGCCTGCCCCTGCGCAAAGTTCTGCACGAACAGCGACACGCAGCAATCGCGCGGGTCCCGCCGCACGTCGATGATCCGCGCATCGGGAAGCATCAGGTGGATCAACGGGATGTGCAGGACGTTTCCGGGAAACTTGTCGATGAACCGGGGCCGGCCGGTTTGCCGCCGCGCACCCGCGCGCGCCAGGTAGCGCGTGCCCAGCACCGTGACATCCTGCGCGGTCAGGCTGCGCAGGCCCGCCGGATAGCCGGACACGCCGCGCGCGATCGCGGTCACCTCGGGCAGTTCCGACAGACCCTCGATCGCCGGATGCGATGCCAGGATCTGCTCGATCAGGCTTGATCCCGAGCGCGGCAGCCCGACGATGAAGATCGGCGCCGGGTCGGGGTTCCCCCACCCTGCCCGCGCGGCGAAGAAACCCGTGTCGCCGGTCGCGATCATCGCCGCGACGAAGGCGTCGTGCGCATCGGCGTCGTGCGGCTCGATAATCCGGCGTACCGCATTGGCGCTGCGATAGCATGCGAACGCCCGCGCATCCGCCCCGCGGTCCGACCAGGCCTTGCCCAGCGCGAAGCCGATCTGGGCCCGCGTCGCCGGCGTCAGGTCCGCCCGTTCGGACAACCGGGTCATCGCCGCCAGGTCTTGGTCGTCGAACGCCGCGGTCTTCAGGTCCGCGATACTTCCATAAGCCTCGCCCAGGGCCGGCATGATCGCCAGCGCGCGGCGATAGGCCGCGACCGCATCCTCGGGCCGGCCGACGATGCGCAGTCCGTGGCCATGGGCCAGCCAGCCCGCCGCCGCGTCGGGCATCGACGCCACGACAGCGCCGAAATCCGCCACCGCCTCCGCCGCGCGCCCCAGCCGCAGGCGGATCGCACCGCGCAGCGCGCGCGCCACGATCGCCTTCGGACAGCTATCGACCACCACATCGATCGCCGTCAGCGCCTCGATATCGCGTTCGGCATGGTGCAACGCCTCCGCCAGGCGATAGCGCGCCGGCGCGTGGGCGGGCGTCCGCTCCACCGCGGGGGTCAACAGCGCGGCGACGGCATCATGACGCCCGGTCGCCATGCCCGCATCCGCGACCAGGCACTGTGCAGCGATATCGTTCGCATCCAGGCCATAACGCGCGCTCAGCCGACCCCGCGCCGCAGGATCGCCGTCCAGCAGGTCCGCAACCATCGCCATCAGCGCCGCGTCCCGCGTCAGTACCGGCCGCGATCCATCCGCGACGCCCGCCAACATCCGCAGATCGTTCAGGCTGTGCCGTGCCAGCAACGCCGCGTCGTTCAACGCCACCGCCCCTTCCAGCACGGAAATGGCCGCATCCGCATCGCCGCGCCCCGCCAGCGCCAGCCCCAGTTCGGCATGGACTCCCCACGCCCGCGGCGCACGCACCGCCAGCGGCTGCAACAAAGCGATCGCGCCGTCCGCGTCGCCGCATCGCCGCCGCGCCGACGCCAGCAGCAACGTCGCCGTCGCCGAAGAGCCATGCCGCAGCACTGCCTCCGCCAGCCGTGCCGCTGCCGCCGCATCCTGCCCCAACAGGGTCCTGGCGGAGGTGAGGGGATCCGGGCCGGTCATGCCGCGATGCTGGCCTGTCCCGCGCCGCGGCTCAAGCCCGTATCGTCCGGCCCCCGCATCCCGGCCGGTTTGCGAAGCCATGAGGGATGGTGCGCCGCACCGCGTAAGGATGATAGAGAAGGAGCATGGACCGCATGGACGATCTCGATGCCGCGCTCGCGCGATTGGCGGATGCTCCGCTGCCACCGCGGCTCGCAACGCTGCACGCCGATGTCTTCGCCCGCATCGCGGCGCAGCCGCCGGTCCGGGCCGGGCTTGGGTGGGGCGCGGGGGCGGTGATCGTCGCGCTGATCATGGGCATTGCCGGTGCTGTCATACCGATGGGCGGCGCGTCGGCATCACTTGCGCCGCTGGGGGCGGATCCCTGGCTGGCGCCATCGACCCTGCTGGCGGGTGCGCCATGATCGGGGGTGGCCGGGCGTGGCCGATCGCGGGGGCGGCCTTCGTCGCGGCGATCGGCGGCGTCTTCATCGGGCGCGCCGTCCTGCCCGCCGCGCCGCGGCCGGGCGCCGCGCTGCATGATCTGGTGCATCACCGGCTGTCGCTCGACAGCGCGCAACAGATCGCGCTGGATCGCCTGGAACAGCGTTTCGCCGTCCGGCGCACCGTGCTGGAACGGGAATTGCGGGCCGACAATGCCCGGCTGGCGGCGGCGATCGCGGCCGAACATGGCAATGGCCCCGGTGTCATCGCCGCGGTCGATCGCAGCCATGCGGCGATGGGCGAACTGCAAAAGGCAACGCTTGCCCATGTCTTCGCGATGCGGCAGCTTCTCCGTCCGGATCAGGCGGCGCTGTTCGATCAAGCGGTGGTGAAGGCGCTCACCGACGACGCGCGGTGAACGGCGACGTCCGCACGCTTCCCGATGGTGACCTGGCCGCGCTCGGCGACGCGGGCGGACAGGCCGCCTTTGCGGAAATCATGCGCCGCCACGCACCATCGATCTTCCGCCTGATCCGCAGTTGCACCGGCGATGCCGAGGAGGCGCTGGACCTGACGCAGGACACGTTCGTCGCGGCGCACCGGGCGCTTGCGCGCTATGATCGCGTCCGCCCGCTGCGGACCTGGCTGGCGGCCATCGCGCTCAACAAATGCCGCGACTGGGGCCGCAAGCGCGCGGTCCGCCGCTTCCTGACCTTCGCCGGGCCGATTGATGACGCCGCGGCCGCGATCGCGGACGATCGGCCTTCGGTGGAGGATGGCGCGGCCGACCGGCAGGAACTTCGCCGCGTCGCGCGGATGATCGCGGCGCTCCCCACCGCGCTGAAGGAAACGCTGATCCTGCGCACGATCGAGGGGATGAGCCAGAGCGAGACCGCGGCCGTGCTGTCGATCAGCGAGAAGGCCGTCGAAACCCGCCTGCACCGGGCGCGAAAGGCGCTGTCGGACCGGCTGCACCGCGGATAAGGGGTCCGTCGCCGCACCGCGTATCAAAGTGGGGGCCGTCGACGCCGCCATGCCATCAGGGATCATCATGCACCTTCTCGATCGCCGCCACCTGCTGCGCGGTGCCTCGCTTGCCGGAACCGGTATCGCGCTGTCGGCGATCATGCCGGCCTGGGCCCGATCCGGGTCGTCCGGCGTCGCGGCCCCGCTGCCGACCGTATCCGGTGACGATATCCGGCTGACCGTCGCGCATCAGCGGATGATGATCGACGGCCGCGCCAGCCATGCCATCGGCATCAACGGCAGCGCACCCGCGCCGCTGATCCGCCTGCGCGAGGGGCAGACCGTGCGGCTGCACGTCGAAAACGGGCTGGACGAGCAGACCTCGCTGCACTGGCATGGCCTGATCGTGCCGTTCCAGATGGACGGCGTGCCCGGCATCTCCTTTCCGGGCATCGCGCCGCGTACCACCTTCACCTATGAATTTCCGGTCGTTCAGGCGGGCACCTATTGGTATCACAGCCATTCGGGGCTGCAGGAACAGACCGGGCTTTACGGCCCGATCATCATCGATCCCAAGGGGACCGATCCGGTGCTGGCGGACCGTGAACATGTCATCCTGCTGTCCGATCACAGCCCGCTGCATCCGCACGCCATCTTCCGTAAGCTCAAACAGCAGCCCGGCTATTTCAATCGGCAACAGCAGACGGTCGCCGGCATGCTGAACGGCGCGGATCAGCCGGTGGCGGATCGCCTCGCCTGGGGCGGGATGCGGATGGACCCGACCGACATTGCGGACGTGACCGCGTAGAACTACACCTATCTAGTCAACGGCCACGGTCCGCGCGACAACTGGACCGGCCTGTTCAC
>NZ_DASVTO010000147.1:0-28866 GCF_036387535.1 Sphingomonas sp.
CCGGCTGGTCGCCTGGTTCGATGAAAAGGTGCATCACGAGGTCGTCGCCCCGCTGATGCACGAACGCATGCTGAAACGCATCGTCCACCGCGCCTCGCCCGATGCCCGCGTCCTGCGCGAAGCGATGAAGGTCGCGAACTCGCATCTCGATTATGTCGACTGGCTGCTCGATCATCGCCGCTGGCTCGGCGGCCCGGTGCTCAGCCTCGCCGATCTCGCCGCCGCCGCGCATCTGTCGGTCGCCGACTATCTCGGCGGCATCGACTGGCGCGGCCATGATCGCACGAAGGAGTGGTACGCCGCCCTCAAAAGCCGCCCCAGCTTCCGCCCGCTGCTCAGCGAACGCATGGAAATCGTCAGCCCCCCGCCCCACTACGACAAGGTCGATTTCTAACGGTTTCGGCACCGCCGAAACCGTCATCCCGGCGAAAGCCGGGATCTCGTGAAGGTGAAGCGCCCACCCCAAGCCCCAACGAGAACCCGGCCTGCGCCGGGGCGACGATCATATCGCTAGACGACGACGATGACGATAGTGCCGGGGTGATGAACCGCCGCGCTGACGATCCCGACGGTCACCACACCCGCCTCAGGAAATCACCACCCCCACCTCCCCATGCGCCACCGTCGCCACCGCGCGCGTGCTGACCGTGCCGCCCGGCGTAGAGACCTTGTCCATCACCCGGAACCGCGACTCCCACCGCTCCGGCGTCACCGAACAGAGCAGATAGCCCCGCTGGTCATTGGTGAACGCCAGTTGCGGGTTGCGCGCGCGGATCTTGTCGGCATCGCGGCGCAGGTCCTGCCCGTCGCCACCCGACGTGATCGATGTCGACACGAATTCCACCGCCACCGGCACATCCTTCGCGGTCGCCAATACCCCCGCATAATTCTGATGCTCATCCCCGGTCAGCACCACGACATTGTTCAGCCCGCGCACCTGTTCCAGCACGCGCTCGCGCGGACTGAGATATCCGGCCCAGCTGTCCAGGTTGCGGATCGGCTGCGGCTCGTCCCCGGTCCGCCGGTCCAGCCGCATCATCATCACCTGCTGCGCCAGGCAGTTCCAGCGCGCCCGCTTCTCGCGCAGCGCCTTGCCCAGCCACGCTTCCTGCGTCGTACCCAGCACCTGCGCCTGCGGGTCGGCGGTGCCCGCGCAATCCGGCTTGAAATCGTCGCCGCACGGCTGGTCGGTGCGATATTGGCGCGTATCCAGGAAATGCGCGTCCAGCAGCGTGCCATAGCGCGCGCGGCGGTACATCGATATCCCGGCCGGCGTCGGCATCAGCCGCGCCCGCACCGGGCTATGTTCGTACCAGGCCTGGAACGCCGCCGCGCGCCGCAATGCGAAGATCGCCGGCGGGGTGCCATTCTCGTCGGTCAGGCCCGTCCAGTTGTTCTCGACCTCATGATCGTCGAACGTCGTCCACCACGGCGCGGCCGCATGCGCCGCCTGCAGGTCGGGGTCCTGCTTGTACTGCGCATAGCGCCGACGATAATCGTCCAGGCTGTAAAGCTCGTCGCCGATGTGCGACCGGACATAGGTGCGCGGCAATCCGTCATAGGCGATCGGCATCGGTGACGATCGCCGTTCGTAGATATAGTCGCCATAATGGAACACGAAGTCGATGTCCTCGTGCGCCATGTGGCGATAGGCGGTGTAGAGCCCGTCCTCATAATGCTGGCATCCCACCACCGCGAACCGTACCGCGCGCAGGTCGGCACCCGCCAACGGCATCGTCCTTGCCCGCCCCGCCGGGCTGCGTTCCCGCCCGACGGAGAACCGGTACCAATAGGGCCGGTCGGGCAATAGCCCCGCCACCTCGACATGCACCGAATGCGCCAATTCGGGCCGCGCCGTCGCCTTGCCCTGCTGCACCACCGTCTTGAACGCGGCGTCCGACGCCACCACCCAATCGACATCGATCGGCGCCATCGGCACCCCGCCGCCATCCACCAGCGGATCCGGCGCCAGCCGGGTCCAGATCACGAACCCGTCCACCGCCGGATCGCCCGACGCCACCCCAAGCCGGAACGGATATTGGTTGAACAGCATCTGCCCGTGCAGGATCGCCGGTGCCGCGAGCCCGGTTGCGGCCAGCCCCCCGATCAGGCCGCGGCGCGAAATATCCAGGGTCATCGAAACCGTCCTGATCTAAAATGAAACCGTTCGTGTCGCGCGAAGTCGAGACACCTTGCACGGCACCTGCGTCACGTCCCTCGGCTGCGCTCGGGACGCACGGAACGATTTCATCCGGTAGGGGCCATCATCGCACCGCCGTCAGCAGGTAGTTCATCCGCACATCGTCGCTCAGCACGAATCCCTTGGCCGGCGACAATGACAGTCCGGTGACATTCGTCACCCGCAACCCCGCGTGCGCCAGCAACGCGGTCAGTTCGTCCGGCATCAGGAACCGGTTCCAGTCATGCGTCCCCTTCGGGATCATCCGCCCGATCCGTTCGCCCACCGTGATCAGCGCCAGCCGCGACAGCGCGGTCCGGTTCGGCGTCGACATCACCAGCATCCCGCCGTCCGCCAGCGCGCGCGCCAGTCCCTGCACGAACGCCGCCGGGTCGGACACATGCTCGATCACCTCCATCGCACACACCAGGTCGAACCGGGCATCCGGCGCCAGCCCCTCGATCCCGCCGCTCTGATATGTGATCGCCAGCCCCTGTCCCGCGGCATGCACCGCGGCCGCCGCGATATTCTCCGCCGCCGCGTCGATCCCGGTCACCGCCGCGCCCATCCGCGCCAGCGGCTCGGCCAGCAATCCCGCGCCGCACCCGATATCCGCCGCGCTCCGCCCCGACAGCGGTCGCAACGCGCGCGGGTCGCTGTCCCAATGCCGGTCGATCGCATCGCGGACATAGCGCAGGCGCACGGGGTTCAGCCGGTGCAGCATCGCCGACGACCCGTTCGGATCCCACCATTCCTTGGCCATCGCCCCGAAATGCGCCGCCTCGTCCGGATCGATCGTTGCGGGCAGCGTCGTGGTTGCGTTCATATGTTGCGATCCCTATCAGGTGCCGGCCCCGCCTCGACAGGCTTTTAGCGAAGGATTTCGGCGTCAGCCATGGCACGTATCGTGATGAAGTTCGGCGGAACGTCGATGGCCGGGATCGAACGCATCCGCAACGTGGCGCGCCGCATCAAACATGAGGTCGACGCCGGGCACCAGGTCGCCGTGGTCGTCTCCGCCATGTCGGGCGAAACCGACCGGCTCGTCAATTTCTGCCGCGAAGCGTCGCCGCTCTACGATCCGCGCGAATATGACGTCGTGGTCGCCAGCGGGGAACAGGTGACGTCCGGCCTGCTTGCCATCGCGCTCCAGGCGATCGGCGTGCCCGCCCGTTCCTGGCTCGGCTGGCAATTGCCGATCCGCACGTCGGACGCGCACGCCGCGGCCCGCATCGGCGACATCGAAACCGGCTGGCTGACCGCAGGCGAAGTCGCGGTGATCCCGGGGTTCCAGGGGCTGACCGACGACAACCGCATCTCCACGCTCGGCCGTGGCGGGTCGGATACCTCGGCGGTCGCGGTCGCGGCGGCGATCCGCGCCGACCGCTGCGACATCTACACCGATGTCGACGGGGTCTATACCACCGATCCGCGCATCGTGCCGCGCGCGCGCAAGCTGAAGAAGGTGACCTACGAGGAAATGCTGGAACTCGCCTCGGTCGGCGCCAAGGTACTCCAGACCCGCTCGGTCGGGCTGGCGATGAAGGAACATGTCCGGGTCCAGGTGCTGTCCTCGTTCGACGAACCCGGCCCCAATGAAACCCCCGGCACGATGATCGTCGGGGAAGAGGAGATTGACGACGTGGAACGCCAGCACATCACCGGCATCGCGCATGACAAGAACGAGGCGAAGGTGACGCTCGTCGCCGTCCCCGATCGCCCCGGCGCGGTCGCCACCATCTTCTCGCCGCTGGCCGATGCCAGCATCAATGTCGACATGATCGTCCAGAATGTCGCGCATGATACGGGGTCGACCGACGTGACCTTCACCGTGCCGATGGCCGAACTCACCCGCGCGCTGGACGTGCTGGATCGGCAACGCGACACGATCGGCTTCACCCGGATCGTCCACGACACCGCCGTCACCAAGATCTCGGTGGTCGGCGTCGGCATGCGCAGCCACGCCGGCGTCGCGGCGCAGATGTTCACGTCGCTCGCGGACCGCGGCATCAACATCCTCGCCATCACCACGTCGGAGATCAAGGTCTCGGTCCTGATCCACGAAGACTATACCGAACTCGCCGTCCGCGTCCTCCACACCGCCTACGGCCTCGACGCCGAAGACGCGGCATGACAACGCGGTGATCCGGGCGGACCACGGCACCGTCATCCCTCTTGCCCCGCACCGTCATCCCGGCGAAAGCCGGGATCTCCCCTTGGCCTGATCCGCCCACGCCGGCATCGGAAAGCACATCATGACCACCTCCCGTCTCGACACCCTCATGCAGCGCGGCACCGATTTTCTCGGCACCCGCTATGCGATCATGGCCGGCGCCATGTCGTGGGTCAGCGAACGGCATCTGGTCGCCGCCATCTCGAACGCGGGCGGCTTCGGCGTGATCGCGTGCGGGGCGATGACGCCCGAACTGCTCGACACCGAAATTGCCGCGACCAAGACGCTGACGGATCGGCCGTTTGGCGTGAACCTCATCACCATGCACCCCGCCTTGACCGACCTCATCGCCATCTGTGCGAAGCACCAGGTCGGCCATGTCGTCCTCGCCGGCGGCCTGCCCCCGGCCGGCGCGATCGACCGGATCAAGGGGTCGGGCGCGAAACTGCTCTGCTTCGCCCCCGCGCTCGCGCTCGCGAAAAAGCTGGTCCGCTCCGGCATCGATGCGCTGGTGATCGAAGGGAATGAGGCCGGCGGTCATATCGGCCCGGTTTCCACCTCGGTTCTCGCGCAGGAAATCCTGCCGGAAGTCGCGGAGCAGCTGCCCGTGTTCGTCGCCGGCGGGATCGGCCGGGGCGAGGCGATCGCCGGCTATCTCGAAATGGGCGCCGCCGGGGTTCAGCTCGGCACGCGCTTCGTCTGCGCCACCGAATCGATCGCGCACCCCAATTTCAAGAGGGCGTTCATCCGCGCGTCCGCGCGCGACGCCGTCGCCAGTGTCCAGCTCGATCCGCGCCTCCCCGTCATCCCGGTCCGCGCGCTCAAGAACGCCTCGACCGAACTCTTCACCGCGAAACAGCGCGAAGTCGCCGGTCATCTCGATGAAAAACGGCTGGAGATGCTGGAGGCGCAACTCCAGATCGAACATTATTGGGCCGGCGCGCTCCGCCGCGCGGTCATCGACGGCGATGTCGAAAACGGCTCGGTCATGGCCGGCCAGTCGGTCGGCATGGTCAAGAAGGAGGAACCCGCCGCCGACATCCTCGCCACCCTGATCGCCGAAGCCGAAGCCGCCACCGACCGGCGCGCCGCCTGACCGTCCCCTCCCCCTGCACCGGCATCTGCCGCATCGAAGGCGACACCTGCGCCGGTTGTCTGCGCACGCTCGCGGAAATCGCGCAGTGGCCCACCGCCACCGACGCCGAGAAACGCGCCATCCTCGCGCGGCTCGCGGAGCGGACAGGGCGTTGACGCCCACCGGCCCGGAACACCACGCCCTTGGCGATGATCCTGGTCGAGACATCCGACAGCGCCTTTGTCCATCTGATCGCGGGGCGCGTCACCTGAGCCTGACCCGCCCGACCGGGCCCGTCGATCGCCCCGAAATGCTACGCATGCTCCGCGATCTCACCAACTGCATCCGCTCCGGCTTCGCTCCGGCCAATTGGATGATCGTCGATCACCGGGAGATTGTTGGCCCGTGCCCGGTGACGAAGCCGCCGGCCGCGCATGTCCTCGAAATCAGCTGCGGCACCGACCCCAGCCGCGGCCCGGTCACGGTCACCCCCGTTGCGGCGATCGGCGCGTCGGCTATGGGCCATCGCGATTATCGCATATCGGCGATCACCGGCAAAACCCTCCGCTCACAGCGAGCCGTCCCGGCAAGTTCTGTAACGCAACGGTTGTGAGAATATCCGCCAACGCACTGATCTGAGGACAGCGAACTGATCGGCTGGAGCAGCACGACCGGCTCCAAGAAGTCCGCACTCACGCTCGCATCACGCCCAGCCCAAACAACCGGACGAGTTACCGCGGGCCTGACCTTCACACGTTGCTGGATCCCAACCCAAGCCGTTTGCTGATGCAAAAATCAAAAGTTTTGCATCATGTGACGGGGTTCGAAAGCCGTAATCGTAAGCCACCAAATTGCAGCCATTCCCGAGGCACGAAGTGCTTGCTAGGATAGGTGCATGACAGTCGAACTCGCCCCCGGTGAACGGATCATTTGGCAGGGCCAGCCTACGCAAGGATTCCGGCTCTCGCCGCAAGACGCTTTTGCGGTCCCCTTTGCTGCGTTCTGGCTCTTCATGGTTTCGATGATGTTCTTGTTAGCGTTCACCGGGGAGATGAAGGAGGTCGATCCTCTTGCGTACGTCATCATGCCGGTTTTTATGCTGATAGGCTTATACATGCTAATCGGCCGCTTCTTCGTTGACCGGTTGGCGCGTCGGCGCGTCCAATACTATCTCACCACGGAGAGGGCAGTCATTGAAGGGGGTCTAGTCCGCCCTAATCGTAGGTCTATTAGCCTCGCTGCTGCACCCGAAATCCGGTTTAGAGGACGGCGAAATGGGCGAGGTACGGTCCAGTTCGGCTCAACAAACATGTTCGGGATGATGCCGCTGAGTTGGCCGGGAGCAAGTCAGTTCCTGCCGCCAGCGTTTGACGATATCGAAGACGCCGAGCGGATTTATAGCCTTGCCTTAGCCACACAGCGCGGTCTGCAACGCAAGGCAACCTGAGAGGGGCGACGGCAAATACCTGTTCAAACCGCGCACTCCTGATGCAAAACTCACAACTTTTGCATTAACGGGAAAACCACGGCAATGTCACCACTTCCATGACGCAGAAGTCTGATGCCATGGGGGAGGCATCAGCCATCATGGGCAGGCCGAGTATGAAAACATAACTGCCGCGGCTGGCATCAGGTCCATCGCCGCCAAGCGAAGTCTGCGCGTCCTCACCAACATCCGCCGCTCTGCTTTCGCCGCTCGTGCCGCGCCCTACTCAAACCCCTTCCCCGCCGGGGACACCACCACCGGCGTGCCGGTCGCGACCTGGTTCACCTCCAGCATGCGTTGCGCGATGCCGTCGCGGCCGAAGCGGAACGCGCCGTCGACGCCGCCGAACCCGCCCTTGTCCAGCAGCGCGCGTTCCGGGAACGGCGTGCCCACTTTCCAGTCCGCCGCGATCCGCACGGTCAGCAGCACCGCATCATAGCCCAGGCTGGCCAGCCGATATGGTCCGCGCCCGTACCGCGCCTGATATCGCTTGCCCAACTGGCGGTACATCGCATCGGGCACGCTGGCGTACCATGCGCCGTTCAGCACGCCGCCGCTGCGGATCGCATTGTCGGTCGCCCATAATTCGGTGCCCAGGATCTTCGCGCCGGGCGATGCGGTCTTCTTCAGCATCGGCGCCGCCTGCAACGCGATCCGCCCGCCATCGGCGATCAGCACCGCGTCATAGCCCTGTTCGCGCCCGAACCGGCCGATCGCCGCCTTCAGCGATGCGGGCGACCGGTCGAACGTCTGCATCGCGACCACCTGGCCGCCCGCCGCCTCCGCCGCGCGGATCAGCACCGCCGATGCGGTCCGGCCATAGGCGCCCGTCGGCACCAGCCCGGCAAAGCGGGTCATCCCCTTGCTGCGGGCATAGCCGACCACCCGCTCGATCGACTGCGCGGGGGAAAAACCGAGTAGATAGGTGCCGTTCCCCGCCACCGTCGCATCGTTGGAAAAGGCGATGACCGGCACCCGCGCCGCGCGCGCCGCCGCCGACACCGCGCGCACATCCTCGCCCAGCAACGGGCCCAGGAACAGGCGGTTGCCGTCTGCCAGCGCCTTCTGCGCCGCCGCATCCGCGCCGGTGGCGGTGTCATAGGTCGTGATGCGCACCTTGCCCGCGCCGGTATCCAGCAACGCGAGCGTCGCCGCGTCGGCGATCGACCGGCCCACCGCCGCGTTCGGCCCGGTCATCGGCACCAGCAACGCCACCCGGTGCCGCGCCACGTCGTTCGGCAACCCGCCCGGCACCGGCGCGGGCTCCGGCTGCGCGGGGACGGGCGGCGGCGGCGGTCCGCCGTCGCGACCACGCGGCACGATCGTCTGGCACCCGCCCAGCAGCAGCGCCGCCAACAGCCCCGCCCCGATAAAACGCCGCGACGGTTGCGGGCGGTCATGCGCCTCTGCCATGTATATCCCCTATGAACCAAAGCCCGACGAACCACGGCGATGCGCGTCTCGATCCCGGTCTCTACATCGTCGCGACCCCGATCGGCAACTTGGGCGATCTGTCCCCGCGCGCCGCCGGCATCCTGGCGCGCGCCGACGTGATCGCGGTGGAGGACAGCCGCGTCACGGCCAAGCTGTTGAATCATATCGGCACCAAACGCCGGATGATCCCCTATCACGATCATAGCGCCGATCATGTCCGCGCCGATCTGATCGCGCGGCTCGCGACGCAGGCGGTGGCGCTGGTGTCCGATGCCGGCACGCCGCTGATCTCCGATCCGGGGTACAAGCTGGTTCGCGACGCGCGCGCCGCCGGCCACCCGATCGTCACCATTCCCGGCCCCTGCGCCGCCATCGCCGCGCTCACGCTCGCCGGGCTGCCCACCGATCGTTTCCTGTTCGCGGGCTTCCTGCCGCCGAAGGACAAGGCGAAGGCGGATGCGATCGCCGAACTTGGCGCCATCCGCGCCACGCTGATCCTGTACGAAAGCGGCCCGCGCCTGCACGCCACGCTGACCGCGCTCCATGCCGGCCTGGGCGATCGCGACGCCGCCGTCACCCGGGAAATCAGCAAATCCTACGAAGAGGCGGTCGGCGGCACGCTCTCGGTGCTTGCCGCCCGCTATGCCGACGCCCCGCCGCGCGGCGAAATCGTGATCGTGGTCGCCCCCCCGGGCGCGGCGCCGCCGCCCGAAGCCGACACCGTCGACGCGCTCCTCCGCGACGCCGTCGCCCGCCTGCCGATGGCGAAGGCGGCGAATGCGGTGGCAAAGGCGACCGGTCTCGACAAACGCGAACTCTACGCCCGCGCGCTGGCGTTGCGGGGGTCGGTCGAATGACCCCCAACCCCCGTCGGGCGGCGGAGCGGCGCGGACGGGTCGGGGAAACCGCCGCCTGCTGGTGGCTGCGGCTGAAGGGCTGGACGATCCTCGACCGCCGCGTCCGCACGCCGCGCGGCGAAATCGACATCGTCGCCCGCCGCGGCACGCTGGTCGCCTTTGTGGAGGTCAAGACCCGCGCGACCGGTCCCGAACTGGACCACGCGCTTGATGAACCCCGCCTCGCCCGCGTCGCGGCGGCGGCGGAAATCCTCGTGCCCCGCTATGCCAGGCCGGGGGACGACATCCGCATCGACGTCATCCTCATCGCCCGCGGCACGGGGGTGCGGCATATCGAAAATGCGTGGATGGGCTAAGTCCCACCCCTCCTTGCCGCAAACCCCGTTTGGTTCGAGCCTGTCGAGCCCCCTTCCTAAACTCCGTTCGGTTCGAGCCTGTCGAGAACCCTGCGTAGAGTTCTCGACAGGCTCGAACCAAACGGAACCGGGTGCGACGAATCTACGTCGTGTGATCATGGGCAAAACCAAACCCATGTCGCACATCCGGAATAATGCCGAAGGATGACAGCCGCCCGACCCCCGGCTAGACAGCACGCCAAAGCGCAGCCCCCCGGAGACCCTGCATGAGCCTCACCGTCGCGGTCCAGATGGATCCGCTCGAAACGATCAAGATCGCCGGCGACTCCACCTTCGCGCTGATGCTGGCGGCCCAGGCGCGCGGCCACACGCTCTACGCCTATGGCCCGGCCGACCTCAGCTATGACCGCGGCCAGGTCCGGGCGACGGCGCGCCCCGTCACCGTCCGCGCGCAACCGGGCGATCATTTCACCGCCGGCGAACCCGTGACGATCGATCTCGCCGACGATGTCGACGTCGTGCTGATGCGCCAGGATCCGCCCTTCGACCTCGCCTATATCACCGCCACCCATCTGCTCGAACGGATCGCGGATCGCACGCTGGTGGTGAACGACCCCGCGTCGGTCCGCAACGCGCCCGAAAAGCTGTTCGTGCTGGATTATGCGCGGTTCATGCCGCCCACCCTCATCACGCGCTCGCTGGACGATGTGCGCGCCTTCCACGCCGAACAGGGCGAGATCGTCGTGAAGCCGCTTTACGGCAATGCCGGGTCGGCGGTGTTCCACGTCGCCCGCGCCGACAAGAATCTCGCCGCGCTGGTCGAACTGTTCGGGGAGGTGTGGCGCGAACCCTTCATGGTGCAGGCGTTCCTGCCCGACGTATCGGAAGGCGACAAGCGCATCGTGCTGGTCGACGGAGTCGCCACCGGCGCGATCAACCGCCTGCCCAAATCGGGGGAAATCCGCTCCAACCTCGCTGCCGGCGGTGCCGCGCACGCCACCGAACTGACCGCGAAGGAACGGGAAATCTGCGACGCGCTCGGCCCCGAACTGGCGCGACGCGGGCTGATCTTCGTGGGGATCGATGTGATCGCCGGGCATCTCACCGAAATCAATGTCACCTCTCCGACGGGTATCGTCGCGATCGATCGGTTCAACGGCACCGATACGCCCGGTATGATCTGGGATGCGATCGCCCGCCGGCTGGCCGCGCGTGGCTGATTGGGTCCGGCATTTGATCGAAGGCGGGGGCTATGCCGGCGTCGCCTTCCTCATGTTCCTGGAAACCGTGTTCCCGCCGGTCCCGTCGGAAATCATCATGTCGTTGGCGGGGTTGCAGGCGTCGCGCGGCACCATGACGCTCTGGGGCGTCATCCTGTGCGGCACCGCCGGCGCGATGCTCGGCAACATCGCCTGGTATTATGTCGCGCGCTGGCTCGGCATCGATCGCCTGCGGCCGCTGGTCGATCGCTTCGGCCGTTTCCTGACCATGGACTGGCGGGAGGTCGAACGCGCCGACCGGTTCTTCGATCGCTGGGCCGGCGGGTTCGTCTGCATCGGCCGCATCGTGCCCACCATCCGCTCGCTGGTGTCGGTGCCTGCCGGGCTGTTCGGCATGCCGCTTGTCCCGTTCGTGCTCTGGTCCACCATCGGCACCGCCGGCTGGACCGGCGCGCTCGCCACCGCCGGCTATCTGCTCGGCCGCAACTATGGCGACATCGACGCCTATCTCGGTCCCGCCTCCACCGCCGTCGTCCTGCTCCTGCTGCTCTGGTATTTCTACCGCGTCCTCACCTGGAAACCGCGCGGGAAATGATCGCGGATCGCCCCCTCCCCCACCACGCGCGCAGGCTGACGCACCCCGGATCGACATGCCACAGCAGCGTCACCCCGGCGAACGCCGCGATCTCCCGCCGGTAAAGCGCGACCTTAAGCCAGACGAGGTCCCGGCCGCCGCGGGGATGACCAGCGGGCAAAGATCGATCACCACGCCCTTACGCCCGCGGATGCGCATTGCGGTACACGTCCAGCAGATGCGCCGCATCCACCGCGGTATAGACCTGCGTCGACGACAGGCTCGCATGGCCCAGCAATTCCTGCAACGACCGCAGATCGGCGCCGCGCCCCAACAGGTGCGTGGCGAAACTATGCCGCAACGCATGCGGCGTCGTCCGCTCCGACAGGCCCAGCCGCCCGCGCGCCGCGCGCACCACCCGCCGGATCAGGTCGGCCGACAGCGGCCCGCCCTTCGCCCCGCGGAACAGCGGCGCGTCGCGCGCCAGCGGCCACGGGCACAGCGCGACATAGCGTTCGATCGCGGCCCGCACCGGCGCCAGCACCGGCACCAGCCGGGTCTTGGCCCGCTTGCCCGTCACCAGGATGGCATCGCCGATCGGCAGGATCGCGGGCGTCAGCGCCATCGCCTCCCCCACGCGCAGCCCCGATCCATACAGCAGCAGCAGCACCGCCGCATCGCGCGCGCCGATCCATGCCACATCCTGCTCGCCCGCATCCTCGACCAGCCCGATCGCGTCCGCGGGCGAAACGGGGCGGGGCACGCCGCGTTTCACGCGCGGCCCCTTCAATCGCGGCGTCGGCGCGCCCGCAAAGGCCAGGAACCCGCGCACCGCCGACAATTCCCGCGCCGCGCTGGCATTGCCGATCCCCTCCGCGCGCCGCTTCGCCAGGAACGCGCGCAGGTCGCCCGGCGACAGCGCCGCCAGCACCGCCGCATCCACCGCCTCGCCGCGATACCCGCCCAGAAAAGCGATCAACCGATGCGCCCCCGCCACATAGGCGCGCGCCGTGTGCACCGACATCCGCCGATCCGCGACCAGATACCGATGCCAGTCCGCCGCAATGAGACGCGCGGGATGATCGTCCAGATCGGGCATCTTTCCGCTACCACCGGAACCCGTCACCACCGACCTCCACTCACCGGCCGCCACGCACCGCTCGCCCGACCTGTCCACCCGACCCGCCTCCAACCCACCGTCATCCCGGCGAACGCGGGGATTCCCCTGCGGCTGGTGCCACCCCGAGCCGCACGGATACCCGCCGCCGCCGGATGACGAGGAGCACGCGACACCGCGTCACCCGAACCGGCCCGCGCCGGCCGGTCCGCCGCCGGCGCGGCCCCTCAGCCGATCGACTGCCCCGTCTTCGCCCAGTCCTTCAGGAAACCCTCGATGCCCTTGTCGGTCAGCGGGTGGTTGACCAGCATCCTGATCACCGCCGGCGGCGCCGTCATCACGTCCGCGCCGATCTTCGCCGCTTCCAGGATGTGGATCGGATGGCGCACGCTCGCCACCAGGATCTCGGTCCCGAAATCGTAATTGTCATAGATGTGGCGGATGTCGGCGATCAGCGCCATGCCGTCGAACCCGACATCGTCGTGCCGCCCGACGAACGGGGAGATGAACGTCGCCCCCGCCTTGCCTGCCAGCAACGCCTGGTTGGCGGAAAAACACAGCGTGACGTTCACCATCGTGCCGTCATCGGTCAGCTTCTTGCACGTCTTCAGCCCGTCGATCGTCAACGGCACCTTCACCGCGATATTGTCGGCGATCTTCCGCACGATCTCGGCCTCGCGCATCATGCCCGCATGGTCCAGCGCGACCACCTCGGCCGATACCGGTCCCGGCACGATCCTGGCGATCTCCGCCACCACCTCCAGGAAATTGCGGCCCGACTTGGCGATCAGCGACGGATTGGTCGTCACCCCGTCCAGCAGGCCGGTCTCGGCCAGTTCCTGAATGTCCGTGATATCGGCGGTATCGGCAAAGAACTTCATGACGGCCCCGTGGCTGCAAACGATCCCGCCGCTATAGGGCCGCACGCCGGGCCGGAGCAACCGGCGACGGTCGGCGTGCATCCTTCTGGATGCACGCCTCCGTCATCATCGGATTTCCGGGATTTCCGGTCTCAGAACCCCAGCCGGGCGACGAACCGGGCCGATCGCGGCGACTGATAGCCGGTCGGCAGGCGGTAGGTTGCCGAAGCCGTGCCGGAATCATCCGTCCCGTTCTCGTCATAATCGACCTTCGCCTTCTGGTTGAACAGGTTGAACACCGCCACTTCAAAGGACAGGTTGGGGTTGTCGGGCTGCGGCTTGAACGCAAGCGTCAGGTCCGTCGAACTCTGCCAGTTGCTCTTGAACACGCTGCCGCGCGGAACCAGCACGACCGGGCCGCCGCGCACCGTCCGTCCATCGACCAGCGGGCAATAGTTGCCGGCCGCGCCATAAGCGTTTGCGAACAGATCGATGGTGTCCGGAACCAGGCCGATACACCCAAACCGCCGTGGCGACGCCAGCGAGAAATTGCCACCGATCAGCAGCCACGGAACCGGCTGCAACGTGCCATAGACTTTCAGGTTGTGGCGGCGATCGTTCGGAAGATAGCCATAGGCGCCGTTCGTGAATCCGGGTTGATCGAAATCGGTGGTGAGGCCGCTGTCGTCCTGACCGTTGTCGGACTTCACACCGCCTTCGATGTTCCCCTTGTTCTTGGCATAGGTGTAGTTGGCCGTAAGCCCCCACACGCCGTCGAAATCACGGTTGAACGTGGCGGTGATCGCCTTGTAGGTCCGGCGGGCCTTCGGATACCCCAGTTGCTCTGCGGTAAACTCCACCGTGCGCGCCGTCGCTTCTCCGTTGATCGGATCGGACAGCGTGATCTGCGCCGCGGATCCGGGATTCAGCAGCACATATTGATGGAATCCGTCCCAGATCGCGTCGCAGCCCGCAATCCCTTCGCGATCGCAGTAGCTGCGCACCGCCTGGTCGATGGCCGAGTCTTCCAGCGATCGGTTGAGCTTGCGATAGGTGCCATACAGGCCGAAACGCATCCGGCTTCCGATCCGCTGCTCTCCACCGATGATGAACTCGTCGATCGATTGCGGCTTCAGCGTGCGCGATACGGTCGCGGCGGTCGGGGTCGCCTCACCGTCCGACACCAGCTGGCAATTGGCGACGGTGCTGCCGGGGCAGTTCGCGCTGCCGCCGGTGAACAGCAACGGCGCACCCAGGATCGGCGTATTGTCGGCATTCAGCCCGAGCAGCTGGAAATAGCGGGTATAATCGCTTTCGGCGCCTGCCAGTCGGATATTGGTATTGGTCGGCACGGGCTGGTAGATGCGGCCGAACGAACCATAGACCTTGCTGCGGGCTTCGCCGGTCGGATCGAAGGTGAAGCCCAGCCGCGGCCCCCACTGGTCGCCGGACTCGTAGAACACCTCGCCGGCGACGTTCCGGTTGGTAAACCGATCGTTGCGGATGCCCGCCGCGATGTTCAGCCTGTTACTGAACAGCGACCAATTGTCCTCCAGGTAAAATGCCTCATTCTTGGTCTTGAACACACCGCCATTGTTTAAGGACCGACCGGATACGAACTGCGTACCCTCTGGCGCGAAGCGATTGCCCTCGGCAGCAAGGAAATATTGGTACGCGATCCCGCCGGTATAGGTGCTGACGGTGTTGGAGGTCAGGTTTTCGCGATCATATCCACCACGGATATGGTGGCTGCCCAGCAACTGGAAATAGACATCCGCGTCGGCGCGGTAGAATTCGCGATTGTCGCTCGACGCCTCGATCAGGTTGTCGGCATTGCCGATCGACCGCTGTGTACCACTGCGATTGTCCAGGATCAGGGGAAGCGTGCTGGAGGATTGCGAAATATCGCGATCCTTGTTCTTGCCATAGGCGGCGGAGACGGTCAGCCAATCGGTGAAGGTGCCGGTATACCGACCGACATAGTTCCTGCCGCCCAGCTTGTTGGTCAGGCCGCTCTGATACAGCGTCCGGGAATTGGTGGTCGGATCATATTGCAGGTTGACGATATTGTTGGTGTTGCTGGTATCGAAATAGGTGAATTCCAACCGGTGGCCATCGGCGATGATCCCGTCGATCTTGCCACCCCAGAACGGGCTGTCATTGTTCTGATCGACGAAGCGGTTGCCGGTGATGCTGCCGTCCCCGAACTGCACATGACGCGCCTGGTAGAATCCGTAGAAGAACAGCCGGTCCTTGATGATCGGGCCGGACGCATAGAAATAGGCTTCCCGCCGCTCGCGAATGTCGCCGTCATTGTCGGCCGCGAAGGTGTTGGGCGCGTTGCTGCGCAGATAGTCCGGTTCATAGGACAGGACGACACCCGCATGCAGGTCGTTCGATCCCGATTTGGTCGTCGTGCTGACGAACCCGCCCGTCGCCCTACCGAATTCGGCCGGATACCCGCCATTCTTGACGTCGATCGTATCGAAGAATTCGAACGGGACGAGCGAGGAACCCAGTCCCTTCCGGAAATTGGTGATGTTCAGGCCGTTGACGAAGAACTGGTTTTCCGAAACCGACGATCCGGACACCGATGCCAGGAACCCGTTGGCCGCGCTGCCGAACGCCGTATCGCCCTGCGTCGTACCCGGTGAAAGCCGGACGATCGCGGTCAGGTCGCGCGAAACCGGCACGCGCTTGGCCAGGTCGGTGACGTTCACCACCGTGCCCGTCGTCGTTCGTTCGAAATCGATCGTGCGCGTGCGCGTGCCCGTAACGACGATCGCATCGCTGCCCGCCGTAGTGCCGGTCGCCGCGGCGCCACCCGCGGTCGCTTCGCCGGCCGGGGCCAGCGCGAACTGGTTCGACGCCTGATCCTGCGACAGCGTGATGCCGGGCTGGGTGATCTCTCCAAATCCGGTGGCGCGTACCGTCACGGTATAATTGCCCTGCGGCAGCTGCAGGATGCGGTATCCGCCATTGCCGTCGGTCGTGGCCGTGCGTGAAAATCCCTGCGCTTCCGACCGGAACGTCACCAACGCCCCGGCAACCGGTGCACCGGCGTTGGTCACGATCCGGCCCGATGCGGTGACGTTCTGGAAATCCTGCGCCACGGCGGCAGACGGCACCAGCATGATCGCGGCGGCCACGGCGGTCAGCGCCTGCAAGGAACTCGACCGCGCCAACGCCGCGGCCACACCCATGACATGAAGGTTCCTGCTCATTCATCACCCCTTTTCACGCAACACGAACATTCTCGAAGCCGGGATGCTGGCGAGCCGAAAAACAGATGTCAAATAGGTTAACGGCAAATATCAACTTTCAACGACGATGTTGCCGTCATGCAACGTACGGCCTTCCATCTTGCTTGATACTGTTCATCTGTACCAGCTATATAATACACCTACATTCCGTGCCTCTGACTGAACGGTGGCCCCCGCTCAATATTTCATGTTTGAAATATATGGCGCTGGAACTCATCTCTGTCATGCTGGCTGACTACAGGCACCTTTGGAACTTGTATCGCCCGGCCGCACGCTACGGTGGTCCGGTGCAGCATCCCGGTGTTTTGCACGCCGGCCGCGCCCTGCCCGATCAGCCGGCCCTTGCGCCCTTGCCCCCTTGCTCGACCGCCCCATCTTGCGTCAGACCCGGCGCGGCCGATCCGCTTGCATTTCGAGAACAAATCTGGAACAGATGCCCTCATGCTGACCCACATCTCCGTCCGCGGCGCGCGCGAGCACAATCTGAAATCCGTCAATGTCGAAATCCCGCGCGACAAGCTGGTCGTCATCACCGGCCTGTCCGGGTCCGGCAAATCCTCGCTCGCCTTCGACACCATCTATGCGGAGGGGCAGCGCCGCTACGTCGAAAGCCTGTCCGCCTATGCGCGCCAGTTCCTGGAACTGATGCAGAAACCCGACGTCGATCATATCGAGGGGCTGTCCCCCGCCATCTCGATCGAACAGAAGACGACCTCGCGCAATCCGCGCTCGACGGTTGCGACCGTGACCGAGATCTACGATTATATGCGCCTGCTCTGGGCGCGTGTCGGCATTCCCTATTCGCCCGAAACCGGCCTGCCGATCTCCGCGCAGACGATCAGCCAGATGGTCGACCGCGTCGCGGCTTTGCCGGAAGGGACGCGTTTCCTGCTGCTCGCCCCCGTCGTCCGCGGCCGCAAGGGCGAATATCGCAAGGAGATGCAGGAATGGCAGCGCGCCGGCTTCACCCGCGTCCGCATCGACGGCACGATGTACGAGATCGAGGACGCGCCCGCGCTCGACAAGAAATACAAGCATGACATCGAGGTGGTGGTCGACCGCATGGTCGTCGGCGCCGACATCGGCACCCGCCTCGCCCAGAGCCTGGAAACCGCGCTGAAGCTCACCGACGGCTTGGTCTATGTCGACCTGGTCGACAAGGGCGCGACCGCGAACACCGTTCGGTTAGAGCCTGTCGAGAACCCCGACGCAGCCACGAAGGCCGAAGGGGTCTCGACAGGCTCGAACCGAACGGAATCGGACAAAGGCGTTGCCGCAAAGAAAGCCGTTGCGGGCAAGAACATCCCCGACAACCGCATCGTCTTCTCCGAAAAATTCGCCTGCCCGGTCAGCGGCTTCACCATCGCGGAAATCGAACCGCGCCTGTTCTCGTTCAACGCGCCGCAAGGCGCCTGCCCTGCCTGCGACGGCCTGGGGGAAAAGCTCTATTTCGATCCCCAGCTGATCGTCCCCAACGAACATCTCTCGCTGAAGAAGGGCGCGGTCGTGCCCTGGGCGAAATCCAACCCGCCCAGCCCCTATTACATGCAGGTTCTGGCCAGCCTGGCGAAGGCGTTCACCTTCTCGCTCGACACCGCATGGGGCGAACTGACCGAGGAGCAGCGCCAGATCATCCTGCGCGGCACCGGCGGCAAGCCGGTCACGCTGCGTTTCATCGACGGCAAGAAATCCTACGAGGTCAGCAAGGCGTTCGAAGGCGTGCTCGGCAATCTCGAACGCCGCATGCTCAGCACCGACAGCGCGTGGATGCGCGAGGAACTGTCGAAATATCAGTCCGCCGCCCCATGCGAGGTCTGCCTCGGCAGCCGGCTGAAACCGGAGGCGCTCGCGGTCAAGATCGCGGGCGAGGATATCAGCCTGTCCACCCGCCGCGCGGTCGGCCCCGCGCTCGCCTTCTTCCGCACCATGCCCGATCATCTGAGCGACCAGCAGCGCCAGATCGCCACCCCGATCCTGAAGGAGATCGTCGAGCGGCTCGGCTTCCTGGACAATGTCGGGCTCGACTATCTCAATCTCGATCGCACGTCGGGCACGCTCAGCGGCGGCGAAAGCCAGCGGATCCGGCTCGCGTCGCAGATCGGCTCCGGCCTGTCGGGCGTACTCTACGTGCTCGACGAACCCTCGATCGGCCTGCACCAGCGCGACAATGACCGGCTGATCGTCACGCTGAAACGGCTCCGCGATCTCGGCAACACCGTCATCGTCGTCGAACATGACGAGGATGCGATCCGCACCGCCGACTATGTCATCGACATGGGGCCGGGCGCCGGCGTCCATGGCGGCGCGATCGTCGCGGAAGGCACGCTGGACGACATCCTCGCCAATCCGGCCAGCCTGACCGGCGACTATCTCACCGGGCGGCGCAGCGTGCCGCTCCCGGAAAAGCGCCGCAAGGGCAATGGCAAGAAGATCACGGTGAAGGGTGCCACCGCGAACAATCTCAAGGATGTGACCGCGTCGATCCCGCTCGGCACCTTCACCTGCATCACCGGCGTGTCGGGCTCGGGGAAATCGAGCTTCACGATCGACACGCTCTATGCCGCCGCCGCGCGCAACCTGAACGGCGCGCGCATGATCGCGGGCAGCCACGAACGCATCACCGGCTTCGAATATTGCGACAAGGTGATCGACATCGACCAGTCGCCGATCGGCCGCACCCCGCGCTCCAACCCCGCCACCTATACCGGCGCCTTCACCAATATCCGCGACTGGTTCGCCGCGCTCCCGGAATCCCAGGCGCGCGGCTACAAGCCCGGGCGGTTCAGCTTCAACGTGAAGGGCGGCCGGTGCGAGGCGTGCCAGGGTGACGGCGTGCTCAAGATCGAGATGCACTTCCTGCCCGACGTCTACGTCACCTGCGACGTCTGCCATGGCCAGCGCTACAATCGCGAAACGCTGGAGGTGAAGTTTCGGGGCAGGAGCATCGCCGACATCCTCGACATGACGGTGGAGGACGCGGTCGAGTTCTTCAAGGCGGTGCCCCCAATCCGCGACAAGATGGCCATGCTGGCGGAGGTCGGCCTCGGCTATGTCAAGGTCGGGCAACAGGCCACCACCCTGTCCGGCGGCGAGGCGCAGCGCGTCAAGCTCGCCAAGGAACTCGCCCGCCGCGCCACCGGCCAGACGCTCTACATCCTCGACGAACCCACCACCGGCCTCCATTTCGAGGATGTCCGCAAACTGCTCGAAGTGCTCCACGCGCTGGTCGACAACGGCAACAGCGTGGTCGTGATCGAACATAATCTCGAAGTCATCAAGACCGCGGACTGGGTCATCGACATGGGGCCGGAGGGCGGCGACAAGGGCGGCGAGGTCGTCGCGGTCGGCACCCCCGAACAGGTCGCCAGGGAACCGCGCAGCTACACCGGCGGCTATCTGAAACCCCTGCTGAAATCCGCGCGATAGGTCGACCACAGGTAAGGGCCGTCCAACAAGGGCCGCCCATCTTCACCGCAGAAAAATGTAGCTCTCAGACGGTTTGAATCAAGTCGCCCCTTACCCCTCTCCCACCGGGAGAGGGCGGGGCCCGCCCGCGCCAGCGGGTGGGGGGGTGAGGGTGCGGCACCGACGCCCCATCCGCCGTGATCCCCGCCCGAACCCGATCCCCGAAAATCCTGTCCTACATCACCGAAACCGGCCTATCGCCTCGGGTCCGCTTGGCCCATCCGGGAGGACGCCGCATGCCCGACACCGCACCCACTGTCTCGCCACAATCCGCTGTGGCGCGGCCCGCGCCGTCCGGGCACGGGACCTGCGCCGATGGCTGGACCCCGGATCGCCAGGCGCGTTTCCTGGCCGCGATCGCGGAGGGGTTTCTGGTACGCGACGCCTGTCAGCTGGTCGGGCTCACCCCCACTGCGGCCTATGCGTTCCGGCGGCGCGCGGGCGGCGCGGCGTTCGCGCTCGGTTGGGCCGCGGCGAACCTGCACGCGCGGGAAGTGCTGGCCGACACGCTGTTCGCGCGCGCGCTGGAGGGTCAGGTCGACATCATCACCCGCGCGGACGGCAGCGTGGTCGAACGCCATCGCTACGACAATCGCCTGGCGCAGGCGATGCTCGCCCGGCTCGACCGGCTGGCCGATGCCGAACCCGTCGCCCGCCCGGCCGCCGCCGCGCCCGCCACAGCCGACACACCCGCCGCCGATCCGGCGCAGGCGGTGCGCAGCGTCGCGGCGGGGTTCGACGCCTATCTCGATCTGATCGCCACCGATGCCGGCCCCGCCCGCGCGCGGCTGTTCGTCGCCTGCGCGCTGGCGGAGGGGGAGGCCAGCGTCCCTGCGCTCGCCCATGCGGACCGCTGGCTGCGCGCGGGCGATCCGGATGCGACGGCGGATGATACCGCGCCGGATACGATCACCCCCGCAACGCCAGGCGCGGTCCAGGCGACAACTTGTGAAACTTCGCCCACCGCGCCGCCGCCCACCGCGCCGCCACTCGCCCCGCCGCCACCCACGGCGCCATCGCCCGCCGCCGGTCCCGCCCCGCGCAACCATGCCCGGCTCGATCCGGCCGATCGCGCCGCCTGGACCGCGACCGACTGGGCGCGTGCGGAGGCCGCCGGCCTGCTGACCATCATCCCGCCCGCTCCAGCTGCACCACCCGCAAACGCGGCCACGCGCACCCGCCCGCCCGAACTGCCGGGGGAGGAAGTCGCCGAACTGATGCAGAGCTTCGCCGGACGCGCCCGCCTGCTCGAACATGCGCTTGCCGTCTGCGATGCGGCGGGTACCGGCGGCGTCCGCCTGTCGACCGACCCGGACGTCGGCGATGATGACGCCGACGGCGACTCGCACGACGCCCCCGCCCCCCGCGTCTGGCGCCATGATGCCAAGACCTGGCGCACGAACTTCATCGCGCCGCCGGGTTTCACCGGCTGGCAGGAATTCGACCATGGCGACCCGGACTATAACCGCGCGCTGAGCTGGGAGGAGCAGGAGGTCGCCGATCGCTGGGAAGCCGCCAATCCCGCCCGCATCGCCGCCGCCGCCGAACGCGATGCCTGGTTCGCCGCCGGCGGTGCGCCCTGGCACACGTCCGACGCCCGCGACGCCCCCGACGCCCCCGGTGATCCTGCCCCGGCCGAACATGACGCACCTGCCAGGGCACCCGCCGCCGCCGCGCGCCTCGTCCCCGAACCGCCCGTGACACCCGATCCCCTGCCCGCCGCCGCGACCGACGGAGTCAGATTTCCGCCGGCCTGCCGCATCCTTCACGACCCGGGCTCGTTCCCCTTCCCGATCCCACAACAAGGACGAACCGCATGAGCATCTTCGACAAGATCCAGCACGCCATCTTCGGTGACAAGGGCCTGCTCGGCACCGGCATCGGCGCCGCGCATCCCGCGCCGACGCCGGAACCCGCATCCGCCGCGCCGCATGCCCCGGCCGCGCCGCACGCCCCGGCCGGCATCTCGCCCGCCCCCGCCACTCCGGTCCTGCCGGTCACCCCGGCCCCGACCGCGCAGGCGCCGGTCGATGTCGAAGCCATCCTGACCGCCAAGGCCGCCGCCGCCGGACGGCCGAGCAACTGGCGCACATCGATCGTCGATCTGATGACGCTGCTCGGTCTGGACAGCAGCCGCCAGAATCGCACCGAACTGGCCCATGAACTCGGCTATACGGGCAGCACGGAAGACAGCGCGGCGATGAACATCTGGCTCCACCGCCAGGTCATGACCCGCCTCGCCCAAAATGGCGGCCTCGTCCCCGCCGACCTGCGCGACTGACACTCACAAGTCGTAAGGCGGGCCTGCCGAAAACCCTCGGCAGCCTCGCCCCGACCCGCTACCCAAATTCCGTTCGGTTCGAGCCTGTCGAGAACACCCGCCGCAAGCCCGAACCGACCGGAAACCGCTACTCCTTGTCCTTCTCCCGCGCCTTGTTCACGCCCTCGACGGCCTGCTGCCCCGCCGATCCATAATCCGCCTGCCCTTCTTCCAGCATCGCGTCCTTCTCCTGCGGCGGCTGTGGCTTGTCCGTGTCGTCACCCATCATCCGGCTCCTTCTCATGACCAGGCCAGAATAACGACCCTGCCGCCGCGCCCGTTCCGGCTTGCACCGCACCACCAGCGCGGTAGGACGCACATCGCACCAGTTTCCGGGGAATGACGCCATGACCACGCCGCTCAGGATCGCTTTGGCCGGGCTCGGCACCGTTGGCGGCGGCGTGGTCAAGCTGCTCGACACCAACCGCGCGTTGATCGAACGCCGCGCCGGCCGCGCGATCGACATCGTCGCCGTCTCCGCCCGGGATCGTACCCGCAACCGTGGGTTCGATCTCGGGCGGTTCGACTGGGTCGACGATGCCGCCACGCTGTCGGCGCGCGGCGATATCGATGCGGTGGTCGAACTGATCGGCGGATCGGACGGCCCGGCGCTGACGCTGGCCCGCACCACGCTGGCGCAGGGTCGTGCCTTCGTCACCGCGAACAAGGCGATGATCGCGCATCACGGTCTCGAACTTGCGGAGGCCGCGGAAAAATCCGGCGCCGCGCTGAAATACGAAGCCGCGGTGGCCGGCGGGATCCCGGTGATCAAGGGCCTGCGCGAAGGCGCCGCTGCCAATGAAATCGCCCGCGTCTATGGAATCCTCAACGGCACCTGCAATTATATCCTGACCACCATGGAGTCGGAGGGGCGCGATTTTGCCGACGTCCTCGCCGATGCGCAGGCGCTGGGCTATGCGGAATCCGACCCCAGCTTCGACATCGACGGCATCGACGCCGCGCACAAATTGTCGATCCTCGCCAGCCTGTCGTTCGGCACCGCGATCGACTTTCCGGCGGTCACCGTATCCGGCATCCGCCATGTCCTGGCGGCCGACATCGCGGAGGCCGCGGCACTCGGCTACCGCGTCCGGCTGATTGGCCTGGGGGAAGCGGATGGCAAGGGGCTGTTCCAGCGCGTCCATCCCTGCCTGGTGCCGGTCCGTCACCCGCTCGCCCATGTTGCGGGATCGCTGAATGCCGTGGTGGCGGAGGGCAATTTCGTCGGTCGCCTGCTGTTCGAAGGCCGCGGCGCCGGCGAAGGTCCGACCGCGTCGGCGGTGGTCGCCGATCTGATCGACGTCGCCCGCGGCGAAACCGGCCCCGCCTTCGCCATGCCGGTCGCCGCGCTCGCCACCCCCGCCACGGCGCCGACCGGTGATCGCCGCGGCCGTGCCTATCTCCGCTTCACGGTCGCCGACCGGCCCGGCGTGCTGGCGGAAATCACCGCCGCGATGCGCGACGCCGGCGTGTCGATCGAAAGCATGGTGCAACGCGGTGCAACGCCCGACGGTCGCGTGCTGCTGGTGCTGGTGACGCACATTTGCCCCGAACGCGCGGTCAGCGATGCGCTCGACCGGCTCGACGGTTCACCCAGCATCACCGGCCGCCCGATGCTGATGCACATTCTCGACGTATGACGGCCCGCGCGACACCGCTGTCAGGGGCGGTGCGGGCCGGGCTATTGGCCTCGACAACCCACACCCCCGACACTATCGCCGATGCCGTAAGCGACAGGCTTTGAGGATGGCAGATCACATGGTGAAAGCAAGCAACGCCCTCGACCGGGTGCTCGTCCTCGAAATGGTTCGCGTCACCGAAGCGGCGGCGATCGCGGCCTCCACCCTCGTCGGGCGCGGCGATGAAAAGGCCGCCGATGCCGCCGCGGTCGAAGCGATGCGGGCCGCCTTCAACGAACTCGATTTCGACGGCACCGTCGTCATCGGCGAAGGGGAGCGGGACGAAGCCCCGATGCTGTTCATCGGTGAAAAGGTCGGCACCGGCCGCGGACCGAAGATCGACATCGCGCTCGATCCGCTCGAAGGCACCACCATCACGGCCAAGGCCGGCCCGAATGCGCTGGCCGTCCTCGCCATTGCGGAGGAAGGCGGGCTGCTGAACGCGCCCGACGTCTATATGGACAAGCTGGCGATCGGGCCCGGCTATGCCGACGATCTCGTCTCGCTTGATCGCACGCCCAGCGAAAATGTTCGCGCGCTGGCCGCCGCGAAGGGGGTCGAACCCCATGAAATCATTGCCTGCGTGCTCGATCGTCCCCGCCATGAAAAGCTGATCGCCGAACTGCGTGGTCTCGGTTGCGGCATCATGCTGATCCCGGACGGCGATGTCGCCGGCGTGATCGCGGTCACCGATCCGGACACGACCATCGACATCTATCTCGGCTCCGGCGGTGCACCCGAAGGCGTGCTCGCCGCCGCGGCGCTCGCCTGCGTCGGGGGGCAGTTCCAGGGCCGTCTGCTGTTCCGCAACGACGATGAACGCGGCCGCGCGGCGAAATGGGGGGTCGAGGATCTCGACCGCATCTACCATCTGTCCGATCTGGTGCGCGGCGATGCGATCTTCGCGGCGACCGGCGTCACCGACGGCTCGCTGCTTGCGGGCGTGAAGCGCAAGAAGGGCGGCATCATGACCACCGAAAGCGTCGTGATGCGCGCCAGTTCGCGCACCGTCCGCTGGGTGAAGGGGGAGCATCACAAGGCCCCGTGACGTCTGCTGCCTTCCTCGGAATCGAATCGTCCATCCTGGGGCAGGCGTGGCGCTGGCGCGGACGGTCGGGTGCGGTCGGTGTGGCGGATGACCCCGGTTTCCAGCCGGATGATCTCGTCACGCAGTTGCTGATGGCGCGCGGCTGTCCGCGCGACGCGGTGGACGAACACCGCACCCCCACGATCCGCGGGTTCATGCCCGATCCGTCGATCTTCCGCGACATGGACCGCGCCGCCGATCGCCTCGCCGCGGCGGTCTCCGGCGGGGAAACGGTCGCGATCTTCGGCGATTACGACGTGGACGGCGCAACGTCCGCGGCGTTGATGGTACGGCTGCTGCGCGCGCTCGGCCTCGCCCCCACCGTCTACATCCCCGACCGGATCCTCGAAGGCTATGGCCCCAACATTGCGGCGCTGACCCGGCTGTCGAATGACGGTGCGTCGCTGATCGTCACCGTCGATTGCGGCGCGCAATCCTATGAACCGCTCGCCACCGCTCACGCCGCCGGCGTCGACGTCATCGTGGTCGATCATCACAAATGCGCCAGCGCGCTCCCGATCGCGCATGCTCTGGTCAACCCCAACCGCCTCGACGAAGCCGAAGGCGCTGCCTTCGGTCATCTTGCCGCGGTCGGCGTCGCCTTCCTGCTCGGCAGCGCGCTGCTGCGGGTCCTGCGCCGCCGCGGCCATTTCGCCGATCGGCCCGAACCCCGGTTGCTCGACCTGCTCGATCTGGTCGCCCTCGGCACGGTGGCCGACGTCGCGGCGCTCCGCGGTCTCAACCGCGCCTTCGTGACACAAGGGCTGAAGGTCATGGCCGCACGCCGCAACGTCGGCCTGGCCGCTCTGGCCGACGCCGCCCGGCTTTCGCGCACGCCCACCTGCACCGATCTCGGTTTCGCACTCGGTCCGCGCATCAACGCCGGCGGCCGGGTCGGGCGCGCGGATCTCGGCGTGCGCCTGCTCACCACCGATGATCCGGAGGAAGCCCGCACACTCGCCGCCGAACTGGATCGCCTGAACGAAGATCGCCGCACGATCGAAACCACCGTCAACGAAGCCGCCGACGCCGCGCTGCATGCGACGGGCGACCGGGCGGTCGCGGTCGTGTCCGGATCGGATTGGCACCCCGGCGTGATCGGCATTGTCGCCGGCCGCCTGAAGGAAAAGCTCGGCCGCCCCGCCATCGTCATCGCCCTTGATGCGGAGGGTATCGGCAAGGGTTCTGGCCGCTCGATCGCCGGTGTCGATCTCGGCGCCGCCATCCTGGCGGCCAGGGACAGCGGGCTGCTGCTTGCCGGCGGTGGCCACGCCATGGCCGCCGGCCTGACGGTGCGGGCCGACACCATCGCCGCGCTTACGGCCTTCCTCGACGACCGGCTGGCCCGGGACGTCGCGATCGCCCGCCGCGACCGCGCCATCCTGTTCGACGCCGTGGTCGCACCGGGTGGCGTGACGCCCGAATTGGTGGCCTCGCTCGACAGCGGCGGGCCATATGGCATGGGATGGCCGGCGCCACGGATCGCCGCCGGCCCCGTTCGCGTGATCCGCGCCGATATCGTCGGAAATGGTCATGTTCGCGCGATCATGTCGGGCGCGGACGGACGCGCGATCAAGACCATCGCCTTCCGCCATGCCGATACCCCGCTCGGCCAGGCGCTGCTCGCCGCCGGCCCCGACCGCCGCCTCTGGATCGCCGGCCGCGTCCGGATCGACGATTGGGGCAGCCGTCCGAATGCGGAAATGCATCTGGACGATGCCGCCTGGGCCGATTGACGGGATCACGGCTTGACCCCTTGCCCGCTTCCGCCTAATCGGCATCCACGCTGCACGGCCCCATCGTCTAGCGGTCTAGGACGTCGCCCTTTCACGGCGAAAACACGGGTTCGATTCCCGTTGGGGTCACCACCATATTGTCAGGGACAGTGGTGATGGACGCGTCACCTGTTCGTAACGATCAACTCGAACGCCATCGCCGTCGCTTCGCCACCACCGATGCACAGGCTGGCCACGCCACGGCGACCGCCACGCTGTTCCAGTGCAGAAAGCAGCGTCGCGATGATCCGCGCGCCGGACGCGCCGATGGGATGGCCCAGCGCCGTCGCCCCGCCATGGACATTGATCTTGTCGCTGGGGATTTGCAGATCCTTCGCGGCGATCATCGCGACCGCGGCGAATGCCTCGTTGACCTCGAACAGATCGACGTCATCGACGGACCACCCGATCTTCCGGAGCAGGGTCTCGATGGCTTTGACCGGTGCGGTGGTGAACAATGCGGGCGCATTGGCATGACCTGCACTGCCGACGACATGGGCGACCTGCGCCATGCCGAGCCGTTCGGCAACACTCCGCCGTGTCAGGATCAACGCCGCGGCTCCATCGGAGATCGATGCCGAACTGGCCGCGGTGATCGTACCCTCCTTGGCAAAGGCCGGTCGCAATCCGGCAATTTTCTCCGGCTTGGCGCCGCCTGGCTGCTCGTCCGTGTCGACGATTTTCGTGCCGGCACGCGTCGTCACCGACACCGGCACGATTTCTTTGGCGAATGCGCCGCTGGAAATCGCGCCCCGCGCCCTTTCCAGTGATCGCAGGGCGTAGGCGTCCTGCATCTCGCGGGTGAATTGATAGACATCGGCGGTGTCCTGCGCAAACGCGCCCATCGCCTTGCCGGGCGTATAGGCATCCTCCAGCCCGTCCATCATCATCGTATCGACGATGCGATCATGGCCGATGCGGGCGCCCGACCGGTGCTTCGGCAACGCATAGGGTGCGTTGGTCATGCTCTCCATCCCGCCCGCGACCACAATCTCGACCGCGCCTGCCTGCAGGGCCTCACAGGCCATGATCGCAGCCTGCATTCCCGAACCACACATCTTGTTCACGGTCGTCGCCTGCACGGATTCCGGCAGCCCCGCGCCCAGCGCCGCCTGCCGGGCCGGCGCCTGCCCAAGTCCCGCGGACAACACGCATCCCATATAGATGCGGTCAATCAGGTCCGCCGGAGCCCGTGCCCGCTCAACCGCGGCGCGAACGGCGGTCGCTCCCAGCTCGGTTGCCTTGACCGGCGCAAAAACGCCCTGAAATCCTCCCATGGCGGTGCGGGCGTAGCTCGCAATGACGATAGGATCCTGCTGCATGATGTTCCTCGCAACGCATGTCATGGCCTGAACCGAAATGGCAAATCCCTTTGGCAAAGCGATGAGGGGCGGCATTGCACCGACCGTCCCATTTCTAAGCGCAGGACCTGTGGGTTAGCGGATGACTCCCAAATAGGAAATCCGGCTTTCGTCACAGCGCTTGCACGATCGCGGCGCGAACCGCGAAGCGCGGGCAGAAAAATCTTTCGTCACACCTCAAATCGAAAGCGATGCGGGCCGCTGGAAACGCTTATGCCGGTCAAGCCCCAAACGGAAACTCGCCACGAAACCTCTTATTAGTTCCGAAAAATGGCTGTAAAACTGGGTCTGATTGTGCGACCAGCCTCGCAAGCGCCCGTAGCTCAGTTGGATAGAGCACTAGCCTTCTAAGCTTGTGGTCACAGGTTCGAATCCTGTCGGGCGCGCCATTTCTCTGTTCAGCTTTGAGCACTGCGGCACCCGGCGTCTGGGACGCCATGATAGCTAGAGGTTGTTATGAACCTGCGGCGATAGCAACGGCCTGTTTCATCATGAGGCAGGCGAAGGCGACGACGTGAAGTCCCGCGAGTGTTTCGGCATAGCGCTCGTAGTCTTTGACGAGGCGGCGGAAGCGGGTTGCCCATG
>NZ_DASVTO010000148.1:0-13335 GCF_036387535.1 Sphingomonas sp.
CCAACCCGGCCGGGTTGACCGCCGGCACGGGCGGCAATGCCCGCTCTGCGGTCGGCCGGGGTGCGGGCGGCGCGGTCGCGCATCCCGCCAGCGCCGCCAGTCCCGCCGCCGCCGCCAGCCTCGCCGTTTTCCTCATCGCCGCCTCCGGTGGTACAGGTGGGTTGCCATCGCCGCGCCCAGGATCGGGGCGATCAGATTGACGACCGGAACCACGAACAGCACGGCCGCGACAAGCCCCAGGCCCAGCCGGACCGGCCGGGTTTCGCCCAGTTCCCGCTTTATCGCGGCGGATGCCATGTGCCGCGCCGCCACCATCTCCCACAGGTCGCGTCCCAGCACGACGCCGTTGACCGCCAGCGCCAGCAGGAACGGCCCAACTCCGGTAACGATCAACAGGATGTAGAAGGGCAGCGCGACCACATTATAGCCGATCAGCCGCCCCGCCGATCGCAGCCCCATCGCAACACTCCGCCCCCAACCCGGCGGCCGCGCCGCGCTTGCCGCCGCCGGATAATGGCGCCGCTCCACCGCCGCGACCACGCTGTCCGACCAGGCCCCGGTCACGCCAATCGCGACGGCGGGGAACAGGAACCACAGCGCCAGCACCTCCACCGCGACCGTGCCGAGCCCGGCCAGGTCGCGCGTGCACAGCGCCACCGCGCCCGCACCCACGCAGACATCCGCCGACTCCAGCCAGCGATACAGCCCATATCCCCCCGCCACGAAGATCAGCAGCGTCACCGCCACCGATCCGATCACCACGCGCAGGATCGCGGGATCGCGCAGTTGCCGCAGGGCCAGAAGGAACGCGCCTATCATCACAGTGCCTTAGCCCGCCGCGCGGCGGGCCGTCACCCCATCGGTCGCGCGCGGGTCCGAAAGGTCGCTTGACTTGGGGGCGATTGCCCGTAGACCCCGCGGCGGGCCACGCCGTCCCAACGCGGCGCGTGCTCTCTGTGAGGAGAGACTATATGACTGCACGTCCCGATGCGCGCCCTGCGCGTCCGTTTTTCTCGTCCGGCCCCTGCGCAAAACCGCCCGGCTGGGACGCTTCCAAACTCGACACGCAATCACTGGGCCGTTCGCACCGGTCGAAGATCGGCAAGACGCGCCTGCACTATTGCATCGACCTGATGCGCGAGATGCTGCGCCTGCCCGATACCCACCGTATCGGCATCGTCCCCGGCTCCGACACCGGCGCCTATGAAATGGCGATGTGGACGATGCTCGGCGCGCGGCCCGTCACCGCACTGGCCTGGGAAAGCTTCGGCGAAGGCTGGGTGACCGATGCGGTCAAGCAGCTCAAGATCGACCCGACCGTGATCCGCGCCGACTATGGCCAGCTGCCCGATCTCGCCGCCGTCGACTGGTCGACCGACGTCCTCTTCACCTGGAACGGCACCACCAGCGGCGTGCGCGTGCCGAACGCCGACTGGATTCCCGCCGATCGCGAGGGGCTGTCCTTCGCCGACGCCACCTCGGGCGTGTTCGCCTATGACATCGACTGGACGAAGATCGACGTCGCGACCTTCAGCTGGCAAAAGGTCTTGGGCGGCGAAGGCGCGCACGGCGTCCTGATCCTCGGCCCGCGCGCGGTCGAACGGCTCGAAACCCATACCCCCGCCTGGCCGCTGCCCAAGGTGTTCCGCCTGGTATCCAAGGGCAAGCTGGCCGAAGGCGTGTTCAAGGGCGAGACGATCAACACCCCTTCGATGCTCGCGGTCGAGGATGCGATCTTCGCGCTCGAATGGGGCAAGTCGCTGGGTGGTGCCGATGCGCTCATCGCCCGTTCCGATGCCAACGCCGCCGCGCTCGACAGGATCGTTTCCGATCGCGACTGGCTCGGCCATCTCGCCGCCGATCCCGCGATCCGCTCCCGGACCAGCGTCTGCCTGACCGTCGCCACCGACGAGGCGGTCCTCAAGAAGATGGTGGCGCTGCTCGAGTCCGAAGGCGCCGCCTACGACATCGGCGGCTACCGCGACGCGCCGCCTGGCCTCCGCATCTGGTGCGGCGCCACCGTCGACACCGCGGACATCGAAGCGCTCGGCCCCTGGCTCGACTGGGCCTTCGCCCAGGCCAGCGCCGTTTAAAGACCTCCCTACCGACCCCGTCATCCCGGCGAAAGCCGGGATCTCCCTCAGATAAAGCGCTCATCCCAAGCCCAGGCGAGATCCCGGCCTGCGCCGGGATGACGAATTCTCTTCAGAAAGCCCACCCATGCCCAAAGTCCTCATCTCCGATAAAATGGACCCCCGCGCCGCCCAGATCTTCCGCGAACGCGGGGTCGAGGTCGACGAGATCACCGGCAAGACCAAGGAAGAGCTGATCGCGATGATCGGCGGCTATGACGGCCTCGCCATCCGCTCCTCGACCAAGGTGACCAGGGACGTCCTGGCCGCCGCCACCAATCTCAAGGTCGTCGGCCGCGCCGGCATCGGCGTCGATAATGTCGACATCCCCGCCGCGTCCGCCGCCGGCGTCGTCGTCATGAACACGCCGTTCGGCAACTCGATCACCACCGCCGAACATGCCATCGCGCTGATGTTCGCGCTCGCGCGCCAGTTGCCGGAGGCCGACGCCTCGACCCAGGCCGGCAAGTGGGAGAAGAACCGCTTCATGGGCGTCGAACTGACGTCGAAGACGCTGGGCCTGATCGGTGCCGGAAATATCGGTTCGATCGTCGCCGACCGCGCCCGTGGACTGAAGATGAAGGTCGTCGCCTTCGATCCGTTTCTTACCCCCGAGCGCGCCATCGAGCTGGGGATCGAGAAGGTCACGCTCGACGAACTGCTCGCCCGCGCGGATTTCATCACGCTCCATACTCCGCTCACCGATAGCACCCGCAACATCCTGTCGGCCGAAGCACTGGCGAAGACCAAGAAGGGCGTCCGCATCATCAATTGCGCGCGCGGCGGCCTGATCGACGAAGTCGCGCTGAAGGCCGCACTCGACAGCGGCCAGGTCGGCGGCGCTGCCCTCGACGTGTTCGTGGAGGAACCGGCCAAGGCATCGCCCTTGTTCGGCACGCCCAATTTCATCTCCACCCCGCATCTTGGCGCGTCCACCACGGAGGCGCAGGTCAATGTCGCGATCCAGGTCGCGGAACAGATGGCTGACTTCCTGATGTCGGGCGGCGTCACCAACGCGCTCAACATGCCCAGCCTGTCGGCGGAGGAAGCGCCCAAGCTCAAGCCCTATATGGCGCTGGCCGAACGCCTCGGCAGCCTGGTCGGCCAGTTGGAAACCCGCATCGACGCGGTCTCGATCGAGGTCGAGGGCGCGGCCGCCGAACTCAACCAGAAACCGATCACCGGCGCGGTGCTGGCCGGGCTGATGCGTGTCTATTCCGACACGGTGAACATGGTGAACGCGCCCTTCCTCGCCAAGGAACGCGGCCTCGACGTCCGTGAGGTCCGCCATGACCGGGAAGGTGATTACAACACCCAGGTCCGCGTCACCGTCACCACGCCGGAGGGGCAGCGCTCGGTCGCCGGCACCTTGTTCGCCAACGCACAACCACGCCTGGTCGAGATCTTCGGCGTGAAGATCGAGGCCGATCTGGCCGGCACCATGCTCTATGTCGTCAACGAGGACGCGCCCGGCTTCATCGGCCGGCTCGGCAGCACGCTGGGCGAGGCCGGCATCAACATCGGAACCTTCCACCTCGGCCGCCGCGCCGCCGGTGGCGAAGCGGTGCTGCTGCTCTCGGTCGATTCGGGCGTCCCCGATGCGGTTCTGGCGCAGGTGAAGGCGCTCCCCGGCGTGAAGCTTGCCACGACGCTGCGCTTCTAGGAGCGGCAGAATGAACCCTCTCCCCTCCGGGGAGAGGGTTGGGAAGGGGGGATGCAACCGTGAAGCGCGATGCAACACTGACGGCACGCGCAAAGACGATGCGCACGCACCAATCCTCACCCGAACAGGCGCTATGGACCCTCCTCCGTGCCCACCGTCTGTTCGACGTCAAGTTCAGCCGTCAGGTGCCGGTCGGTCGATACATCCTGGATTTCGCTGCACGCAGCTTGAAACTCGCCATCGAACTGGACGGGGATACACATGCCCATCAAGTCGCGTATGACGCCCGCCGAACCGCTGACCTGGAAACGTTGGGCTACCATGTCCTGCGATTCTCTAATGCCGATGTCATGCGCAACGCGGAAGGCGTGATGGAGACGATTATGGCAGCGCTTGCGTCACCCCCTCTCCCCGGCCCTCTCCCCGATGGGGAGAGGGAGCAGAAGACCGTGGCGCGACCGGCCCCCTCTCCTCTCCGGGGAGAGGGTTGGGGAGAGGGGTTGCGCGACCTATCACACCCCAAGGATTCCCAATGACCAACGGCCTCCTTCCCGAAGGTCTGCGCGATCGCCTGCCGCCGCAGGCGGAGGCGGCGTCGCGCCTGCTCCACCGCATCATCGTCGCGATCGGGCGCCATGGCTATGACCGCGTCTCGCCGCCGCTCGCGGAATATGAGGAGGAACTGGTCGGCCGGCTGAAATCCGCCCGGCGTCAGGATCTGCTGCGCTTCGTTGATCCGGTGTCGCAACGCACGCTGGCGCTGCGCCCCGACATCACCGGCCAGGTCGGCCGCATCGCCGCCACACGCATGGGCCACCGCCCACGGCCGCTGCGGCTGGCCTATGGCGGGCCGGTCCTGAAACTGCGCGCGACGCAACTGCGCCCCGAACGCGAACTGACGCAGGCTGGCGCCGAACTGATCGGCACCGATGCCATTCCCGCCATCGTCGAAATCCTGCGCGTCGCAATCGAGGCGCTGGAGGCGGCCGGTGTCACCGCCATCACCATCGATCTGACGCTGCCCGACCTGATCGAAACCTTGGCCGCCGACGCGCTGCCGATCGCGCCCGAACGGTTGGGCGATCTGCGCGGCGCGCTGGATGCCAAGGATGCCGGTGCGCTGCCCGCGATCGGCGCGCTGGCCTATCTGCCGCTGATCGAGGCCGCCGGCCCGCTCGCCTCCGCGCTCGCCCGGCTGCGCGCGTTCAGCCGGTGGGACATCCTCGATCGCCGGCTGGATGCGATCACCGCCATCGCCGCCGCCTTCGACGGCCGCGTTGCCTTCACGCTCGATCCTACCGAACGCCACGGCTTCGAATATCAAAGCCTGATCGGCTTCTCCTTGTTCGCGGAGGGCCTGCGTGGCGAGGTCGGTCGCGGTGGCTCCTACGCGATCATGCATGCCGACGGCGCGGAGGAACCCGCGGTCGGCTTCTCGCTCTACATCGATCCGCTGGTCGATGCCGGGCTGGGCCAGGAACCCGCGCGTCGCATATTCCTGCCGCTCGGCACCGATCCCGCCGCCGCTCGCACGCTCCGCCGCGATGGCTGGATCACGGTGGCCGCGCTGACCGCCACCGACGAACCCGTCGGCTGCACGCACCGCATGGTTGGCGGATCGCCCACGCCGCTCTAAGGGGCAGGGCGCTATCGTCCGTTCGGACCCCATCATCTCGAAAGCGAAGAGTCCATGGCCAACGTCACCGTCATCGGCGCCCAGTGGGGCGATGAAGGCAAGGGCAAGATCGTCGACTGGCTGGCGGA
This sequence comes from Sphingomonas sp., assembly GCF_036387535.1. Lineage (GTDB taxonomy): Bacteria > Pseudomonadota > Alphaproteobacteria > Sphingomonadales > Sphingomonadaceae > Sphingomonas_R. The sequence goes on from NZ_DASVTO010000148.1 coordinate 5,560, forward strand.
ACGCGCCGATGTCGTCGTGCGGTTCCAGGGCGGCCATAATGCCGGACACACGCTGGTGGTTTCGGGCAAGACCTACAAGCTATCGCTGCTCCCCTCGGGCATCGTTCGCGGCACGCTGTCGGTGATCGGCAACGGCGTCGTGCTCGATCCCTGGCATTTCCGGGACGAGGTCGCCAAACTGGCGGCGCAGGACGTCGCCATCACCCCCGACAATCTGCACATCGCCGAAACCTGCCCGCTGATTCTCCCCTTCCACCGCGACCTCGACGGGCTGCGCGAGGATGCGTCGGGCGCGGGCAAGATCGGCACCACCCGCCGCGGCATCGGTCCGGCTTATGAGGACAAGGTCGGCCGCCGCGCGATCCGCGTCTGCGATCTCGCCCATCTGGACGATCTCGGACCGCAGCTCGATCGCCTGCTCGCCCATCATGACGCGCTGCGCGCCGGCTTCGGCGAACCCCCGATCGATCGCGCCGCCCTGCTCGCCGATCTGGCCGAGATCGCCGACATCATCCTGCCTTATGCCAAGCCGGTCTGGCGCACGCTGGGCGACGCCCGCGCGCAGGGCAAGCGCATCCTGTTCGAAGGCGCGCAGGGCGTGCTACTGGATGTCGATCACGGCACCTATCCGTTCGTCACCTCGTCCAACACGGTCGCCGGCACCGCCGCCTCCGGCTCCGGCCTCGGCCCCGCCGCGCCCGGCTTCGTGCTGGGCATCGTCAAGGCCTATACCACCCGCGTCGGCTCCGGCCCGTTCCCGACCGAGCTGGAGGACGAGACCGGCACGCGCCTCGGGACACGCGGTCATGAATTCGGCACCGTCACCGGCCGCAAACGCCGCTGCGGCTGGTTCGATGCGGTGCTGGTGCGGCAATCGGCGGCTGTTTCCGGTATCACCGGAATCGCGCTCACCAAGCTGGACGTGCTCGACGGGTTCGAGGAACTGCGGATCTGCACCGGCTATGATCTCGACGGTCGCCATTACGACTATCTCCCCCCGCATCCGAACGATCAGGCGCGGGTGCGGCCGATCTACGAGACGATCGAAGGCTGGTCGCAATCGACTGCGGGCGCCCGCAGCTGGGCCGACCTGCCGGCGCAGGCGATCAAGTACATCCGCCGCGTCGAAGAACTGATCCGCTGCCCGGTGGCGCTCGTGTCCACCAGCCCGGAACGCGAGGACACCATTCTGGTCCGCGATCCCTTCCAGGACTGACGGCATCGCCGCGCTCGCCCTGCTGATCGCGGCCATCGCCGTCGGTCGGGGCGCGGCGCGCCTGTCCTGGCCGGTGGCGGCGGTCGCTGCGCTTGCGCTCGCTGCCGGCGCCGGATTGACCCTGCCCGATCTCGATCAGCATCTGCCGCTGCTCCATCACCGCAGCGCGCTCACCCACGGACTCCTGCCCGCCCTGCCGGCACTCGCCCGCCGCTGGCTTCACCCCGTCGCCGCCGGCCTCGCGCTCGGGCTCGGCTTCCATCTCGCGGCGGATGCCTTCCCCGCCGCCATGACGGGCTATGCCACGATCAAGCTGCCGCTGTACGGCTCGCTCGGCGGCTGGTCCTACCTCTGGCTGGCGGTCAATGCACTGGCTGGCGGCTGGCTGTTCGGCCGGCTGGTCGAAACCCTCTTCGCGCCCCCGATGCAGGGCGCGGTGGTGATCGCGGCGCTGCTGCTCGGCTTGGTCTATCTGTACCGCGTACCGGGCGGCTGGTCCGCGCTGCTGGCCTATGCGGCGATCGGCTGGATCGGTTGGCGCCTGCATCGACCATCGGCGCGTGCCTGAACCCGTCCGGCCGCAACGGGGTTGACGCACGCGCCGGCCCGCTTCATCGCTCGCCCAGGCGCGTGCGACGACGGAGGCTTCCATTTCCCTGCCCGCAGATATCGCACGACTGATCCCGATCCTTGATGCCGATCGCCTGCGATCCGCGCTCCGCATGCTCAACGAATGGCTTGCGGTGGGCGCGGCTGGCGCGGTCGGCTGGCCTTGGCTGTTGAAAAGCCTGGGGGACGGCGGCCCAGCCGCCCGCGCCGCCCTGCTGGCCCGCACCGGTCTTGACGACGACGCGCTGCCCGATCTCGGCAGCTGGCGCGCGGATGCGGATTTCCTCAACATCATCGCCGGTCATATCCTGGATCGTCGCCCGCAAACGGTGGTGGAACTGGGCGGCGGCACCAGCACGCTGGTCGCGGCGCACTGCCTGGATCGGATTGGCGGCGGCCGGCTCGTCAGCATCGACGGCAGCGAGCAGTTTGCGGACGCAACCCGCCGTCTGATCGCCGATCGCGGGCTGGAGGCGGAGGTCCGTGCCGCACCGCTCGATTATCAGGACACGGGGTGGCCCGGCGCCTGGTATGCCCCGGTTCCGCTGCCCGACCGGATCGACCTGCTGATCGTCGACGGGCCGCCCTGGTTCCTGCATCCCATGGTGCGTGGTGCGGCCGCGACGCTGTTCGATCGTATTCCATCGGGTGGGGCGGTGCTGCTGGACGATGCCGCTCGGCCCGGCGAACGGCTGGTGGCGCGCCGCTGGCGCCGGGAATGGCCACAATTCAATTTCCACCGCGTCGACAACACGGCAGGAACACTGGTCGGCATACGACGCTGACGGAAAAAGGGCGGCCGTGCAGCCGCCCTTTCCACATATGTGGGACCTTAGATCCGCGGCTTGCTGCCCCGCTTGTGACGCGTCGTCGTGGTGCCGGTGGCGGAGCCGTTGGACCCGGTTCCGGTCGCGGTGGCCGACGTGTTCCCGGTCGTCGACCCGCTGGCCGCCGATGAGTCGCCGGTGCTGCTGCCCATCGTTCCGGCCGTTCCGCCGGTACCGCCCATGCTGCCCGTCGCGCCAGTGGACGATCCGGACGTCGTCGATCCGGACATCGTCGGATCGGTCGTGGAACCGGCGCCGGTCGAACCCGACCCCGTCGTTCCCATGCCCGTTCCGGACTGCGTGCCCATGCTGGATCCGGCGGAACCACCCTGTGTTCCGGATGTCATGCCGCCACCCGCCGTTCCGCCGGACTGGCCTGTCGCCTGCGCGAACACAGCAGTCGGAGCAAGTGCAACAAGTGCAGCAATCAAATGATAGTTCTTCATGTTAGCGTCCTCTCGTGATACTGTACTTGTACCAACGCACATCGGCGAACATGGACGCTCAGCTCGTCTTATAAAGTGATGCTATTCATCGATATTTTTGCATGACATCCCGGCATCAGCCGATCTGTCCACGGTGGAGCAGTTTCTGGTCTGCCAGGACTAGCGCCATCATCGCTTCCACCACTGGCGCCGCCCGTATCCCGACACAGGGATCATGCCGGCCCTTCGTGGCGATTTCCGCGGCCGCGCCTGTCCGGTCGATCGTCTCGACCGCCGTCAGGATCGACGATGTCGGTTTCAGCGCGACGCGCACGACCACCGGCTGCCCCGTGGCGATGCCGCCCGCGATCCCGCCGGCATGGTTCGCCAGGAACAATGGCCGGCCGTCCTGCCCCGGGCGCATCGCATCGGCATTATCCTCACCGCGCAGCCGGGCGGCCGCAAACCCGTCGCCGATCTCGACGCCCTTGACTGCGTTGATGCTCATCATCGCGCTCGCCAGTTCCCCGTCCAGCTTGGCATAAAGCGGCGCCCCCCACCCTGCCGGCACACCGGTTGCCACGCATTCGACCACGGCGCCCAGCGATGATCCCGCCTTGCGCGCGGCATCGACCAGCATTTCCCACCGGGCCGCCGCCGCAGGATCGGGGCAGAAGAACGGATTGCGATCGATCTCGGCATCGTCGTGCGCGGCACGGTCGATCGCATCGCCACCGATCTCGGTCAGATAGGCACGGATCCGCACCTCCGGGATCACCGCACGCGCCACCGCCGCTGCGGCCACCCGCGCCGCCGTTTCGCGCGCGGACGATCGTCCGCCACCACGCGGATCACGAAACCCGTATTTTGCGTCATAGGCGTAGTCGGCATGGCCGGGACGATAGGCGACCGCGACATTGGCATAGTCCTTGGATCGCTGGTCGACATTCTCGATCATCAGGCTGATCGGCGTCCCCGTCGTCCGCCCTTCATACACACCCGACAGGATGCGCACCACGTCCGGCTCCCGCCGCTGCGTCGTGAACCGCGACGTGCCGGGCCGGCGTTTGTCCAGCCACGGCTGGATGTCCGCCTCGTTCAGCGCCAGCCCGGGCGGGCACCCGTCGACAACCGCGCCCAAGGCTACCCCATGGCTCTCGCCCCAGGTCGTGAACCGAAACAATCGGCCGAATGTGTTGAAGCTCATGACCTTTAACCCTCTCCCGGCGGGAGAGGGAGGGCCCCACCGCCGCTTGGCGGTGGGAGGGTGAGGCCGACTACCCCGCCGCAACCCTGTCCTCACCCTTCCCACGGCGATGCCGCGGGCCCCTTCCCTCTCCCTGGGGGAGAGGGAGAATGATCGTCACGCCAATGCGATGTCCGGCGCGTCCTCGGCCTTCATCCCGATCACATTGTACCCCGCGTCGACATGGTGGATCTCGCCGGTCACGCCCGATGCCAGGTCGGACAGCAGATACACGCCGGCGCCGCCGACATCGTCGATCGTCACGTTGCGACGTAATGGCGCATTCAGTTCGTTCCATTTCAGAATGTAGCGGAAATCGCCGATCCCGCTCGCCGCCAGGGTCTTGATCGGCCCGGCCGAAATCGCATTCACGCGGATCTTTTCCGGCCCGAGGTCCATCGCAAGATATTTGACGCTGGCTTCCAGCGCCGCCTTCGCCACGCCCATCACGTTATAATGCGGCACCACCTTCTCCGCGCCATAATAGCTGAGCGTCAGGATCGACCCGCCTTCCGGCATCATCGCACGCGCGCGCCGGGTCACCGCCACGAACGAATAGGCGGAGATGTTCATCGTCATCAGGAAATTGTCGAGACTGGTATCGACATACAGGCCGCGCAGTTCGGTCTTGTCGGAAAAGCCGATGGCATGCACGACGAAGTCGATCGTCGGCCAGCGTTCCGCCACCTGCGCGAAACTGGCATCCAGCGCCGCCATGTCGGACACGTCACATTCCACCAGGAAATCGGACCCGACTTCGGCAGCCAGCGGCTTCACCCGGCGCAACAACGCATCCCCCTGATAGGTGAAGGCCAGGTCCGCCCCCTGGGCGCGCAACGCCTTGGCAATGCCCCAGGCCAGCGAGCGGTCATTGGCCAATCCCATGATCAGCCCGCGCTTCCCATCCATCAGTCCGGCCATTGTCACTCCTTCGGCGTCGCGTCATCGACGGCCGCCCCCTCTAGCTCCGGAACCACTGTTTCCGCCAGTGCCGCGTTCAGATGCGCGCCCACCACGATCCCCAGCCCCACCGTCCAGAAGAAGAACAGCGCCACGATCGTCCCCGCCAGCCCGCCATAGGTCGGCTCATAGCCGCCCAGCGACGCCAGCAACACCGGCAACAATGCGGTGGTGCCCAGCCACCATAGCGTTACCAGCAACGCGCCCGGCCATTTCGGGCATGCCCCATAGCGATATTTGGACGGGGTCAGCGTCAGGAACAGCAGGTACAGCGCGCCGAACATCAGGGCCGCCGGCACCAGCCGCGATAGCCCGATCCAGCCCGCCACATTCTGCGCTACCGGGATCAGGCGATAGATGAACTGTTCCGCTGCGGTCAGCACGCCTTGTGCCACGAAGGAGATCAGCGCCAGCACGACCGATCCGATGATGATCGCGACCGATCCCAGCCGGTAATGCCAGAATGGCTGGCTGAACGTGGTGCCATAGGCCCGGCGCAGGATGTCGCGGATCGTTTCGATGAACGATCCCACCGTCCACAACCCGACCAGCGCACCCAGCCACAGCAGGGACCCGGTCCGCGCCTTCAGCACCTGCAGGATCGGTTCGCGCAACAGGTCGGCAACCCCGTTCGGCAGCGTTTCCAGGAATGAATTGACCGTGCGCAACCCGTCGTCGCTGCGCCCCAGGATCGATGCCACGGCCAGCGCCACGATGAAGAACGGGAACAGCGTCAGCAACGCCAGATACGCGATGTTGCCGGCATGGATGAACCCGTCGGAATAGACGCCGACGCCGACGCGCTTCAGCACCTCGAACGGATAGGTGCCGGGTTTTACCTTGTCGATCTGCCGTCCCAATCCATGTTTGCGCCGTGCGCGTGCCTCCGGCGACTGCGGGGATATATCGCCCATCGCGGCCATCTGCATGCGATCCCTCTGGGTATCGGTCACCATCGTCCCCCGTCGCTCCGCAGGGATGCGGGTCGAACGGTCTATACGCCCAGCCCGGTCCGTGGGTTGCGTGTCGCGCCCGCCGCCTGCCGCTTCTCGGCAAAGGCGATCAATTCGGCATCGTCCCCGGGGAGATCGATGGCCAGCATGACATATTGATATCCGCGCCCGCCGCCTTTCTTGTGGAACCCGCGCTCCTTCAAGCGCAACGTCTTGCCCGATGTCGATCCGCGCGGCACCGTCAGGTTGACCGGGCCGTCGACCGTCGGCACCCGCACCGTCGCGCCCAGCACCGCCTCCTCCAGCGTGATCGGCAGCGTCAGTCGGATATCCTCCCCGTCGCGCGTGTAGAACCGGTGCTTGTCGATCTCGATCGTCACGATCGCGTCGCCGCGGCCCGCCGGTCCCTCCTCGCCCTGCCCACTCAGCCGCATCGGCTTGCCGTCGACCGCATCCACGCTCAGCTTCAGGTCGATCGCCTTGCCCGACGCCAGCGTCACGCGCTGCGGCGCCAGCGATGCGGCATCCTCCAGCGATACCGACAGCTTATAGGCGACATCCGCGCCCTTCGCCGGCGGCGACCGCCGCGCGCCGAACCCGCCCGCCGGCCCGCTGGCGCCGCGCCGTCCACCGAACAGCCCTTCGAAGATATCGCCAAAATCGCTGCTCTCCGCGGTCGTCCCGCCATAGCCGCCCGCGCCCGGCCGTCGGAACCCGCCCTGCGCCGCCCCGCCGAAAGGATTGCCGCCGCCATAGCCGAACGCCGCCTTGGGCTGACCATTCTCGTCGATCTCGCCGCGGTCATATTGCGCGCGCTTGTCCTTGTCGGACAGCAGGTCATAGGCCTGCGTCACCTCCGAAAAGCGTTCCGACGCCTTCGGATTATCGCGATTGCGATCGGGATGCAGCTCCTTGGCAAGCTTGCGATATGCCTTCTTGATGTCCGCATCGGTCGCGCCGCGCGCCACATTCAGCCGTGAATAGAGATCCGCCATGCGCCCCTTTCGCGCCCTTTCCATCAAAGGCCAACTGTTGCCGATTTACAACGACCAGATGGGACGCCATTCTGCCCCTCACAAGAGCATGGTCCCCGGCGGTTCGCCAACCCCATCGAAATCCTCATGGGCTTGGGCTATACGCCGGACCATCATGACAACCGACCCGCATGCCCTGTTCGATGCCTGGTTCACCGAAGCCAGGGCCGCCGAACCCAATGACCCGGATGCGATGTGCTTGGCAACCGTGGCGCCGGACGGTCGTCCTTCCGCGCGCATGGTCCTGCTGAAGGGGCATGATGCCGGTTTTGTCTTTTATACCAATCTCGAAGGCCGCAAGGCAGGCGACCTGCTCGCGACGCAGGTGGCCGCGCTCACCTTTCACTGGAAATCGCTCCGCCGCCAGATCCGAATCGAAGGCGCGGTGACCCGCGTCGCGGATGCGGAGGGCGATGCCTATTTCGCCACCCGTGGCCGCGATTCGCAGCTCGGCGCCTGGGCCTCGGAACAATCGCGCCCGCGCGACAGTCGCGCGACGTTCGAAG
>NZ_DASVTO010000149.1:0-6795 GCF_036387535.1 Sphingomonas sp.
GTGGCGGGCGGACATCGCGCCGAAGATCAGCTATCCCAAGCCCGACAATGTGCTGAGCTTCGACCGGCTGTCGTCGGTGTTCCTGTCCAACGTCAATCATGAGGAGGATCAGCCGGTCCACCTGACGTTGAAGGACACGGAGGTGCCGATCGCCGTCAACTACCACCTGTATGACAGCCCGGAGCAGCGTTATTGCCCGGCCGGCGTTTACGAAATAGTGGGTGCGGAACACGGCGATCCAAGGTTGCAGATCAACGCGCAGAACTGCGTCCATTGCAAGACGTGCGACATCAAGGATCCCACCCAGAACATCAAATGGGTGGTGCCGGAGGGCGGAGGGGGACCGAACTATCCCAATATGTGATCCCCGGGCCAAAAGCGTGCGGTGCGCGGTCATCCTGATGGCGATAGCGGGCTGTGCGTCGCCGACGCTCGCGAGCCGTTCGGAACCGCGATCCGCGATCAGGGACTATGTACAGGCGCGCGCAGCGGATGCCGATGGCCGGACCGCCATCGCCGCGCGCGGTTATGCCACGGCGATGGCGCGCAATCCCGGTGATCCCATGCTGGCCACGCGCGCCTATCGACAGGCGATCGGCGCAGGGGATCGGGAACTGGCGCTGGCCGCCGCCCGGCAGTTGGGGGCACAGTCGGCACTGCCGCCCGACGGACGCCTGCTGATCCTGACGCAAGCGGTGATCGATCGCGACTGGACCGCCGCCGCCGCCGCGACCGACGCGGTCGAACGGGAAAAAGCGTTTGCGTTTCTGGTCCCGGCGCTGCGCGCGTGGCGTGCGATCGGCGTGCGGCAGGGCGATCCGGTCGCGATCCTGGAGGCCGGAGGACGCGTCGGCCTGACCGGTGTTTATGCGGACGAACAGCGTGCACTGCTGCTGCTCGCCATGGGGCGGACCGTGGAGGGTGTCGCCGCGATCCAGGCGCAGGCGACACGCGCGGCCGGCCGGCAGACGCGGTTGCGGCTGGCCGCCGCAGCCCTGTTGCAGCGGCGCGGCAAGCGCAGCGACGCGCTGGCGCTGCTGGAGGGGGATGGCCCCGAATTGCGCGCGGGTCGCGCCCGGATCATGGCGCGCAGGACGCTGCCGGGCGCCATCGACGGTCCGGCGGCGGGCATCGCCGAACTGCTGGTTCGGGTGGCGATCGACATGAACCGCGAACGCACCACGCCGATCGCCTTGTCATTGGCGCGGATGGCGTCGTTCCTGGCACCGGACAACGCCGAAAGCTGGCTGGTGACGGCCGAACTGTTGCAGGCCGGCGGGCGCTATCCGGCGGCGGGGCAGGCGTTGGATCATATTTCCGGCGATGATCCGTTTGCCGTCGCCGCGCGCGACGTGCGCCTGTCGCTGCTGGTGCGACAGGGTGAGAATGAGGCGGCGTTGCAGGCCGCCGAGGCCGCCGCGAAGCAGACTGGCGCGACATCGGCGGACTGGATCCGGGTGGGCGATGTCCGTGCGGCGCTCGGCCGGTCGCGCGATGCCGCCGCGGCCTATGCCCGTGCCGCCGCACTGGCGCCGCCCGCCACGATCTGGACCGCGTGGCTGCTGCAGGGCAGCGCGCTGGAGGAGGCCGGTGACTGGACGGAGGCGAAGGCCGTGCTGGAACGGGCGCGGGCGGTGGCGCCGGACCAGGCGGTGGTCCTCAACCTGCTGGGCTATGCGCAGTTGGAACGCCGCGAAAATCTGGTTGAGGCGCAACGGCTGATCGAACAGGCGAGCCGGTTGCGTCCGGACGATCCGTCGATCACCGACTCGCTCGGCTGGGCCTATTATCTGCGTGGGGATGCCCCGAAAGCGATTGCGACCCTCGAACGCGCCGTGGCCGGCGATCCGGCGCAAAGCGCGATCAACGAGCATCTGGGCGACGCCTACTGGTCGGTCGGCCGGCGATACGAGGCGCGCTATGCCTGGGCCGCGGCGCTGGTGGCCGCGGAACCGGCGGACCTGGCCCGCATCCAGGCGAAGATCGACGGCGGATGGACGCAGGCGGTGGCCGCCCCTTGAACTTGCCGCCCCGCCGGCGGACGCCGGAGTCCAGCCAGGATCACGGGCGCTGCGTCTCTGTTACGGTCGCACCCCCGGCGTCCGCCTACAGACGACGGCGGGGGCGATATGATGCCGTTCGGCGACGCCGGTGAACACGCAAGAAGGGGCAATGGATGCGACCGGTTGATCGCGTCGCGCGTGGCGGGCATGGCAGCGCGATGATCGAGACCGCCTTTGCCAAGATCAACCTGGCGCTGCATGTCCGCCGACGCCGGGCCGATGGCTATCATGAAATCGAAACGCTGTTCGCCTTTGCCGAGGATGGCGACATCCTGACGCTGGACCACGACGACGTGCCGGACACGGAGCCGTTGCGGATCGTGGGGCCGTTTGCTGCGGCGATCGCGGGCGGCGACAATCTGGTGACGCGCGCCGCCGAACTCTACCGTGCGCGCCATGGCGGGCCGGCGGCGCGATTCATCCTGGACAAGCGGTTGCCGGTAGCGGCGGGGATCGGCGGCGGATCGGCAGATGCGGCGGCGGCGCTGCGCGTGCTGGCGCGTCGTGACGGGATGGCGGAGGATGATCCCGCCCTGCTGGAAATCGCCGGAAGACTGGGTGCGGATGTGCCGGCCTGCCTGCTGTCGCGGACGGTGCGCGGCGACGGGCGCGGCGATGCGTTGCGATGCGTCGCGAGCGGTACCCTGGCGGGCATGCCGCTGCTGCTGGTCAATCCGAACGTGCCGCTGGCGACCGGTCCGGTCTTCGCCGGCTGGGATGGCGAAGATCGCGGCCCGTTGGCGGACGGCGATCCGCTGATGGTCGCGGCCGACGCGCGCAACGACCTGGAACCGCCAGCCTGCGCGCTGCGGCCGGAGATCCCGGTCGTGCTTGCATGGTTGGCGACGCAGCCGGGCGTGGTGCTGGCCCGGATGTCGGGGTCCGGCGCAACCTGTTTCGCGCTGTTCCAGGATGCCGCGTCGCGTGACCGGGTGACGGTGCCGGACATCTGGTGGCGCCTGGCGAGTCGGGTGCGGGCATGATCGGCTATGATGTCCAGGAGGGCGTGGCGACGGTGTCGCTGGACCGCGCCACTGCGCGTAACGCGGTGCCGATCGCGGATTGGGACACCCTGGCGCGGACGATCGGAGCGGCGGCGGGACAGGCGCGGGTGATCCTGCTGCGGTCGGCCGTGCCCGGCACATTCTGCGCGGGCGCCGACCTGGGCGAGTTTGCGGCGATGATGGCCGATCCCGCCCTGGTCGCACGCTTTCGGCGGGCGATGGCCGGCGCGATGACCGCGGTGGCGGATGCGGCGGTGCCGGTGATCGCGGCGATCGACGGCGGGTGCTTCGGGGCGGGGGTCGCGCTCGCCATGGCGTGCGATCTACGGATCGCGGGGGCGGAGGCGGCGTTTGCGATCCCGCCGGCGCGGCTGGGAATCAGCTATCCGGCCGGTGACATCCAGCGGCTGCGCACGCTGGTCGGGCCGGGGCAGGCGGCACGACTTTTGCTGACCGGCGACCGGATCGATGCGGCGGAGGCGGCGCGGATCGGGCTGGTCGAACTGTCGGTGCCGAATGCCAAGCCGGTCGGGCGGGAGATGGCGGCGCGGATCGCCGCCAATTCGGGCGCCAGCGTCGCCGCGTTGCGGGCGGTGTTGCGCGGGCAGGAGGACGGCGATGCAAGGTTCGACGCCCTGTTCGCCGGGCCGGACCTGCGGACGCGGTTTACGCGCCGCTGAGTGCGTCGGGCGCGGTTGCGTCCTGCCGCCGATCGCGCCAAGACGCTGCGCACACGCCGACAGCCTGAAAGAGTGCGCCATGTCCGACCGGTTCGACAAATCCCGCCTGCCCAGTCGTCATGTTTCAGTCGGGCCCGAGCGGGCGCCGCATCGCAGCTATTATTACGCGATGGGCATGACGGAGGAGGAGATTGCGCGCCCCTTCGTCGCGGTGGCGAGCGCCGGTAACGACAGCGCGCCGTGCAACACCACGCTGGATGCGCAGGCGGATATCTGCCGCGAAGGCGTGATCGCTAATGGCGGGCTGCCGCGGCGGTTCAACACCATCACCGTCACCGACGGCATTGCGATGGGACATCAGGGGATGAAATCCTCGCTCGTCAGCCGGGAGGTGATCGCGGATTCGGTCGAACTGTCGGTGCGCGGCCATTGTTATGATGCGCTGGTGACCTTTGCCGGGTGCGACAAGTCGTTGCCGGGCATGATGATGGCGATGCTGCGGCTGAACGTGCCGTCGATCTTCGTCTATGGCGGGTCGATCCTGCCGGGGCGCTATGACGATCGCGACGTGACCGTGGTCGATGTGTTCGAAGCGGTGGGGCAGCATGCCGCCGGCAATTGCCCGCTGAAGGACCTGGCCGCGCTGGAAAAAGTGGCCTGTCCAGGCCACGGGGCGTGCGGGGGGCAGTTTACCGCCAACACCATGGCCTGCGTCGGGGAGGCGATCGGCCTGTCATTGCCGAACAGCAACATGATGCCGGCACCCTATCGCGGTCGGGACGAGATCGCGCGCGCGGCGGGATATCAGGTGATGAACCTGCTGGAGATGAACCTGAGGCCGCGTGATATCTGCACACGCGAAGCCTTTGAGAATGCAGCGCGGATCGTGGCGGCCACCGGTGGATCGACCAATGCCGGGCTGCACCTGCCGGCGATGGCGAACGAAGCCGGCATCAATTTCGACCTGTTCGACGTGGCCGAGATCTTCAAGACCACACCCTATATCGCCGACCTGAAACCCGGCGGGCGCTATGTCGCCAAGGACATGCATGAGGCAGGCGGCGTCTACATGCTGATGAAGACGCTGTTGGCGGAAGGGCTGTTGCACGGCGGGTGCCGGACGGTGACCGGCAAGACGCTGGCCGAGAATATCGACGAGGTGACGTGGAACCCCGACCAGAAGGTGATCTACGACGCGAAGACCCCGCTCAGCCCGACCGGCGGCGTGGTCGGCCTGCGCGGAACGCTGGCGCCCGATGGCGCGATCGTGAAGGTGGCGGGGATGAAGCGACTGGTCTTCGAAGGCCCGGCGCGCGTGTTCGATTGCGAGGAAGACTGCTTTGCTGCGGTGGAGGCACGCGAGATTGCGGACGGCGCGGTCATCGTGATCCGGTATGAAGGGCCGAAGGGCGGTCCCGGCATGCGCGAAATGCTGTCGACCACCGCCGCGCTCTATGGGCAGGGGCTGGGCGAGCGGGTTGCGCTGATCACCGATGGGCGGTTTTCCGGGGGAACGCGCGGCTTCTGCATCGGCCATGTCGGGCCAGAGGCGGCCGATGGCGGGCCGATCGCGCTGGTGCAGGATGGCGACATCATCCGGATCGATGCCGAACAGGGGACGATCGACCTGCTGGTCGACGAGGCCGAACTGGCGGAGCGGCACCGCGCATGGCGGCCGCGCGTCAATGATTATGGCGCCGGGGCGTTGTGGCGCTATGCCCGGAATGTCGGTCCCGCCTGGGCCGGGGCGGTGACGCATCCCGGCGCGCGGGAGGAACGGCACATCTATGCGGACATCTGACGCCGCGCTGCTGATCGGCGGGCTGCTGACGGCCGGGCTGATGACGGGGTGCGACCGCGCACCGGTCGACCCGCGGGTGGCGGCCGGAGCGGTCGCGGGCAAGGATGCCGGCGCTGGCCGGATCGCGTGCCGGCTCGGCACCAGCGCGACCTATGCGATCGTCTGCACGGCGGAGCGGACGGAGACGGCGGATGGGCAGCTGCTGACGTTGCGGGGGCCCGATGGCGGGTTTCGCCGCATCCTGGTCGATGCCGATGGGCGCAGCGCACGGACGGCCGACGGAGCCGAACCCGCCATGGTGAAGACCAGTGCGGACGGCACCGAGATCATCGTCGCGGGCGATCATTACCGCCTGCCGGCCCCCACGCCGCGGTGACGGTGCGGTGATCGCGCGCCCGATCCTGACCACCACGGCGATGCGCGCGGCGGAGCAGGCGTGCGGTGCGTCGACAGCGACATTGATGACCCGCGCGGGCGCCGCGATCGCCGAAGCGGCGTGGCGTCATGCCGGCGGCGCGCCGACACTGATCCTGTGCGGCCCGGGCAATAATGGCGGTGACGGCTATGTCGCCGCGCGCCTGTTGCGGGATCGCGGCGCGGCGGTAACGGTAGCGGCGATCGGCATGCCGCGATCGGACGCCGCATCCGCCGCCCGCGCGGCGTGGGACGGTCCGGTGGCGACGCTGGCCGATGCGCTGTCCGCACCGGTCATGATCGACGCGCTGTTCGGCACAGGTCTGACGCGCGGGCTGGATCCCGCCGTGCTGGCGGACCTCCACCGGCTGTCCGCGGCGGCGCGGTGGCGGATTGCGGTCGATGTGCCGAGCGGGGTCGATAGCGACCATGGCGCGACGTTCGACCGGGTAGTGCCGGCCCACGACCTGACGATCGCGCTGGGTGCGTTGAAACCGGCGCACCGGCTGCAGCCGGCGGCGGCGTTGTGCGGGCGGGTGGTAATCGCGGATCTCGGGCTGCACGTCGTCCCCTCCGATCTGGTCGAGATCGCGCGGCCGCATCTGCCCGCGCCGGGGCCGGCGGATCATAAATATACGCGCGGCATGGTAGCGATGGTCGCGGGGGCGATGGCGGGCGCGGGGATGCTGGCCGCAACCGCGGCGCAGCGCGCCGGCGCCGGCTATGTCGTGCTGGCGGGGGCCGCGGGCGGCGAAGGGCTGCACGCGCTGGTCCACCGCGACGGCACCGACATGCTGTCGGACCGGCGCATCGGAGCGGTGCTGTGCGGGCCT